>CAYRLL010000068.1:3746-17478 GCA_964425115.1 uncultured Desulfovibrio sp. | reverse complement strand
AACAGGCAGGTGGTCATGCGATTCAGACTTACACAAGAGAATTTTGCTCCCATGCTGGCAGCCGTGTTCGTGGTGTTTTTCGGCCTGCTCGCCATAAATCCCGCCTCCCGGGCAGTATGGCTGGCGGAGGTAATTCCCGTTGTATTCGTTTTTGTTCTGCTGGTGGTCACGTATCCGTGGTTCCGGTTTTCCAACGTGTCGTACGGGCTCATGGCGGTGTGGCTGTTCTGGCATACGATCGGCGGGCATTATACCTTTGCCAATGTGCCCTTTCAGTGGATTACCGATCTTCTGGGCGCGGAGCGAAACCATTTTGACCGCATAGGACATTTCTCGGTGGGCTTTTACGCCTATCCCATGGCGGAACTTTTCATCCGGCGCAAGCTCGCGGGACCAATTGTCACCACGCTGTTCTCGCTTTTCTTTATCATGTCCGTGGCAGCCGGGTATGAAATCATCGAGTGGTGGTATGCCGTTGCAGAAGGCGGTGAGGCCGGCATTGAGTTTCTGGGCAGTCAGGGTGATGTGTGGGATGCTCAGAAGGACATGCTGGCAGACACGCTGGGCGCTGTCACCGTGCTTGTTCTCTTCTGGCTGTTCGGCAAGCGGTGGGGCAGCCGCTAGGCTGATTTCGGGAAACAAATCGTTTCTGCCGCCGGTGGCGGACAGTGCGGGAGGATGAACACGCCCGATGCACCGTTGCAGCCGTGAAGGCTGCGGACAAAACGCCTGCCCATGCCTTTGCAGAGGTGGTGCCGTGTGGCGCGGGAGCTGCGCAGGAAGGTCAGCCCATGGGCAGCATACCCTTGGCGTGACGCAGCAGGCGGACTATTTCGGGCGTGCAGCAACGCCCGCGTGGTGAACGTTCCGCGCATTCAGTGCCCGTGGCACCGATGCGGTGTTTCAGCTCTTCCAGACTGTGTATGCCGTCCCGGATAAGGCCCTGTAGTGTCCCTTTGCTGGTCTGGCTGCAAAAGCAGACTATTTCGGCATCAGGCGCGTTCAGTATGTCGCCCTGAATGGTCGTCCCGGTCGTTCCGGCAGGTCCATTCGGCCCATTCGGTCCATTTGGCCCATTCGGTCCGGTTTTCATTGTAGCCATGGTCGGTATCCCCCCGCAGTGTAAGGCTTGTGACGGCACCTGCCGGCTATGTCCCGTTGTGGTGCTGTAAGGAAAAACAATACCACTGCGTCAAAAATGAGAGCAACAACTGACATCGCTGACGTATGTTTTTCTTCTTCACTCCAAGGGCACGGCTGTACACGGATGGGAAAAGGGGATAAGCCTTGCCCCGCAGGGCGCAGTGATGTGCCTGTCAGGGCTGATGAGCGAAATGTGGAGTATTCCAGCGCAGGAGAGAGGAATGACAGCGTGTAATCCGCAGCAGAATTTGCAGGGCAGGGATCGCCTGACCCGCTTGGCCGATTTTCTTTTTGAGGCCGGCATGCTGCGCAAGACACCCCGCAGCGGGTACCAGTTTTTGGGAACGGGAACGGAGAACGTGGCGGAGCACAGCTTCCGCACGGCGGTCATCGGCTGGGTGCTGGCACGTGAAGCCGGTGCGGATGCGGAGCATACGGCGCTGATGTGCCTGTTCCATGATTTCCATGAGGCCCGGGTGGGCGACTTCAACTACGTGAACCGCATCTACAATACCTGCAAGCCGCGGGCGGCGCTGGAGCACGCCACAGAAGGAACCGGGCTGGAGTGCGCCGTGCTGCCGCTGTGGGATGAGCTGGAAGAGGCCAAAACGCAGGAAGCCCGGCTCGCGCAGGACGCGGACCAGATTGACCTTATCCTCAACCTCAAGCAGGAGCTGGATCTGGGCAACCGCTACGCGGGCAAGTGGATGGAGGCGGCGTTGCAGCGGCTCAGAACGCCGCAAGGCAACGCACTGGCGCAGGTCATAGCGGAAACGGATCACACGGACTGGTGGTACATCGGGCCGGACCGCAGCTGGTGGGAACGCAAGAACGGCAAGAAATAGCAAAAGGCCGGAGTCGCTGAGACTCTGGCCTTCTTTGTTACAGAATATCCCGCACGCCTTCCAGCCATGCGGCAAACCGCTCGCGGGCACGCTGGGCGTACAGGGCCTTGCGGTCTTTTTTCTTGGCCCGCATGTTCAGTTCCGGCATAAGCCCGAACTGCACGTTGGAAGGCTGAAAGTTTTTCTGCTCCGTACGCAGGTGGTTCAGCAGCCCGCCGAGACAGGTTTCCGGCGGTGGCGGCGGAATCTCCCGCCCCCGTGCCCGGGCTGCGAGCACAATGCCCAGCCACAGGCCGCACGCGGCAGATTCCACATAGCCTTCCACCCCTGTAATCTGCCCCGCCAGAAAGACATCAGGGCGGGAACGGAGTGAAAGATCGTGGCCCAAAGACTTGGGCGCGTTCACATAGGTATTGCGGTGCACGCTGCCAAACCGCACAAATTCCGCGTTTTCCAGCCCCGGAATCATGCGGAATATGCGCCCCTGTTCACCGTGCTTGAGCTTGGTCTGGCAGCCCACAAGGTTGAACATGGACTTGTTCAGGTCTTCCGTGCGCAACTGTACAATGGCAAAGGGGCGTTGGCCTGTCGCCGGGTCCGTGAAGCCCACGGGCTTGAACGGGCCGAACGCCAGAGTCATTTCGCCGCGCTCCGCCAGTGCCTCTATGGGCATGCAGCCTTCAAAGTGTATTTCCTTCTCAAAGTCCTTGGTGGGCGCTTTTTCTCCGGCAACAAGAGCGGCATGAAAGGCGAAGTACTCCTCGCGGCTCATGGGGCAGTTCAGATAATCCTTGTCGTCCGGCTGGTAGCGTGATCCCCAGAACGCCTTGGTCATATCTATGGAATCCGCGCTCACAATGGGAGCGATGGCATCATAAAAATATAGGTGCGTGCCGCCCACCGCCTGCGCAAGCGAGGCACTCAGACTTTCGCTGGCAAGGGGGCCTGCGGCTATGACCACAGCGTCAAACCCCTGCAGTTCCGGGGCGTCCAGCGAAGGAATCTCCTTGCGGACCAAGGTGACGTTGGCGTCCTGTTCCATTTCGCGGGTAATGTGCGCGCTGAACAGGTCTCGGTCCACGGCAAGGGCCTTGCCCGCGGGTACCTTGGTTGCCTCTGCCGCGCTCATGGTCAGACTGCCCAGTTCGCGCATTTCCTGTTTGAGCAGCCCCACGCCGGAATCCTGCTGGTCGGAGCGGAAGGAGTTGGAGCACACAAGCTCCGCCAGCCCTTCAAGCTGATGAGCGGGAGAGAACCGTTCCGGTTTCATTTCGAACAGGGTAACATGCACGCCTGCCAGCGAGAGCTTGCGGGCGCATTCGCAACCGGCCAGACCGCCGCCTACTATGGCGACCTTGGAAATATGGGACACGTGAGCCTCCTGCATGGTTGGGCTTTCTGGTAGACCATAGGGCGGGCAATGGCAAGTGGCAACAGACGCCAGCCGGACGTGTTTGCCGGCCGGAGATGCGTAACAGCCGGACGGTTCGCCAGCCGGACGTGTGTGGAAGGGCATTGATCAGGTCGGCATACCGCACAGCCGGGCATCCGTCATGCCCGTATCCTCTCATGCCACATGCAACAGAGAGTTACTGCATGGGGGGGCAGGCCCTACCGTTCTGTGCTTCCGGCGGTTTTTTCCCGTTGCTCTGCGGTGAGCACATCTGCACAAACTCATCATACATCTGCTGCAACCTTCCCGAGCGGCGCAGTGTTTCCAGTCCGTCGGCAAAAATTTTCTGCACGTCTTTGGCAGCGGGGTGGCGGGGGTTGACGCACAGATGCAGGGGTTTGTCCTCCAGATAGGGTCGCAGGATGGTCAGATCGTTTCCGCCCGGCGTAACATGCGTTCTGTACAGGTACTGAATGACCATGGCATCGCCGATGATCATGTCTATCCTTCCTGCAAGGAGCTTGCGGATGTTATGCAGGTCGTCCGGGGCATCGTCTTTGAGCAGATAGTCCGCATCGTCAAATTCCCTGTAGTTGACATAACCGGCAACAACGCCAAAGCGCAGGTGGCGCATCTCCTCAAGCGGGGCAAGGGCAATATTGCGTCCTGTGCGGTGTACAAAAGCCAGAGGTCCGCCGGGAAAACCTTCAGAGAAGAGGCATTGCCTGTTGCTGATGGTCTGATCAAAGTACTCCGGCACATACCCTGCGAATGCCGTGTCGGAAAGGGCGTTTATGGCGCGTTGCCACGGCAGAAAGACAAGCTCCACGCGGTATCCGGCAGACCCGAACACCTCGCGCAGCAGGTGCGCCACGTACCCGTTGCCGGGAAGCTCCCGCGAAATGTAGGGAGGCCACTCCAGCGTGGCAAACCGCAGAGTGCGCGGCGAGGGCGGCGTTTGCGGGGGCACCGTGTAGGTTACAAGCGGCGGGCGGCCGCCATCTGCAAACCCCGGCCCGGCGGCAACCAGCAGGGCAACAGCGCAGAAGGCGGCTAAATAAGCTATCCGCATTTTGCTTGCTCTGTTCACCCCCGGTGTCTCCCTTTTCGGATTCCGGTTTCCGAAGGGCCGCGCGCCCTCCTGCTCCATTACTCCGGCTGCGCCCAATGGATAAGGCCCAGAGAATGCGGATCCAGCAGGTGCGGGTGCGAGGGAACGGCGCGCACCGTAAAGCCGAACCTTCCTGCCTCCGGCGGCGTTGCTTCTCCACGGTATTGGGCCCATCCGTCCCGCACCTCCGTCACGGGGCGCATGGTGGCAACCTCCCGTGAGGCAAAGCTGCCGTCCTGCTGCACAGGACCGAAATACGATTCCACCAATACATGCTCCGGCGGCAGCCCGTTCAGGTGCACATCCGCCTCTATCACGATCTTCTCGCTCACGAACAGACGGGTCGTGTCGGCGGTGCGCACGTTGCGAATCTGGATGGAGCTCCACTTGGTCATCATGTCCATGCGCCATGCGGCAAGCTCGCCGGCAGCGGCAAAGCCATTTTCGCTCAGGCGCAGATAGTTCTCATAGGCGGGAACATACGCGGTGCGCACATAATCGCTGACCATGCGGTGCGAGTTGAAAACAGGTCCAAGCTCCACCAGTGCCTGCTTCATGCGCCGTATCCACGCCCTCGGCAGTCCGCCGTGCCCCCGGTCATAAAATTCGGGGATTATTTCGTGCTCCAGCACGTTGTACAGGGTCTGAATTTCCACAAAATCCTGATAGTCCGGGTCAGAATACTCCTCGCCCTTGCCAATGGCCCAGCCCAGGCTGTTGTCCGGCTTGTAGGCCTCGTCCCACCAGCCGTCCAGCGTACTGAACTGCAGCACGCCGTTCAGCATGGCCTTCATGCCGCTTGTGCCGC
Organism: uncultured Desulfovibrio sp.; assembly: GCA_964425115.1. Lineage (GTDB taxonomy): Bacteria > Desulfobacterota > Desulfovibrionia > Desulfovibrionales > Desulfovibrionaceae > Halodesulfovibrio. Next base: position 12,178 of record CAYRLL010000068.1, on the reverse strand, counting down.
AGGCCTCCAGCGGTCTGCGCGGGTTGTTCAGCCATACATCGCAGCCGGAAACCATATGCTGCGCCACTTCCATGTCATAGTCCTCGATGAAGACCATGTTAAACCGGCATTCCGCCGTGCGGCACAGGGCGATGAGGTCCTTGATGAGCTGCTTGCCGCCATTGTCTGCCGGGTGCGCCTTTCCGGCAAAGATAAACTGGATGGGCCTTTTCTTGTCCGCAATCAGCCGGAGCAGTTTGTCCTTTTCCTTCAGCAGCAGGTTGGCCCGCTTGTAGGTGGCAAAACGGCGGGCAAATCCTATGGTCAGGGCTTCGGGGTTAAGCACCTCGTCGGCATGCTGCAATTCCTTGTTGCGCGCTCCCTGCGCCTCCAGCTGTTTGCGCAGCCGGTAACGGGCAAAGTCGATGAGCCGTGCACGAAGCCGCTCATGGGTACGCCAGAGTTCCGCATCGGGAATAACGTCCGCCTGCGCCCATGTGCGCGTGCAGTCCGGGTCTTCACGCCAGTTTGGGCCCAGATAGCGGTCGTTCAGAAGACCTATGTCGTCCGCCACCCATGTGGGGGCATGCACGCCGTTGGTCAGCGCGCCTATGGGCACGTCCTCCACCGGAAACTGGTTCCACACGCGCTTCCACATATCACGCGAGACATGCCCGTGCAGCTTGGATACGCCGTTGCTGAACCGCGAAAGCTTCAGCGCGAGCACCGTCATGCAGAAATCTTCATTGTCATTGAAGGGGTTCTCGCGTCCCAGTGCCATGAAGACCTTGAACGCAAGGCCAATCTCGTTGGCATAGCCTTCAAAATACCGGCGCATCATTTCCATGGGAAAACGGTCATTCCCGGCGGGTACGGGAGTGTGTGTGGTAAAGACGGAACTGGATGCCGCAACCTCCTGCGCCGCTTCAAAACTCAGTCCCTGCTGCATGAAGCTGCGCAGCCGCTCCAGACCCGCAAAGGCGGAATGGCCCTCGTTCATATGAATAACCTTGGGAGACAGGCCCAGCACTTCCAGTGCCTTTATGCCGCCTATGCCCAGCAGAATTTCCTGCTGGATGCGCATTTCAAGGTCGCCTCCGTAAAGCCGGGCGGTCAGGGCGCGAAACTCCGGCGGGTTTGCCGCCACATTGGTGTCCAGCAGATACAGGGTCACCCGGCCAATTTCCGCCTGCCAGATGCGGGCCACGAGGGGGCGTCCGCCCACGTCCAGCGTCACCTGAGCGGGGGCTCCTCCGGGAGTGAGAGCCCTGCGCAGCGGCATCTGTTCAAAATCATAGTCCGGGTAGCGCTCCTGCTGCCAGCCGTCCGGCGTGAGATACTGACGGAAGTAGCCTTCCTTGTACGCCAGCCCCATGCCCACGAGGGGAATGTTCAGGTCGCTTGCAGATTTGAGATGGTCGCCCGCAAGTATGCCCAGACCGCCCGAGTAGATGGGCAGGCACGAGGAAATGCCGAACTCGAAGCTGAAGTAGACCAGCGCGGGATGCGTGCGCGCCGCATCTTTAAATTGAGGTGCGGAGGGGCGCGAGAGGTAGGCCCGGGTTTTCTGCACCGCCTCGCGCAGCCGTTGGCGGTAGAAATCGTCACGGGCCAGTTCCGCCAGCTTTGCCTGCGGCAGCTTGTTCAGGAACCGGACCGGGTTTTTTTCCATCTGCCGCCATAGGGCAAGGTCAATCTGGGAGAACAGGGACTCAATGTCGCTGTTCCATGCAAACCACAGGTTGTACGCCAGTTCCCGAAGATCTTCCAATTCTTCGGGCAGGCGGGGGACCACACTGAATACCTTAAGCGGCTGCATGCTTTCCTCCGTGTTTTCTGCAGAATATGTCGTGCGGCGGCAAGGCGTTCAGTATAGCCCATTTCTGCCGGCAATCAAGTGACGGATTGCGGGGGCGTCCGGGCACCGGGGTTTATTCCCGGTTACCGCAGCCGCTCCATGCGGTTACAATAAAAAAAGTCGCTGCTTTACTTGAATCCCTGTCTGGAATATCAAAACCGCACCATCAGCCTGCATCGCGCCGGTGTGCGGGGCAGTATTCTTACGGAATCACCGCCGGTCACAGGCGTGCGGTCCTTTCTGCCTCATGCTGCATGGCTCCGGGTTCGTTTCCGGCAGGCAGGGCGCGGCTCCCGGCGTCCGGTACTATCCGGTGACGTCCGGCAACATCCGGCACAGGCATGTATGGAACTGTTGCACAGGAGAAAAACAGTGACAAGCGAAACATACACCCCTCCGGCCCAGCATCGGACTGCGAACCACGTTGCCGTGCGGGTGCGCTATGAGGGCAATGCAAAGGCCGTCTACGCCCAGGGTGCATCAGGCGGGGGGCTTGCGTACGCCACGCCGGACTCCGCCGGGCTTGATCTGCGTGCCTGTTTTGCAGAGGAGAGCATCACGATTCCGCCGGGAGAGCGGTGCGCCATTCCGGTGGGCATCGCCATTGAGCCGGATGCGCTCAATGTGGCGGGATTCGTCTACTCGCGAAGCGGGCTCGGTGCCCGGCACGGACTGACCGTAAGTCAGGGTGTGGGCGTCATAGACCCGGACTACCGGGGCGAAATAGTGGTTTCACTGCTGAACACCTCCGGTGCGGAGCGGACCGTTGTGCGCGGAGAACGCATAGCGCAGCTGGTCTTTCAGCCTTTTTTCAGGGCGCAGCTCACACCGGTGGAAGAACTGGGCGAAACCAGCCGCGGCAACGGCGGTTTCGGGCATACCGGAACCGTGTAGACTCTGCGGCAGACAGGACAATCTACCCGCCGTGTGTACGGCGGACATAGGTGTGCACGCCATGAGCGAAACATTCGAATCATTGAAGAAAAGGGAAGAGGCGCTGCTGTGCCGCACCTACGGGCGGTATCCGCTTGCGATAAAGAGCGCCAGCGGTGCGCGCCTGTATGATTTTGAAGGCAGGGAATACATAGACCTGCTGGCGGGCATAGCCGTGGCAAACGTGGGACACTGCCGCCCGGAACTGGCGGATGTGGCGGCCGAGCAGGCACGCAAGCTGGTCCATGTGAGCAACCTCTTCTATCAGGAAGAACAGCTCGAGCTGGCGGAAAAGCTGCTTGCCACCAACCATTTTTCCAAGGTTTTCTTCTGCAACTCCGGGGCAGAGGCCAACGAGGCCGCCATCAAGCTGGCCCGCCGGTACATGCAGCGGGTGCAGGGGCGTGATGCGGGAGAAATCATCACGTTTACCGGTGCGTTCCATGGCCGCACGCTGGCCACGGTGGCGGCAACGGGGCAGGCAAAGTTTCAGGACGGCTTTGCCCCCATTCCTGCGGGATTCCGGCAGGTGGAGTGGGGCGATCTGGAAGCCCTGCGCGCCGCCATCGGACCGCAGACAGCGGGTGTTCTGGCAGAAGTAGTGCAGGGCGAGGGCGGTGTCCGGCCCATGACGCGCGAATTCGCCCTCGGCTTGCAGGCGTTGTGCCGCGAGAAGGGCGTGCTGTTCATGGTAGACGAGATCCAGACCGGGCTGTGCCGCACAGGACGTTTCTGGGCGTTCCAGCATTTCGGGCTGCAGCCGGATATCGTCACCTCTGCCAAGGCGCTGGCCAACGGGCTGCCCATGGGCGCCATGATGACCTCGGACGAGGTGGCCCGGGGCTTCGAGCCGGGCAGCCATGCCACCACCTTCGGCGCGGGAGCGACCATGTCGGCGGTGGCAGCCAAGGTGCTGGATATTCTGCGGGAAGAAGATCTGGCCCGCCGTGCGGAAGAGCTGGGCGAATACGCCATGGGCCTGTTCCGCGCCATTGGTGCCCGCCATCCCGGAACCATTGAGGAAGTGCGCGGTCTGGGCCTTATGATAGGCATTGTTCTGGCGTTTCCCGGACAGGAAATCTGGCGCACTCTCATGGACAGGGGTTTCGTGCTCAACCTCACGCAGGACCGGGTGCTGCGCCTTGTGCCGCCGCTTATCATCGGGCGTGAGGATCTGGAATCCTTCGCCAGTGCGCTGGAAGAACTGCTGGCGGCACGCTGATGTGCTGATTTTCCATACCTGCGCCGTGCAGAATATGGGGGCACTCCGTTCGGGGTGTCCCTTTTTCTGTAACATAGCCTGAATTGACAAAAAATACTGGCTTTATGGTGGTGCGTGTTCTATATTTAAGAGTAGTGCTTAATAAGGAGTACGCATACACTTCCGCGTTCAAGGAGGGGAGACCATGAACGGCATGTCAGGTGTGGACAGACAGATGTTCGGCGCGCAGGTGGTCAGCAAGACGATGGATTATCTCAATAATTCATCCTCACCGGGCTTTGCGCCCATGGGTGCGACAGATAAGCAGACCTTCGGCGCGCAGGTGGTCAGCAAGACCATGGAGTACATGAATACCGGCGGCGGCAGAGATGCCTCCGGCATGAGCGCCACCTACAGCTTCAATAAGGATGTTCTGGGAGCCTATGCAACGGGTAAGGGTGCCTTGGCGAACATGTATGTCTGACCGGGCGGTGAAAGGCGGCGGATGGAAGGTCATGGGCATACATGCAAAGTTCCGTACGTCTGCAGGCGGGGCATGAGATATCTTGCTCCACGCTATTCTGTGCGGGCAGCCACATTTTGCCTTTTTTGTCAATTTGCACCTGCCGGAGTGAGCACGTCATGAATGCAGCAACAGCAAGCCCGTCGGGTTTTTCCGGCGGGCTTTTTTTCATGGTTCCTGTGACAGCCCTGAAATCAGGGTCTTTGCGCCGGTGCGCGGGAACAGGCCGGTTTTCCTGCAGAAGAGTGGCACAAAAAGCATTGCCAAGAGATTGGTTGGATATACAGACAACATCTTGAAAAGAGGTTGGTTTTACATTCGTGTAAAATCTAGGGCTTGACAGTTTTGCCCTGCCTTGTCTAAAAATAACGAAACTCCATTGAATTGTCACCGGAAACTGCAGAAATCTACCAAATCTTGCGAATTCCCGAACAGGTTCGGAAGGCGTGAGCTTGCGGGCGCGGCACCCCTGTGTCGGCTCTGGGTTTCCGGCTATCTTGCGCCGCTGTTGCGGACTTTTCCCCTTACTTGAGGAAGCAGGTTGCTGTTCATGGCAATGATTGAAATCAAAGATATTCATAAGTGGTACGGCGAGTTCCATGTTCTCAAAAATGTGAGCCAGAGCATAGAGAAGGGTGAGGTACTGGTCATCTGCGGACCTTCCGGGTCAGGGAAGTCCACCTTTATCCGGTGTATCAACCGTCTGGAAGAAATCCAGAAGGGCGAAATCCTGCTGGAAGGCAGAAATATTCACGACAAGGGCGTGGATGTGAATGAACTGCGCACCGAGGTGGGCATGGTGTTCCAGCAGTTCAACCTCTACCCGCATCTCACCGTGCTGGAAAACGTCACCCTCGCCCCCATCAAGGTCCGCAAGACCGACAAGAGCAAGGCGCAGAAAATCGCCATGGAACTGCTCGAGCGGGTGGGCATACACGATCAGGCCAAAAAGTATCCGGTAGAGCTTTCCGGCGGTCAGCAGCAGCGCGTTGCCATTGCCCGCGCCCTTGCCATGAAACCCAAGGTGATGCTTTTTGACGAGCCGACCTCGGCTCTCGACCCGGAAATGATCAACGAAGTGCTCAACGCCATGAAAGACCTCGCCCGTGACGGCATGACCATGCTCTGCGTCACCCACGAAATGGGCTTTGCCCGTGAAGTGGCGGACAAGGTGGTGTTCATGGACGCCGGCGTGATTGTGGAAGAGGGCACGCCGGAACACTTTTTCACCAATCCCCAGCATGACCGTACAAAGGCTTTCCTCAAGGAAATCCTTTAGCATATCCGCGGACACGGGACGAGGCACGGTGCGCGTCCCCAACAGAACAAATGTGAGGGAGTAAGGCATGAAACGTTTAGTACTGGTTGCGGTGGCTCTGGGCATTCTCTTTACAGGCACCTTGGCGCATGCCAACAAGCTGGAAGAGATCAAGGCACGCGGCACGCTTATCTGCGGCGTTAAGGACTCCACTGTGCCCTTCGGCTACGTGGACGAAACCTCCAAGCAGCTGGTGGGCTTCGATGTGGATATCTGCAAGTACATTGCCGATGCCATGGGCGTGGGGCTGGAACTGAAGGCCGTCACCTCCGCTTCGCGTATCCCCATGGTGCTGCAGGGCTCCGTGGATATCGCCGCAGCAACCATGACCCACAAGATTGAGCGCGATGACGTCATCGACTTTTCCATCACCTATTTCATGGACGGCCAGAAGCTGCTGGTGCCCGTGGATTCCGGTATCAAGACCGTTGCCGACCTCAAGGGCAAGCGTGTAGCCACCGTAAAGGGCTCCACCTCCGAAAAGAATATCCGCGAAGCCCAGCCCGACTGCACGGTGCTTTCCTTTGACGAATACCCGCAGGCCATGCTGGCCATGAAGCAGGGCAAGGCCGTGGCAGTTACCACCGACTCCACCATCCTGCTCGGTCTTCGCGGCTCCGACCCCGAACCGAACAAGTGGGAAATTCTGCCCGAAGCCATTTCCATAGAACCCTACGGTCTCGGCATTGTGGAAAACGAATCCAAGTTCCGCGACTTCATCAACAAGACCCTTATGGAGATGTGGCGTTCCGGTGAATACAAGACCACCTACGATAAGTGGTTCGGACCGGAAACCCGTTTCTACCTGCCCCTTACCTGGACCATGGAACTGTGGCCCTAAGCTCTGATTAACCTGCGGGGAGCGCGCCTGACCGCGTGCTCCCCGTTTTGCATGTTCCGAGGCATGTTTTGAATTACAAATTCAACTGGAATGTTGTCCTCTCCGGCGAATATCTGGACTGGATAATTCAGGGCGTTGCGGTTACCTGCCAGATTTCGGCATTATCGCTTCTGTTTTCCGTCATTATAGGCACGGCTCTTGCCGTCATGCGCCTCACAGGGTTCCGGCCCTTTGTGTGGTTTACCGTTGCGTATACGGAATTTTTCCGTAACACGCCGCTTCTGGTGCAGATTTTCTTCTGGTATTTCGGTTCGGAAGGATTGCTCCCCCGTCCGGTCATGCAGTGGTTGTATCAATGGGATTTTGAATTTGTCGCCGGGGTCATTGCACTTACGGTGTACACGTCAGCCTTCATTGCAGAGGAAATACGGTCCGGCATCAACTCCATTCCCAAGACGCAGCTCGAAGCCTCCCGCGCATGCGGCCTCTCCTTCGTGCAGGCCATGTGCTACGTCATTCTGCCGCAGGCCTTCCGTATCATCATACCGCCGCTCATTTCCCAGTCTCTTAATCTCATTAAGAACTCCTCACTGTGTATGACCATAGGGGTGGCAGAGCTCACCTACATGGCCCGGCAGATCGAATCCTATTCTTTCCGCGGATTCGAAGCGTTTACGGTGAGCACCCTCATATACCTTTTCATCTCGCTGCTGGTTTCGTTTGCGATAACCCAGTACAACAAGCATTTCATGCGCACCGTGAGCTACTAGGAGTACCGGCATGCAGTGGAATATCGTTGCCGACAACTTTGAATATCTGCTCATAGGCGCCTATCCGGACGGACCCCTGGGCGGACTCGCCCTCACCGTGGTCATGGCGGCCATTTCCATATTCGGGGCCTTCTGGCTGGGGCTTGTCATCGGCCTGATGCGCCTTTCCAAACGCTGGTGGCTGAAGTGGCCCTCCCTGATCTATATCGAAATTATCCGCGGCATTCCGCTGCTCATGCTTATCCTGTGGGTGTATTTCCTTTTCCCGGTGGTCATGGGCAAGGCAATGCCGGAAAACGATTCCGTCATCATAGCCTTTGTGGTGTTCACCGCCGCCTACATAGCGGAAATCGTGCGCGCAGGCGTGCTGGCGCTGCCCGCAGGGCAGATGGAGGCGTCGCGGGCCACGGGGCTGAGCAAGTTTCAGGCGATGAAATATGTCATCTTGCCGCAGGCCTTGCGGAACATGATTCCTTCCTTCGTCAACCAGTTCGTTTCCCTGACCAAGGATACCTCGCTGGCCTACATCATCGGCGTGGCCGAGCTCACCCGTGCGGCAACACAGGTGAACAACCGCACGCTTTCCGCTCCCATGGAGATATACCTGACCATCCTTGTCATGTACTTCATCATCTGTTACGTGCTCACCTCCTTCAGCCGCAGGCTGGAGCGGAAAATGGCACGATACCAGGCACGAGGATAGAAAGACGACATGGAACACCTGATAAGGCTGGATATAACAGTACCGGAAGACATGCAGGACCTCGCCACCGTGGCGCTGGTGAGCAAGCTCCAGTACGGCTGGGAAGAGGAAACCTTGCCCACGGGCGATGTGCGCTACCGCGTGTATGTAGAAAATCCCGCGTTTTGCGAGGAATTTCTGGCGGAGATGCGCAGTCTGGTTCCCGATGCGAGCGTGGAACGCGATGAAGTGGAAAACCGCAACTGGGCCATGGCGTGGCGTGAATTCTTCACCCCCGTAAGGGTGGGCGAACTGTTCATGGTCATT
>CAYRLL010000068.1:1262-3646 GCA_964425115.1 uncultured Desulfovibrio sp. | reverse complement strand
TGCAGTGAACATTCTCCGTAATGGTCCATCTGGCGCGGCGCGCGTGGGGTTACTCATGCCCGCGCCGGAACAACACATGGCAAATTCCCGCCCCCCTTCTTTGCGCCGTCAGGCACAAGTCGACCCATGGTCAGCTGGTTCCGGAACAGAGCATGAAATACATTCTTTTCACTTCGGTTAACAGGATGGTAATCCTTCAGGATGTTATGCAGTTATGCTCTTTGTGCGAAGGCGTGGCGTGAATTTTTCACCCCCGTAAGGGTGGGCGAACTGTTCATGGTCATTGCGCCATGGATGGTGGAATCGCAGGACCTTGAGGGCCGCATTCCTATCGTTATCGAACCCAAGACGGCGTTCGGCACCGGCCATCATCCCACCACGGCCCTGTGCCTTGCCTGTGTCTCCAAGCTGGCTAAGGAAGGACGGCTGCGCGAAGGAATGCGCTTTTTCGACATAGGTACCGGTTCCGGCATTCTGGCCATTGGCTGCGCCAAGCTGGGCATGACCGGGCTGGGGGTGGATATTGATACTCTGGCTGTGGAGAACAGCGAGGAAAACCGTACCATAAACGGTGTGGAAAACGCCTTTGCCGTAGCCAAGGGCAGCGCGGATTACACACAGGATGTTTTTGATGTGGTTCTGGCCAATATCCTTGCCCAGCCGCTTCGCGAACTTGCCCCGCAGATAGTGGCCCGCGTGGCTTCCGGGGCTGCCTCGTGCTTTCCGGCTTGCTGGCTACACAGGCAGACAGCGTGGAGCAGGCTTACACCTCTCTCGGTCTTGCCCCTGCACGCCGCGAGATAGACGGAGAGTGGGCCGCCCTCATCTGGGAAACCGTGTAGCAATTCTGTTCCCGGCATATATTATAGTTGGTTGCTTTCACGCCTCCGTTTTCGAACGGAGGCGTTTTCTTATGCGGCCCCAAGTCATGCAGTGAACATTCTCCGTAATGGTCCATCTGGCGCGGCGCGCGTGGGGTTACTCCTGCCCGCGCCGGAACAACACATGGCAAATTCCCGCCTCCCTTCTTTGCGCCATCAGGCACAAGCCGATCCATGCTCAGCATGGTTCTGGAACAGAGCATGAAATGCATTGTATCTCTTCCGGTCAACTGGCGAGAAATCCCGCAGTATTTTGCGCGGTTACGCTGTTCGAGTGAACAGTCTGCTGCTGCCGTTGGATACAGTGCTGCTTCATAACCTACGGCGATTATTTCGCATCTTTTTGATTTTATGTCTTAAAACAAATTTCACAAGGCGGTTGACAGGGCGGGGTAACTGGGGGATAACTCTGCGCGCGTAGTTTGAGTGCGCAATCAATCGGTGGTTGCGTACCGCCCGCTTCATATCAAACGGATAAGGAAGAAATCATGCTGACGCTTTCCCCGCAGGAATATGTGGAAGCGTTTTTCGGTGAGAGCTGCGAGACGGACGCGGCTGGAGGAGACTGTCAACTCACCGGAACACGCAGAACGCTGGCCTTGCAGACGGCACTGGATAATTTTCGTTACGAGAACGAGCTGTACTGGAAAAAGTCCATTCTGTTCTGGGCGTTCACGGCTCTGGCCTTTACCGGCCTTTTCGTGTCCGATGCGGCAATGCGCAATCCTTATTTCTATCAGCTTGTCGTTTGCAGCATAGGGGCGGTCATCTCCTTTGCATGGGTAGCCATTACCAAGGGCAGCCGGTACACGCAGGAAAAGTGGTGCCGCCTTGTCCATACGCTCGAAGATGAGGCCGTGGGGCCCCTCTTTAAAACCCATACCATGATAACCAGTGCCAAGGCGCGCGCAAACAGCCTCTACCACCCCTCCAGGGGCGTGGTGTGCGACCCGGCGTCACCTTCCTACGAACTGCGCCCTTTCTGCGCGTCCAAGGTTAACGATTATCTTTCGCTGTACCTTGCCTGCACGTGGGTGTTTCTCGCCGTGCGCTATTTCGTGAAAACCGCGCCTGAGCTTGCTTCACATTTTCTGCCTGTTTTCACAGACCCCGCGCAGGAACTTGGATTCATTTCCCTCTCGTTTGTGGCGTTCTCCGCATATTTTCTCGTCATGATGTTCTTCCGGTGCAGAACCAGCGCCGACGAGGTGAACTGCGCAGACCAGAGTCATTTCCGGGTTGCCAAATTCAACCCTGAACAAAGCCGCTGATAATTCGGTCTGCAAGGCTCCGGTTCCGGCTGCTGGCAACAGTCGGGGCGGGCAACGTTGGCTTGGCTAGTACATACGAAAGATATCTGCTGCCCGCCGTATGCAAGCATGTCCGAATTGCTGTTGCGCCCCCTGAAGCACCGTTTCCGGGGGCGTTCGCATTGGGAAGTCTGCTTGTCTGAATCAGGCTTCTGAAAGTCCGATTGTCGGGATCAGGCCGTTGGAATTCTGT
>CAYRLL010000068.1:0-1162 GCA_964425115.1 uncultured Desulfovibrio sp. | reverse complement strand
GTCTGCTTGTGGAAATCAGGCCTCTGGGAGTCTGCTTGTCGGAATCAGGCTTCTGAAAGTCAGATTGTCGGGATCAGGCCGTTGGAAGTCTGTCGTTGCACCTGTCCTTTTCAGGGGCGGCTGAATGTTGACTCCGGCGCGGGAAGCCCGTATCGCTGGCACACAACAATCCACGGAGTTCGCCTTGAGTTCATCCCGTTCCGTCCACGATCTTCCTGTTTTCGTCCAGCACGCAGACCCTGCCAACGTGCGCAGGATTCTGGTCTGCCAGTTGCGGCAGATAGGCGATGTGCTGCTCGCCACACCATCTATCCATCTGTTAAAACAGCGTTTTCCTCTGGCGCGTATAGATGTGCTCACCGAGAAAAAGTGCGCGCCCATGCTGGAGAACAACCCGGATGTGGACACCGTGTGGCCCATAGACCGCAAGAAGTTAACCAGTCTTTTCAACGAGATAGCGTTTTACTGGTCCGTGGCCCGGCAGGGCTATGACATCGTCGTGGATTTCCAACAACTCCCAAGATGCCGGTGGGTTGTGGCATTTTCCGGTGCTCCCGTGCGCCTGAGTTATACCCCCGCGTGGTACAATGCGTGGCTCTTTACCCACACCGTCACCCCTCAGAACGGGTATGCCGCCATGGCAAAAGCCAGCGTGCTGCGTCCGCTCGGCATTGAATGGAATGGGGAGAAACCCCGCCTGTATCTTACGGAACAGGAACGGACCTTTGCGGCAGATTACCTTGCACGGTATGGCGTGCAACAGTGCCATAGGCTGGTCACTGTGGACCCCACCCACCGCCGTGCCACCCGCCGCTGGCCTGCGCGGCATTACGGCACACTCATGGCGCGTATGGCACAGGAGCACGCGGATATGCGTTTTCTGCTGTTGTACGGCCCCGGTGAGCGGGAAGAGGCCGCTGCCGTGCGTGATGCCTGTCCGTGCCCGGAGGCCGTTATCCTTCCCGATGAGATTATTTCTCTGCGCGAGATGGCAGCCTGCATTGAGCGGGCCGTGCTGCACGTAGGCAACTGTTCAGCACCGCGCCATATTGCCGTTTCAGTGGGAACTCCCACCTTTACCGTGCTGGGAGCCACTAGCACGGCATGGACATTTCCTTCAGCGGAGCATACCCAGACAGCACTTGGCTGCGACTGCCAGCCG
>CAYRLL010000067.1:0-17638 GCA_964425115.1 uncultured Desulfovibrio sp. | reverse complement strand
TGTATAACTGCTCCATATGCTCGGGGGAGAGGCCAATGCCCGTGTCCCGCACGGAAAATCGGAGGTTCACCCCTTCCGGCGTTCTGTTTTCTACAGAAACGGATACGACAACCTCGCCTTCTTCCGTGAATTTGATGGCATTGTTGGCAAGGTTGATGAGCACCTGACCCAGGCGCAGCGAATCGCCGTACAGTCCGGCGGGCACATCGCTGTCTACTGCCAGCAGCAGTTCTATGCCCTTTTCCTCTGCGGGCAGGCAGACAACATTGACGGTGTTTTCCATAACGGCGTGCAGGGAGAAGGGGCTGGGGTCCACCTCCAGCCTGCCTGCTTCGATCTTGGAGAAGTCCAGTATGTCGTTGATGATGCCGAGCAGTGAATTGGCAGACTGCTTGATTTTGAGCAGGTAATCCTGCTGCTTGGGAGTCAGTTCGGTGCGCAGGGCGAGGTAGGTCATGCCCAGAATGGCATTCATGGGGGTGCGTATTTCATGGCTCATGCGGGCGAGGAATTCGCTTTTCGCCATGTTGGCCGATTCTGCCTGCATCCGGGCGCTTTCCAGTTCCCTGTCATTGAGCACCCTGTCTGTCACATCGCGTGAGATGCCGCGCAGGCCCTTCAATATTCCCGTATCATCCAGTATGGGGCTGCCGGTTGTATGCAGCCACACGGTATGTCCTTCCCTGTGCATGGCGGCTTCGTCCCAGTCAACGTGTTCGGGCAGGGGAGTGGGATGCGTGCCGCCCTGTGCCGTGTTCAGCAGCATTTCCACATTGAAGGGCATGCGGCCCAGCACCTCTTCCTGCGTGAAGCCGAGAATGTCGTGTACGCGCTTGCTTACATAGGTTATGCGTCCCTGCGGGTCCGCTTCCCAGATGATATCCCACGATGAATCCACGATTTGCTTGAAGCGGCTCTGGCTCAGCTGAATAGCCTTAAGGCTGGCGGCTTTTTCCAGCAGGCGGCGTGCGTTCAGAAAGGCAGCTGTGCCGATGAGCAGCGTGATGACCGCGAAGACGTATGTGAACCTGTTGTAGATGGTGCCGGTAAGCAGCGATATCTGTTCCGGCGGGACAATGCTTACCAGTTTCCACGCAACGGGGGAGGTGAGCGCCAGTTGGGCATCGTGAGGCGGCAGGAAATGCACCGTGCTGAAGGTGAAGAGTGCTCCTTTATGCATGAACTGCCCGCTCATGGCGTCACGGATGCTGCTCCATGCCTGGGGGTAGCGGTGGGCAAAGGTGCGGTCCTGCCTGTCCGGGTACATGAATGCCCATGCGTCTTCCGGGTGCGGAGAATACAGCCAGTAGCCGTTCTTGTTCAGCAACATGGTGTGGGAGCGTTCCAGCTCGCTGGAGCGGGCAATGGTATCCAGCAGTCCCTGCGCCAGATAGTTGAGCAAGAGAACGCCCTTGCGGTCTCCTTTGGCATCAAAGCACGGTGTGGCTACGCGGACCATCGGCTTGACCGGGGTTTCCAGCTTTCCGTTTTCCACGTTCAGGTCCATTTCGGAAACGAACACATTATTCCGGGGCAAGTCTTTGCTTTCTGCAAAATAGTAGCGGCCGGATTTATCCTGTAAGTCCTTGCGGGAAACCACGGCTGCTCCCCTGCGCTGCTTGTTGACGCGGATATCCTCCATGCCGGTGGTGAGCAGCAGGCGCACCTGATCGTATTTGCGGTTGTTGCGGATGAAGGAGAAGTATTCGGCTTCCAGCTTGCTGCGGTATTCTTCTGAAAAATCGGAAAGATAGTCCTGTAGCCCTGCCTGATGCGACAGGTTGACCAGATCTTGCAGAATGGATTGCAGTTCCAGTTCCGTGGATTTGGCCACAAAATCCACATGCACGCTTTGCCTGCGTTTGAGCAGCGATTCGCGCAGGGATGCCTCGTTATGCGCCACGTAGGCGATGATGATGCCCGCAATCAGGGTGACGGGCAGGAAGAACTTGCCCGCTTCTTTAAGGAGGAGTTGCTTGTCAAGTGTGCGCATTGGGGCTCTAACGTGTCGGTATTGTTATCCTGTCTGATAGGTCTGGCAATTATTCTATAGATTACCGCATGGGTTTGGACGGGACAATACATTTCAGGAAAATAATAATGGAGTGCACATATGCGCCCGTGCGGGGTACGTTCCGGCGGTGTGGATTTGGGGCGGGGCGGTCGTCGGGGTTGGCCGGGGTGGGCGAGTGATTCCGGGTAAGACTGGGGCGTGGCCAGATAAGGCCAGGTAAGGCCAGGTAAGGCCGGATAAGGCCGGATAAGGCCAGATAAGGTCGGATGAGGCCGGGCGCGGTCAGGCCAGCACAGGACGATTCAGGAAGATTTAGGCCTGTTCGGTTCGGGCCTGTTCGGTTCGATTCGGTTCGGTTCTGGCCAGCTCAGGACGATTCAGGAAGGGGAGATGGCGGCAATAACCTGCCGGACGCGATGACGGTAGGTGTGTCCTTCCAGTATGACAGTGCGCCATGCCCTGCGCAATTCTTCCGTGCTGCCGGGGGCGGCGCGCCATGCCGCCATGCGGTCCGGCAGTTCGTTTGCGCGGCTGAAGGTCACCGCCTGCGCGAGGTGAGCGGGGAAGATGTGCATGCCGGGGTTGGCATCGGTGAGCAGCAGCCCCCCTGCGGCCCAGACGTCAAAGTGGCGTTGCGTGAGTCCGCCGGGGAGCAGCAGGCCGGTGATGTTCAGGGTTATGCCCGCCTGCCTGTAAATGGCGGGAAGACGGGTGTAGTAGTCCACTGGCGGGTACAGGTGGTGCAGGCCGGGCACGGCGGAACGCCATGCCTGATCCCCGAAGACCGCAAGGCCATGGGGAAGGGCCTGCCCAAGGCATAGCGCACGCCAGCGGCGGGAAGCCTCCTCGGCTCCGGCTCCTGCGTGGCGCGGGGTTTCGGGCCAGAAGCCGGTAATGCCGAGTTGCCGTGTCCACCAGTGATAGTCCGGTCTTTCTCCCGCGTTGAGCATGCGTGAAGCTGCGGCCAGCAGGGCGGAATCGGGCACGAGGCCGGAGAAATACTTGCGGCGTTCCGGAAATTCGGAGCGGCCCACAAAGACGGCCGCCTGCGCAAGTTCATGCATCTGCGGCCCTTCATAATCCTTTGTGTCCGGTGGGCCGGAGGGAGAAAAGATGCGTGGGTCGGTGGCCAGAGGCAGATGGTGCGCATGGGCGGCACCTGCTGCGCGCAGGTCCGGAAGGAAGGTGTCGTCCGTGACGAACAGGTGTGTATCTTTCCAGAACGGGGCTTTGCAGCCAGAGAGGATGTGCCACGGTGTATCCACGCACCATGCCGCCACCTCGGTTCCCGCAGCGCGCAGCAGGTGGTGGCGTTCTCCGAACATGTCCAGTCCCTGAAAGTTCACGCTGAAGAAAAGCCGGGGCGAATGCCGTGTAAGCAGCCGGGGCAGGGTGGTTGCCATGTCCTGCGGCGGTACCGTGAGCACGTGCCATCCTTCATCAGTAAAAGCGTCACGCAGTTCGCGTATGAGCAGGCCCTGTTCCGTACCCGGCAGGATGACGGTGCGGTTTGCCGGACATGCCTGCGGTGCCGGAGAGCGGGAAGGCACGGAAGACGTGGGGGAGGGGGCCGGGGCGGTGGCTGCTCTGTTCGGGCAGTCCGTGCGGTCAGGCCGGTTGGTGCGGTCAGGCCGGTTGGTGCGGTCAGGCCGGTTGGTGCTGTCTGGCCGGTGGGCGTTGTCAGTGCAGGGGGCAGATTCCTTGCCCGGCATGGTGGCCGGGGCGGTGGCTGCTCTGTTCGGGCAGTCCGCGCGGGCTGCGCTGTTCCGCAGGTGTTCCCACTGGGCGGCAGCCAGCAGCGGTCCCCAGAAGGAGGGAAAGAGGCGTGTATTCTGGCGATAGAACAGCGTTGTGCCGTGTGCCAGCAACTCCGGCGTGCATTCGCGCGCAGATATGCGTTGCCAGTGGCCGGGTATGGCGGCTGCCCAGTGCGCGGGCATCTGGCGTTCAAAATCCGGACATTCCACATAGCGCACGATTGCGGGGGCGGCGGCGTTTGGGGCAGCGTCCAAGGCAACTTCGCCGGGACCGGCAACGGTGCATGCAATGGCTGCGGCAACAGCAGGGTCGGGACCAAGCCCGAGCAGGAGTATTTGTGCGCAGGAAGATGCCCCGGCCGGCAGAATGGCGGGGCCGTAGCGGTCGAACTGGTCCTCGCCCGCCGGCAGTGATTGGGGCTTGCCAAGTTCGTGTATGATGCGTATCCGTTCCGGGCGTCGGTCCATGTGCGGCCTTGGCGTTACAGGCACTTTGCGTTACAAGTGCCGCAGGTGAAACTATGAAAGTATATCGTGACCATTATTTCAAGAAGGCCAAGCAGGAAAACTATCCTGCCCGGTCCGTCTACAAGCTCAAGGAAATAGACAAGCGTTTCCGCCTGTTCAGGCCGGGAATGCGTGTGCTGGACCTCGGCGCGGCTCCGGGGTCGTGGTCTCTGGGGGCCGCAGAGCTCATAGGCCCGCAGGGGCGTGTGCTCGGCGCGGACCTACAGACCACTCAAACACGGTTTCCCGCCAATGTCACCTTCATGCAGGAGGATGTGTTCGAACGCTCGCAGGCGTTCGAGGATGCCCTTGCGGCCATGAGTCCTCTGCATATGGTGATGAGCGACATGGCCCCCAGCACCACGGGACACCGGTTTACGGATCAGGCCCGTTCTGCGGCCCTGTGCCGCGAAGCACTTGCGGTGGCCGCCCGATACCTGATACATGGCGGCTGTTTTATCGTTAAAATTTTCATGGGTCCGGATTTCCACGAGTTCGCGACGGAAATGCGCGTGCATTTCACTACGGTGAAGACCTTTAAACCCAAGAGTTCCCGTGCCGAAAGCAAGGAAATATTCTACATCGGCATGGGTTTCAAGGGCGGACAGGAAAGCGCGGATGATTCTGCGGGACACGCAGCCGGACCCGATGCAGACCAATAACCCGACACGCAGAGGCATCTGCGCTGTCAGCGTGCGCACTCTGACATGCGCCGTATGATTTTAAGGAGGAAATATGGCCGGACATAGTAAATGGGCGAACATCCAGCATCGCAAGGGACGCCAGGACGCAAAGCGCGCCAAGGCCTTCACCAAGGCTGCCAAGGAAATCATCATTGCAGCAAAAGGTGGCGGCGACCCCGCTGGTAACGCCCGTCTGCGTGCCGCCATTGCCGCCGCCAAGACGGTGAACCTCCCCAAGGACAAGATTGAGAACGCCATCAAGAAGGGAACCGGCGAACTGGCCGGTGGCGATATTGCGGAAGTGATGTACGAAGGCTACGGACCGGGCGGCGTGGCCCTGCTCATAGAAGCTGCCACCGATAACCGCAACCGCACGGTTGCGGAAGTGCGCCACCTGCTCAACAAGGGCGGCGGCTCCATGGGAGAAGCTGGCTGCGTGGGCTGGATGTTTGACCGCAAGGGCGTGGTTACCGTGTCCAAAGAGAAAATCTCTGAGGAGCAGGTGATGGAACTCGGACTGGAAGCCGGGGCCGAAGATGTTGTTGATGAAGGTTCCGTGTGGGAAGTGCGGGCCGCTCTGGCCGATTTTGAAGCTGTGCGCGCGGCCTTTGAGGCGGCGGGCATTGAGGCGGATTCGGCGGAACTGGCCATGATCCCCCAGAACAGCATTGAGGTGGATGCGCAGGTGGGGCAGAAGGTGCTGAACCTTATTGACCTGCTGGAAGACAACGACGATGTGCAGAACGTCTGGGCAAACTTTGATATGTCCGACGAGGTTCTGGCGCAACTGAGCTAGCAGCAACGCCCGCCAGCGCCCGCCGGATGACGGCGGGCGTTTTCGTCTGTGCCCCTTCATACGGGCCTGCACGCTTTTCGCACCCTTGGGCGATAGCGGAATGTGGCGGTACAGGAACAGCATGACACAGGATTGTACCGTTCTGGGCATTGACCCCGGATCGCGCGTTACCGGCTGGGGCGTGGTGAGCGAAGTGTCCGGCGTGGTCACGCTGGTGGACTGCGGCACCGTTCGCACGGCAGAGCCGGATATGGCCCGCCGCATGGGCATTATCTTTCGCGGGGTGACAGACGTGATAACCGCGTTGCGCCCCGATGAGGCAGCGGTGGAAGAGGTGTTCACCGCCCGCAATCCCGCCTCTGCCCTGAAGCTGGGGCAGGCGCGCGGGGCCGCGCTGGCGGCGTGCGCCGTGCATGGTCTTGCCGTGCACGGCTATGAACCCACCAAGGTCAAGCAGGCCATTGTGGGCGTGGGCAGGGCCGAAAAACAGCAGGTGGCCTTTATGGTGGCCACCATTCTGGGCGTGAAGAAGCCATCTTGGGCTGTGGACGCCAGTGATGCTCTGGCGGTGGCCCTGTGCCACCTGACCATGCGCCGTTACAACAGGCTGGCAAGGCTGAACGGGGGACGTTTGTAGGTGCGTGAAGCGGCATAATGCCGCGCAGTTGCCTTTGCCGCCCCGGCCTGTCTGGCCGCTGCCGGAACAGGCAGGCGGGATGGATTGTAAACGGACGGTTAACTTTGGGCAGGGATTGCGCTACAACCCGGTGACGAGGGCACAGACATGATTGCATATCTGGAAGGACGTCTCGCGGAAGTCGCGGAAAACGCCGTGGTGCTGGTCACCGCAGGCGGCGTGGGGTATCTTGTCCACCTGCCCGTGCACACGCTGGCACGGCTGCCCGCCCGTGGTGAACCGCTGGCCGTGTTTGCCTATACCGTGGTCCGCGAGGATGCGCTGGAGCTGTACGGGTTTCATACCTGGGACGAGCGCCAGACCTTTGCGGTGCTCATTTCCATTTCCAAGGTGGGAGCCAGAACCGCCCTTGCCATTCTCTCCCAGTTCCGGCCCGCCGATTTGCGGCAGGTTGTGGCGGAGGAGGACGTGACGGCGCTTACGCGCGTTTCCGGTATCGGCAAGAAGAGCGCGCAGCATATTTTTCTGGAACTTAAATACAAGCTCAAGGTGGAGAGCGTTCCCGGAGGAGCCGTGCTCAGTGGCGCAGCACCGGGGTCGCTGTTCCGCGATGCCTTGGCCGGGCTGTGCAATCTTGGTTACTCCGAGGACGAGGCCGCTCCCGTGCTGAAGAATGTATTGAAGGAAGAGCCGGACCTTGATGTCGGCGGCGCGTTGCGTGCCGCGCTCAAGGCGCTGGGCAGGGGACGCTGATGCAGATGGATGACGACGCATGCCGCATGCCCTCATGCGTGGATGACACCGTGCGCCCCCCTTCTCTTGACGAGTTTATCGGGCAGGAGGAGCTGAGGGCCAATCTGCACGTGTATCTGCAGGCTGCCCGTGCGCGCGGGCAGGCCATGGACCACACCCTTTTTTACGGCAATCCGGGGCTGGGCAAGACCACCCTTTCGCAGATCATGGCCAGCGAACTGGGGGTGAACCTTGTTTCCACGTCCGGTCCCGTGCTGGAGCGCAGCGGAGATCTGGCGGCCATACTGACCAATCTGGGCCGCCATGACATTCTGTTTGTGGACGAGATACACCGCATGCCGCCTGCCGTGGAAGAGGTGCTGTATCCCGCGCTGGAAGATTTTAAGCTTGATCTTGTCATCGGGCAGGGGCCGGGGGCGCGCACGGTTAAGATAGAGCTGGAACCCTTTACCCTTGTGGGGGCTACCACCCGCATCGGCCTGCTTTCTTCGCCGCTGCGCGACCGGTTCGGGTGCATTTTCCGGCTGGAGTTTTACAGCCCTGAGGAGCTTGCCCGCATTGTGGCGCGCACGGCCCGTATTCTGCGTGTGGACCTGACGCCTGATGGTGCTCTGGAGATAGGCCGCCGTTCGCGGGGCACGCCGCGCATTGCCAACAGGCTGCTGCGGCGGGTGCGCGACTTTGCCAGTGTGAAGGGGAACGGGGCCGTTGATTCGGATCAGGCGGCGGAAGCGCTGTACCGGATGGACGTGGACGAGAGCGGACTGGACCAGATGGACCGCAAGCTGCTCACTGTGCTCATAGAGCACTTTGGCGGCGGGCCGGTGGGGGTGAAAACCCTTGCGGTTGCCTGTTCCGAAGAGGTGCGCACCATAGAAGATATTTATGAGCCGTATCTGATCCAGTGCGGCTTTCTTAAACGCACGCCGCGCGGGAGAATGGCGACGGCCCGAGCGTACCGCCATCTGAACCTGCTGGCCTGAGCCCGGTGCCAAGAGGGCGGGGTGACGGAGAGGGCTGCCGGGCTGGTTGCCGCGCGTGCCTTGGCTGCGGTTGGTTCCCGGCTGTTTTGTGCTCTTTCTGTGTCTGTTTCGGGCCTGTTTCGAGCCTGTTTCGAGCCTGCTTTGTGCCCGTGTGTGCTGTGGGTGCCCGTGCTGTGCCTGTAATATATCTGTTTTGTAATTGTCCGGTGCCTTTCTGCACCGGCCCGTATCCGTTTTGTGCATGTTCAGCATCGTAACCGTGACTGGGTTGTGACTGGCGTATGCCTGATTCGCTCCGGCCCCTGACTGTTCCCCAGCACAGTGGCGTATTGTTGTATGCGCTCCGTGTGAACGGACTGCCCGCGTAACGTTTTTCAAGGTGGAGTTCCCCATGCCGCAGACGTCATGCCGTGTGAGCCTGCTTGCGTCCACACCGGACGCGACATCATTGATATATGCCGCCTTCCGCCAATGCTATCACGCCGGTTTTGTGGGCGACATGTGGCCCCGGCTGCTGGCGGGCGAGGTCTCTCATGACAAGCAGCGGGCTTTTATCGCCAAGGTCATGGAGTCCGGCCATACCAGCCCCATAGAGCACGTGAGCTTTACCTTTGCGGTGGAGGGAGTCTCCCGCGCCCTTACGCACCAGCTTGTGCGGCACAGAATTGCCTCGTATTCGCAGCAGAGCCAGCGGTATGTGGACGGGTCTGATTGCGACTATATTCTGCCGCCCGCCATTGCCCGCATTCCTGAAGCCAAGGCCCGGTTTGAAGCCTTTATGTCCGAGGTGGGCAGTGCCTACCGCGACTTAAAAGCCATACTGGAGGCCAACGGCAGGGGGGACAAGGCCAAGGAGGACGCCCGGTTCGTGCTGCCGCAGGCGGCGGAATCCAAGATTGTCCTCACCATGAACTGCCGGAGCCTGATCAATTTTTTTGAACACCGCTGCTGCACCCGCGCGCAGTGGGAAATACGCTCCATGGCGATGAGCATGCTGGGCATCTGCCGAGAGGTGCTGCCTGTCATTTTTGATGTGGCGGGAGCGCGTTGCGAACGTCTGGGATACTGCCCGGAAGGGGAAAAGTTCACCTGCGGTAAGTATCCGCTTCCCTAAAAAGCCTTGGCTGCCATACATGGAGACGTATTTCGTATCTGTATGGTAGGAAAAATTCCCGCTAGTCTTCGGGGTGAATGTAAAATTTAATCGGAGCATTCAAAAAACGGAGCTATTGGGTTATGTGGGTGTGGAAAACTTTTTCTTCATGCTGTGGATGAAATGTGGATAACGTGGGGAAAGGCTTGCGCGTCAAGGCTTCATGGCGATGCTGGAATTCCGCCGTATAGAAAGAATCTTCAACGATTAAACCATGTTGGTCTTTGTGTGGTGGTGGGGAAATCACGCCTGTTACGATTGGGCTTCAGGCAGTATTCGCACTTTGCACTCAGGGCTGATTGAACGTAGAAAGCCTTCTATGATTGAAATTTGGGCGCATATTCAGCAGATTCTGCAAAAACGACTCTCTCCGGGCCTGTTCAAGGTCTGGATAACGCCGCTTGCAGCCGAAGTGGTCGGGAAGGAAATCCGCCTTACCGCCCCTAATGATTTTGTGGCATCCTGGGTGCGCGACAGGTTGCTTGATGATATTTCCGCAGCGGCTGCCGAAGCCATGGGGCTGTCACAGGATGACCTTTCCGCTACGGTGGAGCGCCCTGTTGTTTCTGTGTGCGCCAGCAAGACTCCGCAGAAAGCTCCGGCGCGTACCGCTGTCCGCAGCGGCGGGGCCGGGGAGCTGCTTCCCGGTCTGGCGCAGCAGGCTGACCAGGCTGGCCAGACTGACCATGTGGGCCAGTCGAACCCTGTGTTTGGTGCCGGAGTGGCAGCAGAGGTGGGGAGTTGCGATTCCTACGGGACGGCGTTCGGTTCTGCTGTTCCCGGCCAGCGTTTTTCCGGTGCCGGGGGGACGCAGTACCCCATGGCGCAGCAGGCAGGATTTGCGCAAGCCCGGCAGATGTCTCTGCCCATAAGCCAGCCGCTGGTGAGCAAGGTCATTGACTGGCGGTTCGACTTTGAGAGCTTTGTGGTGGGGCCAAGCAATAATCTGGCCTTTGCCGCCTCGCAGGGGATAACCCGCTCCTCTCTGTCTGCGGATACCCTGTTCCTCAGCTCCGGCCCCGGACTGGGCAAGACGCATCTTATGCAGGCCGTGGGCAATGAACTGTGCCGCAGCAGCAACCGGAGCCGTGTGCGGGTGGAGTATCTTACGGCGGAAGAGTTCGGCACGCGGCTCATTGCCGCCCTGAAGAGCCGCGAGGTGGACCGCTTCAAGGCACGGTATCGTGATGTGGACCTGCTGCTGCTGGAAGACGTGCACTTCTTGCAGGGCAAGGAGCGTATGCAGGACGAAGTGCTCGCCACCATCAAGGCGTTGCAGTCACGCGGTTCGCGCGTGGTGCTCTCCAGTTCTTTTGCTCCCCGCGACCTGAAGGAGCTGGACAACCAGCTTGTTTCCCGGTTCTGCTCCGGTTTTCTTGCCGCCATTGAGCGGCCGGACTTTGCCACCCGCAGGGACATTCTGCGCCGCAAGGCCAGCCAGTATCAGGTGACGCTGCCGGACAACGTGACCGATCTTCTGGCCGAGAACATAAGGACCGATGTGCGGCAGATTGAAAGCTGCCTGCACAACCTTATCCTCAAGGCCCGCATTCTCAATCAGCAGATTTCCATGAATATTGCGTGGGAAGTGATCAGCCAGTACGCCTCGCACGAGACCATCATGGATATGGACAGCATCATCCGTTGCGTGTGCAACGGATTTGACCTGTCTCCCTCGCAGCTCAACTCGCGCAGCCGCCGCCGTGAACTGGTGGTGGCCCGCAATACGGTCTTTTATCTGGCCCGGAAACATACCGACATGTCGCTCAAGGATATCGGAGACCACTTTAACCGCAAACATTCCACCGTGCTCAAGGGCATTACCAACCTTGAACGGGAAATGAGCCGCGAAACCCCCATCGGACGGCAGGTTTCCAGCACGGTAGCCATGATTGAACGCAACGGGCGGGTTCTTTATACCTGACAGGGGCGGGCGGGTTGAGATTGTTCCGGTACGGCCAGCATGATGCGGACGTTCCGGAATTTGTTTTTACACGGAAAAGGCATGACCCTTGGCGGTTGTGCCTTTTTGCTGTTGTCGGCCCTTTTCAACCGTTGCGGAAATGGGTACAGAAATAGACCGTTTGCGTTTGGCCGGGCGAAGCGCGGACAGAACGAGGGACGAGGGCGGGCCGGGACCGCTGTTCCGGGGGCTAGCCCCCTGTTTGTCACAAGGAGAGTGTATGGAAAGGGGACAGGCATATGTTGAAATAGCCCCGAGACTGTTGGGGCTGAGGGAGTCTGTGGGCCTTACCGTGGAGGAGCTTGCCGCCAAGGTGGGTGTGCGTCCGCAGACCGTGGCGTTGTATGAGGAAGGCGAATCCGAGATTCCGGTAAGCTACCTCAAGGATGTGGCCGCCGCCTGCGGCGTGGACCTGACAGCCCTTATCGCAGGGCATGAGGCGCATCTGCACGACTACACCATTGTGCGGCAGGGGCAGGGATTGAGTGTTGCACGGCGGGCGGATTATGACTACCTGCACCTTGCTTCCCGGTTCACCCACAAGCGCATGGAACCGTTTCTGGTAACCGTGCCGCCCAAGGATGAGAATGAGCTTGTGTGGAACGAACACGGCGGGCAGGAATTCATCTACATGCTCAAGGGCACGCTGGAAATATGGCTTGACCAGCGCAGGCATGAGCTTGTGGCGGGTGATTCCATTTATTTTGATTCCACCATTCCCCATGCGCTGCGCGGTCTGAACGAGGAGGAAGCGGTGTTTCTGGATGTGATTAGCTAGTTTCCATCCGGGCATGGCGGTAAACCGCCGTGCCGGCGTTCCCGCCGGATAGGCTCCGGAAGCTGTTCCGTGAGCTGCGCGGCGGGGCTGAATCAGCCCTGGCTTTGGCGGCGGCTGATGCACCCGGATGGAAACAGGCCCGCGCGGCCCGGCTTTTCCGGCAGAGACAGGCGGCGGCAGCGTCGCAACCGTGTTCACCGGCGGCGTATCGTTGTATGAAGGCTTCCGAGGCGGAGTCCGGGGCAAACTTCATGACGATACCATGCCCTTTTGTTTTTAAGGATGCAGACCATGCAGAAACTTTCCTGTTCCAGCTATAAGGACCTGCTCGCGCGTTTTGCGCTGGAGCTTCCTTCCCGTTACAACTTTGCCTTTAACCATCTGGACCGCATGGCAGACGGTGAGACGGCGTTTACCAATCCTTTGGCCATTGTTCATGTGGATGATGACGGCGTGCGCCGCGACTACACGTTCGCGTGGCTCAAGGAGGCTTCTGCGCGGCTCGCCAATGCCCTGCGCGACAAAGGGTTGCGCAAGGGTGACCGCGTGATGCTGGTTCTGTACCGGCGTATTGAGTTCTGGGTAACCATGCTTGCCTGTCATAAGCTGGGGCTGGTGCCTGTTCCTTCACCCGCGCAGCTTACCACCAAGGACATTGTGTTCCGGGTGAACAGGGCGGCCATACGCGGTATGATTGTGGACAGCTCCATCACCGGGCGGGTGGAGGCGGCCAGACCGGAATGCGGGAGCCTGCATTGCCTTGTGCAGGTGGGAGGCGGGATGCTGCCCGAAGGCTGGCACGACTATGACGCCCTGTCACGTGATGCCTCGCCGGTTTTTCCCAAGCCGGAAGGCGATGCGCTGGCATGTGACGGAGACCCTCTGCTCATCTTCTTTTCGTCCGGCACCACGGGTATGCCCAAGATGGTGGAGCACACCCACACCTATCCGCTGGGGCATTTTGTCACCGGGGCGTACTGGCATGACCTGCGGGAAGGCGACCTGCATCTGACCTTGGCGGATACCGGCTGGGGCAAGGCGGTATGGGGCAAGTTTTACGGGCAGTGGATGTCCGGCGCGACGGTTTTTGTATGGGATTTTCGCGGCAAGTTTGAGCCTGCGCGCCTGCTGGAGCAGATTGCGGCGCATGGCATAACCACGTTTTGCGCGCCGCCCACCGTCTACAGGTTTTTGGTGCGGGAAGACCTTACCCGCTACGACCTTTCCCGGCTGCGCCACTGCACCACGGCGGGGGAACTGCTCAACGACAGCGTGTTCCACGACTGGAAACGGCTGACCGGGCTGCCCATTTATGAAGGATACGGTCAGACGGAGACCACCTTGCAGATATGCACGCTGCCGTTCATGGAGCCGAAGCCCGGTTCCATAGGCCGTGCCGCGCCGGGGTGGGACATTGTACTGCGCGATGCGGAGGGGAATGAGTGCCCTCCCGGTGAGGAAGGGGAGATATGCGTCCGGGTGGCGGAAGGCGCACCTGTGGGGCTGTTTACCGGCTATATGGAAGACCCGGAGAAGACGGCATCCGTGATGCTGAACGGCTACTACCACACCGGGGACAAGGCGTGGATGGACGGTGACGGCTACTTCTGGTTTCTCGGCCGGGTGGACGACCTCATCAAGTCTTCCGGCTACCGCATAGGGCCCTTTGAGGTGGAGTCTGCGCTGGTATCTCACCCCTCGGTGGTGGAGGCGGCTGTGACGGGCGTGCCTGATGAACTGCGTGGGCAGATAGTCAAGGCCACAGTGGTGCTGGCTTCCGGGTTCGCGCCCTCGGAGGAACTGACCAAGACGTTGCAGGATCATGTGAAAAAAGTGACCGCGCCGTACAAGTATCCGCGCATCATAGATTATGTGGCAGAGTTGCCCAAGACCATTTCCGGCAAGATACGCCGTGTGGAGATTCGGCAGCGCGACGAGGCGGCAGCCAAGGCGTAGCACCGGATTCCGGGAACAGGATTGGGCGGCCCAGAACGCCCGTCCATAGTGCCGTTCAGTCCGGCGGCCTGCGCCTTGCCCCGTATGACGGGCATGTTCATGACATGAGAAACGCCCCGCAGTGCGGTACCAACCACACTGCGGGGCGTTGTTTGTGCCGGAGAAAGAAGGGGCGATTATCCGCGAAGCCCCTTCATGGACAGGCTGATGCGCTTGCGGGGGGCGTCTACCTCAAGCACGCGCACCTGCACCCGCTGCTGCACCCGCACCACCTGCGCCGGGTCCTTCACGAAGGTGTCGGCAAGCTGGGAGACGTGGACCAATCCATCCTGATGCACGCCGATATCCACAAACGCTCCGAATTTGGTGACGTTGGTGACGATGCCGGGCAGCACCATGCCGGGGGAGAGGTCGCTGATTTCGTGCACGCCTTCCGCAAAGGAGAAGGCGGTGAAGGGGGGGCGGGGATCGCGTCCGGGGCGGGCGAGTTCGGCCATGATATCGCGCAGTGTGGGCAGCCCGACATTGCCCGATAGGTACGTCTCCAGAAGGATGCTGTCCCGCAGGGCGGCATCGCGCATGAGGTCTGCCACATGGCAGCGCAGATCCTTTGCCATGGCCTGCACCACAGGATAGGATTCCGGGTGCACGGCAGAGGCGTCCAGCGGATTGGCCGCATCATGGATGCGCAGGAAGCCCGCGCATTGTTCATACGCCTTGGGGCCGAGCCGCTTCACCTTCAGCAGTTCCTTGCGGGACCGGAAAGGGCCGTTTTCGGTGCGGTGCGCCACGATATTCTGCGCAAGGGCAGGTCCCAGACCGGAAACATGGGACAGCAGTTCCGCACTGGCCGTGTTCAGTTCCACGCCCACACTGTTCACGCAGGAGACGATAACGTCTTCCAGCGCCTTTTTGAGAGCGGCCTGATCCACATCATGCTGGTACTGCCCCACGCCTATGGATTTGGGGTCGATTTTCACCAGTTCCGCCAGCGGGTCGGCAAGGCGTCTGCCGATGGAGGCCGCGCCGCGCACGGTGATGTCGTGATCGGGAAATTCGCGGCGGGCCGTTTCGGAGGCGGAATAGACGGATGCCCCGCTTTCATTGACCATGACCACGGGAATGGCGGCAGGCAGCCCGAGCGAGCGGACAAAGGCTTCCGTCTCGCGGGAGGCGGTGCCGTTGCCGATGGCGATGGCCTCTACGGCGAAGCGTTCCACGAGGGAGCGCACGCGCACACCGGCTTCTTCGGCCCGAGGGCCGCCTGTGACGGGGTAGATGGTCTCTGTGTGCAGCAGGGCGCCCTGCGCATCCAGACAAACCAGCTTGGCTCCGGTACGGAAGCCGGGGTCCAGTGCGAGAATGCGCTTTTGCCCCAGCGGCGGGGCGAGCAGCAGTTCGCGCAGGTTGGATGCGAATACGGCGATGGCTTCCTCATCGGCGCGGGTTTTGAGCAGGGTGCGGGTTTCGTTTTCCATGGAGGGGGCGAGCAGACGCCGGTAGCCGTCTTCCACGGCAAGCGCCACTTCGCGCGAGCAGGCGGTGGCAGCGGTGACAAAGTGCCCTTTCAGGGCTGTGAGGGCGTGTGCTTCATCCGGGCGGACGGAAAGAGAGAGCACGTTTTCGCGTTCGCCCCGCAGCATGGCCAGAATGCGGTGACCGGGGGCGGTGCGCACGGGTTCCTTCCAATCGAAGTAGTCACGGTAGGTGGCGGCGGGGTCGTCCTTGCCCTTTGCCTGCGATTCTTCGGCGGCTTCCTTGGTTGTTCGTGCGCGGGCGGAAACTATTTCGCCGCGCATGGTGAACATGAGGCGCATGACCCGGCGTGTTTCCGCGTCCTCGCTGATGCGTTCCGCAAGGATATCGCGTGCTCCGGCGAGGGCGGTTTCCGTATCGGGCACATCGTTCTGCGGAGCCACGAAGGCTTCTGCCAGACGGGCGGGAATATCCCCGGGAGATTGCCGCCACAGCAGGTCTGCCAGCGGTTCCAGACCACGCTCACGGGCTATCTGCGCGCGGGTGCGCCGCTTGGGGCGGAAGGGCAGGTAGATATCTTCCAGTACGGCAAGGGTTTGGGCGTTATCAAGGGCCGTCTGCAAGGCGGGGGTGAGCAGGTCGCGTTCCTGCAATGACTGCGTGATGGCTGTGCGGCGTTTATCCAGTTCCACAATCTGCTCGTGGCGGTCGCGCAGGGCTGCGAGGACCACTTCGTCCATGCCGCCTGTAAGCTCCTTGCGGTAGCGTGCCATGAAGGGGATGGTTGCCCCTTCCTGCAGCAGGGTTATCACGGCTTCCACTTTGGAGGCGGAGAGCTTCAGTTCTTCGGCAATGCGTAGTGTGCTGGCATTCATGTACGTTTCTTTTTGCATCCGGAGGTTGTCGTGTGCTAGTATGTGCTTACATTGTTTTTCGTGAAGGGTGCTGTACCCTCAGGCGGTGCGTACGCAACGAAAAGGAGGAAGGGCATGAACTATACTGATTCCGATTTCCCCGTTTGTATCCGGGAGGCCGAGATGGCCACGCTGGCCGGAGGCATGGTGGTGCGCTATGAGGAAAGCGGCGGGGCGAGGGATGTGTTCGTGGATGACGAATGGTCCTCGCGGGCAACGCTTTTTCCCGGCATGAGTCTTGAAGTGGAAAGCGGCGGCACGCGCTACCTTCTTTCCGCAGACGACAACGGGCTGCGCGTGGAGCGTATGGCCTGATGCGGTGCGGCAATCCGGCGGGCGGCCTGTCCGATTTGATTGGCCTGTCTGGCCGCATTGGCCCGTCTGGCTTTCCCGGCCTGCCCGGCTTTCCCGGCCTGTCCGGTTTGTCAGGAACACGGTGAGCCTTAGCAGCGGGGCCGCATGAGCGGTCCCGCTATTGCGGCGGAAGGTCGCCTCGCATGCTGGCCAGTTTGGCCCGCAGATACTCTGCCAGTGTGTTGCCCACCTCGTCCTGCTCTGCCTGCTCCATGCCCAGACGGGCAAGGTCCTCAGCCACCTGTTTTTCCATACGCTCCGATTCCATGAACATGACATATACCAGCGCGATGGTGGCGTTGTTTTCTTCTGTTCCGCCGCACAGTTCAGTCAGTTGTTCAAGAGGCACGGTTTCCAGCAGCCGGTCAGCGAACATGTCTACCCATTTTGCATACACGGCAGAGGGAATTTCGGGTACGAGCGGGGAAATCTGGCGGGCGGCGCGCCCGTCCACAGAGGGCATGGTCACGCCCATGAATTCATCCAATGCCTCGGAGCGGCGAAGGTTGGAGTCGAACAGTCGGGCAAGTACGGTGCGGGAAATATGTTCGCGTATGTCGTGCGTGTTCATGGCGTGGTCCTTCGGTGCAGTGGCGTGGCGCTTCTCAATCTTCCGCTTGCGCGTTGTTACGGCGGGGCAATCCTCAGAATGCTTCATTGGGCGCCGTTGTACGGTATGGTGGGCGCATGACAGGGAGCCTGCGTGACGGCAGAGAGAGGTGCTGCCTGTGGCGTTGCGCGAGAGGCGAACCTACTGCATGCCGCTTTCAGAAGCAAGTGCAGGAGATGGGGCGGGAGTAGCTTTGCGCAGTCTGACAGCGTGCAGGGTATCTTTTGTACAAAAATGTAAAGGCGGTCACACAGAAGTGTAACCGCCTCTCTTCATTTTTGTGTGCACTCCTGTGCAGAACGCC
>CAYRLL010000066.1:0-17877 GCA_964425115.1 uncultured Desulfovibrio sp. | reverse complement strand
GGTCATGCAGCAGGTGGGGTCGCGGCTCAGCCAGTACGGCTACCGCATCGTGGATTCACGCCTGCGCAGCAGCATGGTCATGCGCCCGCGCGAAGGGGAGTTCATGCTCTCGCGTGATGTGGCCCGGCTGATGCAGACGGAATACGCCGCACAGGCGGTGCTTGTGGGCAGCTATACAGAAAGCCTCTCTGCGGTGTATTTTTCGCTGCGCCTCATCCGGCTGGATGATGGTGCGGTGGTGGCAGCCCATGAATACTATCTTCCCAACAGGGGCGAGGTGCGCAATCTGCTGCGGCAGGACCGCAGGGGAACAGGTGACGGGAGCATGTGGTCTTCCTTTGCCGGAAGGCCGGATGCGTATGCCAGCAACGGTGTTTCGCTGCCTCCCGTCAAGAACCTGAACGTTAAGCGGCCGGACAGGGTCCCCCTCGTGGGTCATGTGCCGCCCAAGGGAACGGCGGGAACTCCGTTCCCGGCAACAGGTGCCGCGTCCCCCGGCGTTCCCGCCTATACGGAAGACCCGCCCGTCATGCCCATGACCAGCGTGCCGGACGAGGGAATAAAGTAGCTGCCTGCCCTGCGCAAGAGCGGCGTGCAATGGGTGGGCAAGCGGAGCCGCCCTGCGGCATGAGGAAAAGATAGAGGGCGTACAGGGCGGGGTGGCAGGCCGCGCAGGTTCGGAAAAATTGGCAAACCCGCCTTTTCCGCTTGTATTTATGAACGAAACAGCCTATGGGTGTTGCGCGGTCGCCAGAGCAGGCGCGGGCGAACCCCTGTCCGGCGCGGCAGCGGGGCGACTGCGTGTATATCCCCACCGGGTCAAACTTGACGCGGGCCGTTTTACACTGTAAAAGGGTCCGTTCATTTTTTTAAAGGAGTATTCCCATGAAGAGAACGTATCAGCCGAGCAAAATCAGACGTGCACGCGCATGTGGTTTTCGCGCTCGCCTTAAGACCGTGGGTGGTCGCGCTGTTCTGCGTCGTCGTCGTGCGAAGGGGCGTAAGAGATTATCTGCCTAACGCATCCGAGAACGCATCGTTTGATCCGGCGGCCTGATTTTGTCAGCTGTTACAATACAGGCCGCCGTTACTTTTCAAAAAATTTCATCCTGTTTGTTCTGACCCGTCCTTCCGGAGAACCCGCTTGGAGAATGGGAATGGCGGTAACCAGAAAAACGGGCCCGGCTGTCACACGCAATCGCATAAAGCGTGTTATCCGCGAGTTCTTCCGGCTTAACCAGCATGAGATATGTGGTGGTCTGGATATCGCCGTGGTGCCCAAACGCAGCCTGGATCCCGGCAGGGTGAACCTGAAGAGCGTTTCGCAGGAACTGCTGCCTCTTCTCCGCACAATCTGCGAAAACAGTACCCCGAAGGCGGGAAGCGAAGCGTCATGAAAACACTCGCACAAAGGTTGCTGGTGCTGCCAATCCGCTTCTACCAGCGGTGCATATCACCATTGTTTCCACCTGCCTGCAGATTTGTGCCCACGTGTTCAGAGTACGCAGCGCAAGCCGTGATGCGGCATGGCGTTTTCAAGGGAACCGCTTTGGCGGTGTGGCGCATATTGCGGTGTCATCCCTTCAGCCGCGGCGGCTATGATCCCGTTCCTCCCCTTCGGCGTCAATCCCCCTTGCACAGGAGCTTTTGAGGATTACATGATGGATAACAAGCGCATAATGATCGCTGTGGTGCTTTGCCTGCTCGTAACCGTAGGCTGGAATTATCTGGCGGATTACATGGGGTGGCTCCCCAAGGAACCCGTAGCCCAGCAGCAGACGGAAACCGCCGTACCGCAGGAAGCCGGTCAGCCTTCCCCGGCTCGGGATATGGACGCCCCCGCCATTGTCGAATTCAAGCCCACAGAAGGGCGCGAAGTTACCGTTTCCACCCCTCTCTATACCGCCACCTTCCATTCGCAGGGCGGTGTCCTCAAATCCTTCACCCTCAATGACTACAAGGAAACCATCGCGGAAAACTCGCCGCTGGTGGATATGGTGGGCGAATCGGCCGCCAACCTTGGTGCACTGGGCGTGATGCTGGACGGCAAGCGTTCTTGGGTGGAAGGGCAGTGGAGTTTTGAAGGCGATAACCTTGCGCTGCAAGGCGATACGAGCGGAATGCTTGTCTTCACCGGCGAGGTGGACGGCATCCGTCTTGCGCGTGAACTGCATTTCTTTGCCGATTCCTACGTCATCAAGGAAAAGGTCCGCCTGCTGAACGCCGGCGAAACCCCGCGCAGCGTGCGTCTGGACTTCACGCTGGGTGCCTCTTCCCTGAGCGGACCGGATGATCAGTACAACCCCACCAAGGTGGCATGGTTCTCAGACACCGAGGGGCTGGACAGCGAAGCCGATGCCAAGGATCTGGAAGCAGGACTCGCCAAGCGGCTTCCCCTGCTCTGGACCGGGGTGGAAAGCAATTACTTCCTTGCCGCCATCGCGCCGGAAAGCACCGATGTGGCCATGAAGGCAAAGTTCCAGTACGGTGTATACCGTGTGGCCGTAGAGCACGGTGCTCTGGGCCTTTCCCCCGGCACAGAAGTGGAGGCGGGCACGAGCTACTATCTGGGCCCCAAGCTTTCCGTGCATCTGGACAAGGCGCCCAACCTGCTCGGAAGTGCTGTGGATTACGGATTCTTCTCCATTCTTGCCCGTCCCATGGTGGAGATGATCAACTTCTTCCACAAGTATGTGAACAACTACGGCGTTGCCATCATCATTCTCACCATCCTCATCAAGATTGTTTTCTGGCCCCTTTCCCACAAGAGCTACAAGTCCATGGAGCAGATGAAGAAGCTTCAGCCCATGATGCAGAAAATCCGCGAAAAATATGCGGATGACCGGGAAAAGCAGAATCAGGAGGTCATGAACCTCTACAAGACCTACAAGGTCAACCCCGCCGGGGGCTGCCTGCCCGTACTGGTGCAGATTCCCGTGTTCTTCGGTCTTTATCAGGCCCTGATGAATTCCATCGAACTGCGTCACGCTTCGTTCATCCACAATCTGCCCTTTACGGACTACGTCTGGCTGGCGGACCTTTCCGTGGCCGACCCGTTCTACATTACCCCCGTTGTCATGGGGCTGACCATGCTGCTGCAACAGCTTATGACCCCCAGTTCCGGCGACCCGATGCAAAGGAAGATGATGCTGATCCTGCCTGTGGTCTTCACCTTCATGTTCCTGAGCTTCCCCTCCGGTCTGGTGGTGTACTGGCTGGTGAACAACGTACTCTCCATCTTCCAGCAGTGGCTCATGCTCCGCAAGGCATAGAGCCTTGCCCGTTAATCGCGAGTACACCTTGAGGTGAATGCATGGATGCATACAAGGAGTTCCAGGGAAAAACCCTGGACAGCGCCATAGAAGCGGCTTGCAGCTACTTCAACAGCGCACGAGAAAAACTTGAAATAGAAATCGTCAACGACGCCAAGACCGGTATATTCGGTCTTGTGGGAGCCAAAAAGGCAAAGGTTCGTGCCCGGCGCATGCAGCTGAACTTTGAAGCTGGCGTGTTGAACGGAGCAGAGGGAACGGGCGCGGCAGAAGGCCGTGACCGGAAAAAATCCGGCTCCGGCCGCGATGAAAGACCCCGTGACGAACAGCGCAGGGAGCGTGGCGAGCAGAAGCCGCGTGAAGAGCGTTCCGAGAAAGCCCGTGTCCAGAACGGACAGGAAGGCCAGCAGGCTGCGCAGGATGGCCGCTCCGGAAAAGGTTCCAAGGATGCGGACCGCGCCCACGCAAAGGGCCGTCCTGAAAGGCGTTCCGAAAAGCCCGCAGAAAAGTCTGCGGATAAGCCCGCAGATAAGCCCGCAGATAAGTCTGGCGAAAAGCTTGCCGGTCGGACAGAAGCCCGGGCAGAAGCCGGGGCAGAAGCCTCCGGTTCCGATAAGGGACGCGGCAGGCAGAAGCCCGAAGGCCAGTCCGAAGCCCGTGAACGTTCCGAGACGCGTTCGGAAGCCCGGAATGATAAATCCCGGAATGACAAATCCCGCCGTCAGGACCGCGGCAGAGGAAGCAGGCCTTCCCGCCAGCAGGATGAGACGGCTGACCCGCGCGCAGAGGCACCCGCAGAGGGTGAACTGGCACTGCAGGAAGGTTCGGCCACGGAGGAAGAACGCTCCGGCAGCCGCCGCAGCCGTGGTGGCCGTCGCCGTCCTCGTGGCGGTCGCGGACGAGGAGGCCGCAAGGAGGAGGGCGCAGCCAACGGTGCGGCCTCAGCAGAAGGTGATGCCGCTCCCGAAGACTTTGCTGCATTCGGCAGCGAAGGCGACCTGATGAATGGTGCCGGGTTTGGTGCCGGATTTGATGCCGATTTCGAAGATGACTCCATGGACGATATCCTCCGGGAGCCCATGGCGGAGGCCAATCTTGACGAACTGGACAGAGAACTGCTGCTCTCCGTGGTCACGGAAGCCGTAAAGCGGCTGGTTGTTCCCGTTATCGGCGATATTCCGGTAGAGGCAGTCATAGAGGAAAACCGGGTCAAGGTTACCGTTTCCAGCGGCGACAATTCCGGCCTGCTCATCGGTCGTGAAGGGCAGACCCTTGCTTCCTTCCAGTATCTTGTGAACCGTATTGTGGCCAAGCGCATGGGCGTTGCCG
Organism: uncultured Desulfovibrio sp.; assembly: GCA_964425115.1. Taxonomy (GTDB): domain Bacteria; phylum Desulfobacterota; class Desulfovibrionia; order Desulfovibrionales; family Desulfovibrionaceae; genus Halodesulfovibrio. The sequence goes on along the minus strand of CAYRLL010000066.1, from coordinate 13,276 downwards.
TACGGGTGCAGCTGGATACGGGCGACTACCGCGAACGGCAGGACGACAAGCTCCGCGAAATAGCCCTGCATCTGGCAGACAAGGCCAAAACGCTGGGCAAACCGCAGTCCACACGGCCGCTCAGTTCCTACCACAGGCGCATCGTGCATCTGGCCCTGCAGGAAGACGACGAGATTCAGACCCGCAGCAAGGGCGATGGTCCCATGAAGCGGGTAATCATAGGCCGCAAGCGCAAAAGCGCTCAGTAGCGGCACCTGCCCTTGGTATGCTTGATTCGGAGGAGGCTCGTAAGGGCCTCCTTTTCTTTTTCGTAAAACGACTTGCCCGCAACCACCGGACAGGACTACACAACGCGCATGCAACATATTCATTCATCGTACAGCGGCGACACCATTGCCGCCATAGCCACTCCGCTGGGACAGGGCGGTATAGGCATCGTCCGCATCAGTGGGCCGCAGGCAGGGGCCTTGGCCCGTCGTCTGTTCCGGCCTTCGTCACACACGTTCAGGGACTTCAGGCCCCGTGTCCTGCACTACGGCACGGTAACGGACGCGCAGGGAGAACCTCTGGACCAAGTTCTGGCCGTGTTCATGCCCGGACCGCACACGTTCACAGGCGAAGACGTGGCGGAATTTCACTGCCACGGCGGACCCGCCATCGTCGCCGCCGTGCTGGAGGCCGCCCTTGCGTGCGGTGCGCGTTCCGCCGATGCGGGCGAGTTCACCAAAAGGGCCTTTCTGAACGGGCGCATGGACCTCACGCAGGCGGAAGCCGTGGCAGAAATGATCGCCGCTCCGGTGAAAGGCGGCATACGCCTTGCCCGGGCCAAGCTGGACGGAGAGCTGGGCAAGCGCATTGCCGCCCTGCGGCAGCAACTGGAGATGGTGCGCATGAAACTGTGCGTTGCTGTGGATTTTCCCGAAGAAGACGTGGAATGCCTCAGTCCGCAGGAGTTTCTGGATGATGTGGAGCAGGTACGCCATGCCTTGCAGTCCCTGCTGCGTAATTACGACCGCGCCCGCTGCTGGCGCGAGGGCGTGCTGGTGGTTCTGGCGGGGCAGGTGAACGCCGGCAAGTCCAGCCTCATGAACGCCCTGCTGGGGCGTACACGTGCCATCGTGACGGACATCCCCGGCACCACCCGAGACTTCCTTGAAGAACAGCTCAGTTTCGACGGACTGCCCGTGCGTCTGGTGGATACGGCTGGCCTTCGCGAATCAGGTGACATTGTGGAGCAGGAAGGCGTGCGGATAAGCCGCGACCTTGCGGCGCAGGCAGACCTTGTGCTGCTGGTGGTGGACGCGCGTCTCGGCCCCGGCCTTGCGGAGAAGGAACTCGTGGCTGCCGTGGGGGCAGAAAGGGTGCTGCTCGTGCTGAACAAGTGCGACCTGCTCAATGCACCGGAAGCAAATGAAGGTGCGGGGGAGGCTGCCGTATCCCTGCCCGGATGCGCTTCCGTGCGCGTTTCCGCCCGCGAGGGCAGGGGGCTGGATGCGCTTGTGGAAGCCGCGCGTGCCCATATTCTGGAAAGGATGGGCGGCGGCGAACCTGTTGCGGGCGATGTTGCCCCCAATCTGCGGCAAAGCCGTGCCCTGCGGGATGCGGAGGAGGAACTCAGTGCCCTGCGGGAAGACATCGTGAACGGCGTCCCTTACGATATTCTGGGGGTGCGGCTGGAGACCGCCTGTGCCATGCTCTCGGAAATAACGGGCGAGACCACGCCGGACGATATCCTGAACAGTATTTTCTCCAGCTTCTGCATCGGCAAGTAGGTCCGGGTGCGCTGCGAAATGTGATGTGCGTCACGGACGCACGGGCCGGATAGGGCTACCAGTGGAACAGGTCCTTTTTTGCAGATCATTCAGGAATGATGCACCGCCCTGCACGGCATACGGCCCGGTGCCGTTTTCCAAGGTCGCGCCGTGAGAGAGCCATAAACCCGCGGGCCGTTCCCACATGGCGGGCGGCAAGGCGCAGAACATGTTCAGGCTCTGTTGCCGCCGTGCGTGTCGAGAACAGGGCGCGAACGGCAGAACATTTCCGGCAACGGTGCGGATCATCACGTTTCAATAGTCTGCAAAGCCGGGCACACTGCTGGTTCCGGGACCCGTCTCGCTTCACCTCAGCCGTATACGGAGCGTCCATGTCTGCCCCCTCAACACCCCATGAAATAACCGTCTGCCGAGGCGTTCAGGCGCAGACCAACTGCCGATTCGCCATGCCGGTACCGGAATCCCTTGCCGTGCAACTGGAGCAGTGCCTTGCGCAGAGCGGCTGGGCACAGTTTCTGCGCGGTGCGGTAACCGGTCCCGTGCTGCACCATCACACCTTCCGTGTGGCACTGGCAGCCTGTCCCAACGGATGCTCGCGCCCCCATGTGGCCGATGTCGGCATCATCCGTGCCATTTCCCCTGAGCTGGACCCCTCTCTCTGTTCCTGTTGCGGCCTGTGCGCGCGTGTCTGCCCGGACAAGGCCATGACCATGCACGCGCATGGCCCGGTATGCGATCATGAACGCTGCATGCGCTGTGGTATTTGTGTGGATAAATGTCCGGAACGGGCCCTGAACGCGCGTGAATCCGGCTACCGGATAGTGCTTGGCGGCAAGCTGGGCAGGCATCCCCGGCTGGCAACGGAACTGCCCGGCGTGTTTGACGCAGAACAGGCCGTCACCGTTGTGAGCGGCTGCATCAATCTGTACATGCGCCACTACAGAAAGGGGTTGCGTTTCGGCACCCTCGTGGAGGAATTGGGCGATTCTGTGCAGGACGCACTGGAGCGGGCATGAGCATTGAAAAACACGTGGATTCGTCCAAAGAACGTCCGGTTTCGTCCACATTTCGTCCAGTGCAGGAAGCACCTTCTCATACCCCTATGCGGTATGGTTTGGCAGTGCCGCTGCTGGGCATTCTCCTGCTGGGTGCCCATACGCTACGCACGGGCGATATCTGGCTAACATCCTCTGTTTTCACAATTTTTTGCCTTGCCCTCACCCGTCAGAGCTGGGCCAGGCTGGTCGCCGCCGCAGTGTTGTTCGGGGCCAGCCTGCTCTGGGTACGCACCGGCATCACTCTAGTGCATATGCGTATGGTAACGCAGCAGGACTGGCTGCGACTGGCCGCCATCATGGGCGGAGTGTCGCTGTTTTCGCTCGCCGGAGCCGGCATGCTTCTTTCCGCTCCTGCCCGCGCGCGGTATAGGCTGCATGCGGCAACAGCCGTTCCGCAGGTGGCTGCCTTTCTGGTGTGCGCACTGCTTCTGACTGTCAGCCGGGAGAAGGCGGCCCGTGTGACCCTGCTGCTCGCCGACAGATTTTTGCCCGGTAGCGGGATGCTGCAAATTGTCCTCATGTCCATATACGCCGCCGTTGTGTGCGGCCTTCTTCTGGATAACCGCAAGGCCCGCCGCGTGAGGGCAGCCATCTGGGCCTTATTTTCCGCCGTGTTTTTCGGGCAGCTCGCACTGGGCATTGCTGGAGCCGAGCGGCTGCTCATGACGGGCACCCTTCACCTGCCTGTTCCGGCACTGGTCATTGCCGGACCATTGTTCCGCGGTGACGGATTCTTCATGCTCATCCTCTTCGCCGCATCGGTCCTTTTAGTCGGACCCGCATGGTGCAGCCACCTTTGCTACATAGGCGCATGGGATGACAGGTTGAGCAGGTTGCATAAGGGGGTTCCCGCCCCGCTGCCCGCTTGGACAGGGACCGCCCGGGCAGGCCTTGCTGTGGCTGTATTCGGTACGGCTTTGGGGTTAAGACTGGCTGGCGCGCCTCTGGGACTTGCTCTGGCACTGGCAGCGGCGTTCGGTCTGGCAGGAGTGGCGGTGATGATGTTCTTCAGCACCCGTACGGGGACCATGGCGCATTGTGCGGCATTCTGTCCGCTGGGGCTGGCTGGCAATCTGCTTTCTGCCATAAGCCCGTGGCGGCTGCGCATTAATGATCGCTGTACAAGATGCGGTGCCTGTACCCGTGTATGCCGATATAATGCTTTGGCTCCCGATCAAGTGGAAAAGGGGCGGCCAGCACTCTCCTGTTCTCTGTGCAGAGACTGCACCACCGTGTGCACCCACGGCGCTATGGAGCTTACCTTTTTACGGGCTTCCCCAACGTTTTCCACCAGCCTGTTCGTGGTGCTGGTTTCTTCGCTGCATGCCGTTTTCCTTGCCGTGGCCCGCATTTAATGGGTATTGCCCTATTCCGAAAACACTTTACGCCGTTGCTGGCATAATGTATGAAAGGCGACCGTCGGTGCCCAGTGTGCATCCGGCGAGTGGTCAGAATACACGATGCAGCACATGAAGAACATTCCAGAAGAATATAAACGCAAGATTACCAAAGAAGAGATAAACGAGCTTCCCCTGCACAGATATGAGGGTAGGGTGGAGGTTGTCCGTACCGATGAGGAGCTTGCGGTGGCCATTGCCCGCATGCGTCAGGAAAACCTGCTTGGTTTTGATACGGAAACACGGCCTACTTTCCGCAAAGGAAAGCTGAACCTTCCATCGCTTGTGCAATTCGCGTGCAGCGATGTCGTTTTTCTTATCCAGTTGAACTGGTTGCCCCTTACGGACAGCCTGAAAGACTTGCTTTCCGACCCCTCCATCATCAAGACCGGCGTGGCGGTGCGGGACGACATTAAAGACTTGCAGCGTCTTTCGCATTTTGAGGACGCAGGAGTTATGGATCTTGGAGAGGTGGCGCGGGCTGTGGGACTGGAAACGCACGGCTTGCGCAATCTGGCGGCAAACCTGCTAGGATACCGCATTTCAAAAGGCGCGCAGTGTTCCAACTGGGCCAGTCGTGAATTATCCGTGCAGCAGATTCAATATGCCGCCACAGATGCGTGGATAAGCCGAGAGATTCACTTGCGAATGGAAGCTTTGGGATTCATTAAAGAACTTGTTGCTGCGTAACGCTTTTGTCACATTGTGAAAGGATGTGACAAAAAAGGCCGGGCTGAATGTGCCCGGCCTTTTTTGTTTTGCCATCTTCCCTGTGGGGGTGGCATAATGGGTGGAAATTTCATGTGATAGCGCGTCTGGCTGCGACAGATACGGTTGCAGTTGTCATCATTATGTAACGGAGACACCATTATTCTGTCACGGGAATGTGGTGTACGTCTTTGGGTACTTATCCGGAGGAATCGGCATGACGAAAGAGAAGATTCTCGTTGTTGAGGATGATGAAGACATTCTGCAACTGCTTACCTTCACCTTTGAATCCGCCGGGTTTGACGTGCGCACGGCTGCAAACGGGCGTGACGGGCTGTCGCGGGCCATGGATTTTCGTCCGGACCTCATTGTGCTGGACCTGATGCTGCCCGGCATGAGCGGTCTGGAGGTGTGCAAAGAGTTGCGGCGTCTGCCGGAGGTTGCTTCCATTCCCGTGATCATGCTTACCGCACGGGGCGAGGAAGTGGACCGGATTGTCGGTCTGGAGCTTGGCGCAGACGACTATCTGGTGAAGCCTTTCAGCCCGCGCGAACTGGTTCTGCGTATCCATGCCATCCTGCGCCGTACTCTGGGGGTGGAAGATACTGCACAACGTGCTCACCTGCGCATGGACGGACTGATCATAGATACAGACGCACACAGGGTGGAAATTGACGGGGAAGAAGCGCAGCTTACCGCAACAGAGTTCAAACTGTTGACGGAGCTGCTCAAAAACAAGGGACGGGTGCGGACCCGGGATCAGCTGTTGAACACTGTTTGGGGATATGAATTTGAAGGGTATGCCCGCACGGTGGACACACACGTCCGCCGGTTGCGCCAGAAAATCGGCGACTATGCGGCGTACATAGAGACCATCCGTGGTGTCGGCTACCGATTCAAGGACTAGCTGGCTGCGGATACAGGACACAAGACATGAAAATGCATGCCAAGGGGCTGAGTTTTTACTACGGTGATTTTCAGGCCCTGTATGATGTGAATCTGGATTTCAGGAAAAATCAGGTGACGGCATTGATCGGGCCTTCCGGTTGCGGAAAGTCCACCTTCATCCGTTGTCTGAACAGGATGAATGATCTCATCACCACCTCCCGCGTGGAAGGTGAGATTCTGTTGGAGGATATGAACATCTATGACCCCAAGGTGGACGTGGTGGAACTGCGTCGCCGCGTGGGCATGGTGTTTCAGAAGCCCAACCCTTTTCCCAAGAGTATTTTTGAAAACGTGGCATACGGGCTGCGCGTGAACGGGGTAAATGACAAAACCTTTCTTGAGGAAAGGGTGGAAGAGAGCTTGCGCAGTGCAGCGTTGTGGGATGAAGTGAAGGACAGGATGCACACCTCCGCTCTGGGGCTTTCCGGCGGGCAGCAGCAGCGGCTGTGTATTGCCCGTGCCCTTGCCGTGGAGCCGGAGGTGGTGCTGATGGACGAACCCGCTTCCGCGCTGGACCCTATTGCCACCCAGAAGATCGAAGAGCTTATTCACATTCTGAAACGGAACTACACCATCATCATCGTTACCCACAGCATGCAGCAGGCGGCACGCGTTTCGGACATTACCGCCTTTTTCTACATGGGCCGTCTCATTGAAGTGGGAGATACGGAAATGATGTTCACCCGTCCCGGAAACAAGCAGACGGAAGACTACATAACTGGCCGGTTCGGCTAGGAGCCATACATGGAAACACATTTTCACGCACAACTGGATAAGATGCGCCTTAAGGTGCTGGAAATGGCCGCCTACACGCAGAAGGCCATTGAAGATGCATGCAAGGCGCTGCTGGAGCGCGACGGAGACCTTGCGCAGAAGGTCATCGACAATGATATGCAAATTAACAAGCTCGAATGCGAGATTGACGACATGAGCCTGCGGCTGCTCGCGCTGGACCAGCCGCTGGCGGTGGACCTGCGGTCCATCGTGGGAATTATGCGGGTTTCCGTCAATCTGGAGCGTGTGGGTGACGAAGCAGTGAACATTGCCGAGAAAGCCATGTTTCTGGCAACCCGTCCTCCGCTGCCCTTTGGCGGACAGTTGAAGGAATTGAGCGAGGTGGCTCTGGAAATGTTCCGTGCTTCCATCATGGCGTTCCGCGAGGGCGACCCCGACCTTGCCCGCGATATCTGCCGCTGGGACAGCCAGTGCAACGCTCTGGACGTGATGGTCATCAAGGATCTGGTCAACTACATGAGTAAAGAAGCCCCTGCAGTAGAACGGGCTGTGAGCACCGTTCTCACTTCCCGCAGCCTTGAGCGGGTGGGCGATCTGTCTACCAATATTGCCGAAGCGGTTGTGTTTATTGTTGAAGGTGTGAGCATTAAGCATCGCATATGCAGGTAGTGGGGCAATAGCGCGGCCATATACGGTTCAGTTCCATTGCCGGCGGCAACTGCCGTCGTATGTTTTTTCGTCCTTTTATCACGGCGTACGGAAACGTGCGCCGTGTTTTTTGCGCTGGGAATCAGGGTGGTAATCTGGTTCATCCATCGTACCCGGCTGAACAGTATGTCTTCTTATCAGCTGGTTTAAGATGGGATGATGTGGGGGGTGATTGGGTTGTTTCGTCACGGTTCATGGCGGCAACGCGAGCAGACCTGCGGGGATTGGGAACATTTAGCCGTCACGTTGCGGATTGCCTTTTTTCAAAGGCCGGATATACTACTCTGCGCCCCAAGCAAGCGGGCAGAAGGAGAACATACCTATGACCAAGACCGGAAAACGCAAGTTGGAACTCCCCATTACGCCGGAAGAAGTACCCGCCATGCTCAAGCAGCTTGGTGAGCAGGTGGAAGCCGGCGTGCTCTCGCTGGGCGGCAAGGAGATTGCCGTGGATGAGTATGACACCTTTTCCGTTTCGTTCCGGCAGAGTAAATCGGGCATGCGCCTTCGTCTGAAGGTGAAATATGCCAAGCCCGGAGAAGAAGCGGACGATCAGGACGATTCCGACGAGTAATTGTGTCTCGGCACAGACGTCTGGAAGCGACCTGCGGAGAGCATGCATCTTCGCAGGTCGCTTAACATTCAGGGATGCAACGTAGCGGGTGACTTCATGCGGATGGCTGCCCCCCCTCGCATGACCGGTATCTGCACCTTTCAGGTAAGGCAAAAGATTATTCCGGGGAACCGTTCGGGCATGCAGCAGCTTCCAGCAAGTTTCCGGGGGGATTGCCGTCCTGCGTCTGTTTCATGAGGCGGAGCCTGTTCATTTTCAGTGTGTTCAGGCATACTGGTATTGAAACCGCAGGACAGTGGATGGAGGGTGACAGGGGATGACGGATAGGCTTGCAGGGCGTGCGGAGCGTGCATGATTGCTGAAACTACGGAAACTGTGCCGCAGGGGCTGGAAGAACGTCCCGGTCATGGCCCGCGCATCGTCTTCTTCAGCGGAGGAACGGCGTTACGTGAAGTTAGCCGGGAACTTGCCCGGTTTACGCATAATGCCCTGCATCTGATAACCCCGTTCGATTCCGGCGGTAGCACTGCGGAGTTGCGTCGCCATTTTTCCATGCCCGCCGTCGGGGATGTACGCAACCGCATGACGGCGCTTGCCGACCCTGAACGGGCACCCTCCGGGCTTGTATCCCTTTTCGCACATCGGCTGGATTCCCATGCAACGGAGAATGCACTCCGGGACCGGCTTTGCGCTCTTTGTGCCGGAACGGACCGGCTAATGCAGGATGTGCCTGCCCTTGTAAGAGAGGTATGCGCCCGGCATTTCAGTTATTTCGCAGAGCGTATGCCGGATGCTTTTTTGCTTGGCGGGGCGTGTCTGGGGAATCTGCTGCTCGCCGGAGGATTTTTGCGTGCCGGGAATGATTTGTTTCCGGTTCTTTCTCTTTTTTCACGGATCCTGCGGGTACGCGGGCAGGTTGCCCCCATTGTCACGGATGATTTACACCTTGCGGTGGAATTGGAGGACGGTGCTAAACTCGTAGGGCAGCATCTCTTTACCGGCAAGGGAGGGGCATGCATCGGAGCTCCCGTGCGGCGGATATATCTGACAGACGCCCGGCCCGACGATTGGCATTCGGACGCCAGATATGAGGGGGAGCGGGCTGGGGGCAACGGGACATGCGGCGGGTCCGGAAGAGCGAAAGAGAGCAGGGCCGTGTTTCCGGAGGTTCCGGAGCATCTGCTGGAACGCATCCGGCAGGCCGATCTCATCTGTTATCCCATGGGCAGTTTCTACTCGTCCGTCATAGCCGCGTTGCTGCCCAAAGGTGTGGGGCGCGCCATTGCGGAAGCCGATTGTCCCAAGATTTTCGTTCCCAACGTGGGGCGCGACCCGGAAGAACTGGGGCTGGATGCCCAAGGGCGTATCCGGGTGTTGCTGAACGTGCTGCGTGCTGATGCAGGCGAGGTGGAAACCCACAGACTGCTCACGCATGTGTTGCTTGATAAGGGACAGGATGTTCCCTCGCATCGGTATCCCGGACTGCATGTCCGCCGTGCCCCGTTGCTGCTGCCGCACTCAGACGGAGCGCACGACGCACCCCATGTGGCGCGGGTTCTCGCATCGCTGGCGTGGATGGGGTAGGTCCGGCTGCAATGATTTGACGCATAAGAAAGCCCCCGCTCCGTGTTGCGCTGCTGCGCTGTGACGGAGCGGGGGCTTATTTGTGCGTTTGGTGATGAGATGATCAGGCGCTAATGGTTTCGCGCAGTTTGGCGAATGCAGCCTCTATCCCGGCGGGGTTGGTGCCGCCAGCCTGCGCCATGTCCGGCCTGCCGCCGCCCTTGCCACCAACTTCGGGAGCGATGGCAGCAATCAGGGCACCGGCCTTGTAGCGTTCGGTAAGGTCTTTGGTCACAGCCACCAGCAGGGTCACCTTGCCGCCGTCTTCCTCAGAAGCAAGGCAGGCAATGCCGGAACCCAGCTTGGAGCGCACATCGTCCATGAGCGTACGCAGAGCGTTCACGCTGGGGGCGTCCACTTTGGCGGCAAGCAGTTTTACGCCGTTCAGCTCTGTCACGTTATCCATGAGGTCGCCGCCCTGACCGGAAGCCGCCTTGGCCGCCATGCGCTCCATTTCTTTGCGCAGGCTGCGGATTTCCTGTTGCAGGGTCTGCACGCGCACTGCAACCTGACCGGGTTTTCCTTTGACAAGCCCGGCCACTTCCTGCAACTCCGCACGCTGCTGCATGGCAAGGGAAAGGGCGTTCCAGCCGGTAACGGCCTCTATGCGGCGTATGCCTGCGGCAACGCCGCTTTCCGAAACAATGAAGAAGCTGCCCGCCTGACCCGTGGAGCGCAGGTGGGTGCCGCCGCACAGTTCCACGGATTCCTTCTCTATGGAAACCACGCGTACTGTGGAGGTGTATTTCTCACCAAACAGGGCGATGGCTCCCTTGGCAACGGCATGGTCATAGTCCATTTCTTCCGTTTCCAGAGGCGTGTCAGCCATGATGGCCCGGTTGACATCGTTTTCAATGGCCAGAATTTCTTCCGGAGTGAGCGCCGCAATGTGTGTGAAGTCGAAGCGCAGGCGGTCCGGGCCTACCAGCGAGCCGGACTGCTTAACGTGATCGCCCAGCACACGGCGCAGTGCGGCATGCAGCAGATGGGTGCAGGTATGGTTGCGTGCGGAGGCCATGCGTTCGTCTTCCGTCACCTCAAGCCGCACAGACTGGTCCTGAAGGATTTCTCCTTCCGTGACCTCCACTTCATGCACGGTAAGTTCCGGGCTGGGTTTCAGGGTGTTCACAACCCGTGCCCTGCCGGTTTCGGAAAGTATGGAGCCAAGGTCGCCCACCTGTCCGCCGGATTCGCCGTAAAAGGGCGTGCGGTTGGTAACGATATAGCCTTTGCTGCCTGAAGGAAGTGTGGGCGCGGTGTCTGCTTCCGCATCCATGAGGGCGGCTATGCGTCCTTCTCCCTGCATGTGCTCGTAGCCGGTGAACTCGCTGCGCAGGCCTTCTTCCAGCAGCGATTGGAAACGGGCAGCAAGGGTTTCTTTTCCGCCGCCCTTCCAGGCAGCCTTGGCGCGCTGCTTCTGTTCCTGCATGTGGGTTCTGAAGCCTGCCTCGTCCACAACAAAGCCGCGTTTTTCCGCTACATCGTTCACGATATCCAGGGGGAAGCCGTAGGTATCGTACAGCCGGAAGGCGGTTTCGCCGGAAACCTGCGCCGATCCTGCGGCAGTAAGGGCGGCGAGTTCGTCTTCCAGCATGGCAAGCCCTTTGTCGAGGGTCTTGTTGAAGCGTTCCTCTTCCTCTGTGACCACGCGGGCCATGAAGCCGGCATTGTCGCGCAGTTCCGGATAGTGGTCACCCATGATGTCCACGATCTTAAGCGCAGTCTTGTGCAGGTAGGTGCCGGTAAGCCCGATGAGCCTGCCGAAACGGTATGCGCGGCGGATGAGGCGGCGCAGCACATAGCCGCGGCCCTCGTTGGAGGGCAGGATGCCGTCGGCGATCATGAAGGCGATGGCGCGGCTGTGGTCCGCAATAACACGCAGGGCGGTATCCACCTCGTCTCCCTGCTGTTTGTAGCGCACGCCTGCCATGTCGGCGGTGAAGCCGATAATGGCCTGAAAGAGGTCGGAATCGTAGTTGGAGTTCACCCCCTGACAGACGGCTGCAATGCGTTCCAGCCCCATGCCCGTATCTATGGAAGGGTTGGGGAGGGGGGTGCGGGTGCCGTCCGCAGCCTGCTCAAACTGCATGAACACAAGGTTCCAGATTTCGAGAAAACGATCGCAGTCGCAGGTGCCTATGCCGCAGTCAGGGCCACAGGTCATGTGCTCACCCTGATCCACGTGGATTTCCGTGCAGGGACCGCAGGGGCCGGTATCGCCCATGGACCAGAAGTTGTCCTTCTCGCCCAGGCGGAAGATGCGCTCGGCGGGTACGCCTGCCTCGGACTGCCACAGGGCGTGGGCTTCGTCATCATCCTTATAAATGGTGATGTAGAGATTATCCTTGGGCAGCTTCAGGTCTTCGGTGATGAATTCCCATGCAAAGCGGATGGCGTCCTTCTTGAAATAGTCGCCGAAGCTGAAGTTGCCCAGCATTTCAAAGAACGTGTGGTGGCGTGCGGTGCGGCCCACGTTTTCCAGGTCGTTGTGCTTGCCGCCTACCCGCAGGCATTTCTGCGAGGTGGTGGCGCGAACGTAGCCGCGTTTTTCCTGCCCCAGAAAGGTCTTTTTGAACTGCACCATACCCGCGTTGGTGAAGAGCAGGGTGGGGTCGTCATTGGGGATGAGGGCGGAGGAGGAGACTACCTCGTGTCCTTTGGACTTGAAGTAGTTCAGAAAGCGGGTTCGTATTTCATTTGCGGTTATCACGGTGTACTCCCTGTGAAGAAAATATGCTGTCGTCCGGCCTGTGCGCGGAGCAGACAAACGCCGCCCTCGGGCGGCGTTCGGGTGCTTTTGTGGAGCCGGAACGTAGCTGCGCTATTCCGTTTCCGCCTCGGAGGCTTCGGAGGGCTTGACGCCGAAATGGATGAGTAGCTTGTCTTCAATCTGTTTGGCAAGGGGCTCGTTTTCCAACAGGAGCAGGCGCACGTTTTCCTTGCCCTGCCCAAGGCGCTCGGACCCGAAGGAATACCATGCGCCGCTTTTGTCGATGATGTTGTTCTCCACGCCCAGATCAATGACTTCGCCCAGACGGGAGATGCCCTGACCGTACAGAATGTCAAAGTTCGCCTCGCGGAAGGGCGGCGCAACCTTGTTCTTCACAATCTTGGCGCGCACGCGGTTGCCGTAGACTTCTTCCTTGTCCTTGAGGGACTGGATGCGGCGCACGTCTATGCGGATGGAGCAGTAGAACTTGAGCGCGTTACCACCGGTGGTTGTTTCCGGGTTGCCGTAGCCCATGGTGCCTATTTTCATGCGTATCTGGTTGATGAAGATGACGCACGCCTTGGACTTGTGAATGGTACCGGTGAGCTTGCGCATGGCGTGGGACATGAGCCGTGCCTGCCCGCCCACCTGCGTCTCTCCCATGTTGCCTTCCAGTTCCGCCTGCGGGATGAGGGCGGCAACGGAGTCTATGACGATGATGTCCACCGCGCCGGAACGGACCAGCATGTCTGCCACGTCCAGAGCCTGTTCACCGTAGTCCGGCTGGGAAATGAGCAGCTCTTCCGTATTTACGCCGAGTCGTTTCGCGTAGGAGGGGTCCAGCGCGTGTTCGGCGTCTATGAAGGCGGCGGTGCCGCCCATCTTCTGGCATTCTGCAATCATGTGCAGGGCAAGGGTGGTTTTGCCGGAGGATTCAGGACCGAAAATTTCCGTCACGCGGCCGCGGGGGATGCCGCCTACGCCAAGGGCGAGGTCCAGCCCTATGGAGCCGGAAGGAATGACGGGGATGCTGACATGGGCGC
>CAYRLL010000065.1:0-18388 GCA_964425115.1 uncultured Desulfovibrio sp. | reverse complement strand
CCGCTTGTCGCGTTCTGCATTTCCTTTTTCACGTCCATGGGCGGCGTGTCCGGGGCTTTTTTGCTGCTGCCGTTCCAGATATCGTTTCTGGGATACACAAACCCCTCTGTCAGTGCCACCAACCAGCTTTTCAACATTGTGGCCATTCCCGGCGGCGTATACCGCTACTGGAAGGAGGGCCGCATGGTCTGGCCGTTGGCGTGGACAGTTATTCTGGGCACACTGCCGGGGGTCTTTATCGGTGCGTTCATCCGCGTTACCTACCTGCCTGACCCCACAGCCTTCAAACTGTTTGCTTCCTGCGTGCTTCTGTATATCGGCCTGCGTATGGTTAAAAGCCTGCTCGCTCCGCCCGTGCAGAAGAACGGCAACGCAGCGGGAGCATCGAAGAATGGCAAGACGGCCGCACTCAGCGCCATTACCGATGTGCGGTTCAGCCTCTCACGCATCAGTTACAGCTATGCCGGTGAGCGATTCGAAGTTTCCTTCCGGGGCATGGCCCTGCTCAGCTTCATTGTGGGTATTGTGGGCGGCGTATACGGTATTGGCGGGGGAGCCATCATTGCCCCGTTTCTGGTGACCTTTTTCGGGCTTCCGGTACACGCCATTGCCGGGGCGTGCCTTCTGGGTACGTTCATGACATCCATCGCCGGAGTTGCCTTCTATCAGGCGCTGGCACCCTTTTATCCCGGCATGGCCGTGGCTCCCGACTGGCTGCTCGGCACCCTGTTCGGGCTGGGCGGGCTTGCAGGCATGTATCTGGGCGCACGGTGTCAGAAGCACGTGCCCGCCGGAACCATAAAGTGGATGCTTGCCGGGGTTATCCTGTTCACGGCCACAAAGTACGCGGCAGATTTCTTCCTTAACTGACGGGCAAAGAAAAGACCCGGCGGACAGTGCAACTCGCCGCCGCATAAGCCCCCCTCCTGCTTGCAACAACTGAAAAAACCCCCGGACCTATATGGTCCGGGGGGCAGCAGGTGCCTTTCGGAATGTGCGCCAAAGACGGCACAACCCGGCTATTTGATTTCTTTTTTCTTTCCTCTGGGCAGCAGCAGGTTAAGCAAAACCCCCACTATACCGGCAAGGCCTATCCCCTTGATGGAAAACTCACCGGCATGAAAGGCCATGCCGCCTATGCCGAACACCAGAATAATCGCAACAATGGCCATGTTGCGGGGTTCCATGAGGTCGTTGCCTGCCCGCACCAACGAATTCATGCCCACAACCACAATGGCGCCGAACAGCAGAATCATTATGCCGCCCATGACAGGCACCGGAATGGTCTGCAACAGTGCCCCCAGCTTGCCCACAAAGGCCAGCACTATGGCGGTGATGGCGGCCCAGGTCATAATGCCGGGGTTGAACGAACGGGTCAGCGCAACGGCGCCGGTCACTTCGGAATACGTGGTGTTGGGGGGGCCGCCCAGCATGGAAGCGAGCGTGGTGGCAAGCCCGTCACCCATCATAGTGCGGTGTACGCCGGGCTTATCAATGTACTTCTTGCCGGTCACGGACCCTATGGCCAGCACGTCGCCCACATGTTCAATGGCAGGGGCAATGGCCACGGGAACAATGAAAATGATGGCCTCAAGATTCCATTCCGGGAAGGTAAACGAGGGAACGGCCAGCCACGGAGCATCCCGGACAGGCGAGAAATCCACATAGCCGAACAGGATGGAGAGCACATACCCGACCACAATCCCCAGAAGAATGGGTACCAGCGAAATCATGCCTCTTCCAAGCAGCGAGGCGAGGATGGTTGCAGCAAGGGACACCATGGAGATAAACAGCGCAGGGCCCTGCGGAATAAGCTGAATGGCTCCGTCACCCGTTTTGCCCAGAGCCATGAACACGGCCACCGGGGCCAGAATAAGGCCTATGACCATAATCACCGGGCCGGTGACCACGCTCGGCAAAACACGCTCCAGCACCTGCGGTCCCTGAATCTTTATGAGCAGTGCCAGCAGCACGTACAGCAACCCCGCTGCGGCAAGCCCGCACATGGTTCCTGCCACACCCCATGTCTGCACCCCGTAGATGATGGGTGCAATGAAGGCGAAAGAGGATGCCAGAAACACGGGAACACTGCGCTTGGTAATAACCTGAAACAGCAGCGTGCCTGCCCCGGCGGTAAAGAGTGCCACGTTAGGGTCCAGCCCTGTCAGCAGCGGCACCAGAACAAGCGCGCCAAAGGCGACAAACAGCATCTGCGCGCCCACAAGGCTGTCTTTCAGCCTGAATGAATATTCCGTACTCGTATCAGACACCATGCCCTCCTCACAGAAAATCAGTTACAATGCGTTCCGGCCGTCCGCCCCCTTCGCGGACGGCACACCATGCACACGTCACATGCCGCCAGGCCGGACGGTACGCCGAAAAAAAGAGCATCCGCCCTTTGGGGCCGCTCCCGGAAAACCGGGAACGGAAACACCAAAGGCAAATGCTCCTGCCGTTACGCGAACGGTGCGGAACCTACTTGGTTCCGAAAATCTTGTCGCCCGCATCACCCAGGCCGGGAAGTATGTACCCGTGCTCATTCAGCCGCTCGTCAATGGCTGCGGTATAGATATCCACATCGGGATGCGCCTTGGTGACGCGCTCGATGCCTTCCGGTGCCGCCACAAGAAACAGGCCGACTATGCTTTTGCAACCGGCTTTCTTCAGCAGGTTAATGGTGGCAATGAGGGTGCCCCCCGTTGCCAGCATGGGGTCAATGATGATGGCGGTGCGTTCATCAATGTTCTTGGCCAGCTTCACATAGTATTCCACAGGCTCAAGGGTCTCTTCATTGCGGAACATGCCCACAACGCTCACCTTGGCACCGGGTATCATGTCCAGCAGCCCGTCCAGCATACCCAGACCGGCGCGCAGAATGGGAACAACAGTTGCCTTTTTTCCCTTTATCTGCTCAACAGTGACAGGTCCTGCCCAGCCTTGGATAACTTTGGGCTCGGTGGTGAGATTCTTGGTGGCTTCATAGGTGAGAAGCCGGCAGATTTCATTGGAAAGTGCGCGAAACTCTGACACAGTGACGTCAACTTCACGCAGACGCCCGAGTTTATGTTTGACCAACGGATGGTCAACCACGTAAACAGCCACTCTGGCCTCCTTGAAGAGTGCTTGCAAAAAAACGGCCCTTGTGGCCGCCCCAAATCTCATTAGTCCTACACTGAACCAGCCCACATGGTCAAGCCAGTCCGGAAAAACACACCATGACGAACCGCCCGCACACTCCGGCTAACCCGCCGCAAGCCTCATCGCAAAAAGCACCGGCCTCTCCTCTGGCTTCCCCGGATACATCTCAGGCCATACCGGACAATGAAAGCGGCTTTTCCCTCACCGTCCCGCGCGAGGCACACGGCACACGGCTGGACCTGTTCCTTTCTGAAACGCTCCAGTCCCGCGCTCTCAGCCGGGAACGCATAAAGCGCGCCATCCGCGAGGGCGATGTGCTGGTCAATTCCGGCCGGTGCACAAAGCCCAACACCAAGGTTTCGCACGGCATGCGCATTCAGGTGCTCCTGAACCCGGAACCCTCCTCGCTGGTGGCGGAAGACTCGCCCATCCGTGTTCTCTACCGCGATGAACACCTTGTAGTGCTGGACAAACAACCCGGGCTGACCGTGCACCCCTGCCCGAGCTGCCCCTCCGGCACCTTGGTACACCGGCTGTTGCATCATTTCCCCGAACTGGCGCGGCAGGAAGGGTTTCGTCCCGGCATCGTGCACCGTCTGGATAAAGACACCTCCGGCATCATTGTTGTGGCGCTGACGGAAGAAAGCCGCCTCGCCCTTTCCCATGCCTTTGCAGAACGCGACACCTACAAGGAATACCTCGCCCTCACGCACGGGGTACCATCGCCCGAATCGGGCACAGTGGACGCTCCCGTGGGCAGGCATCCCGCGATCAAGGTCAAAATGGCTGTGGTCCCACCGGAGCAGGGCGGCAAAAACGCCCGCTCGGACTACCACGTGCTGCATGCGGACAGAGCGGGCGGGTACGCGCTTGTTGCCGTGCGCATCCATACGGGCAGAACGCACCAGATACGGGTACACATGAGCCATATGGGACACCCGCTGTGGGGAGACTCCACCTACGGGGGCAGTGCCCCGAAAGACTCTCCCGCCGCACATCTGGCCAATCGCCAGATGCTGCACGCATGGCGGCTGCACTTTACCCACCCTGTCACAGGCAGTGAGATGCGCTTTTTCTGCCCGCCCCCGCAAGATTTTTCCGCACTGGCGACGGCGCTTTCTTCGCGCACGCAGCGCGTGGTGCTCACAGGCATGCCGGGGTGCGGAAAATCTTCCCTGCTGCGCCTGATGGAAGAGGCGGGCTATCCCGTCTGGACGGCAGACACCATAGTGCATACCCTGTACGCCCCCGGCGGCGATGGCTGGCGATTCCTGCGCGGGCGGTACGGTGACCGTTTTGCCCCGGCGGACGGTGCCGTGGACAGACGCGCCCTCTTCGCTGCCATGCGCGAATCCGCTTCTGTACGCAAGGAAGTGGAGTCCTGCGTGCATCCGCTGGTACGCCACGACCTCCATGCCTTCTGGGCTGCCCATGCCCAGTCTCCCGCTGCCGTGGCTGAGGTTCCGCTTTTTCTGGAATCCGGCTGGCGTGAAGATGCGGACATACTGGTAGGTATCCGCTGCCCCCGCGAAACACGCGCCGCACGCCTTGCCGCAAACAGGGGATGGGATGAACAAATGCTTGCCGTCATGGAGTCGTGGCAGTGGGCGGAAGAAGATAAAATGGCCGCCTGCGACATTGTGGTGGATAACGGCGGCACTTACGAAGCCCTGTGCCGCAATGCGCATACCCTTGCGCAATCGCTTGAAAAGCGCAGAAACGCCGCACGGAACGCAGTGGCGGAACGCCTTGCCTCCCTGTGGGAAAAGGCACCACCTGCCTGATAAGAAGACGAGGTACCATTGTTTCCCATACGCGACAGCATACCCCGCGTTCACACTCCCTACGCGGTATACACCATTCTGGCGCTGAACATTCTGGCCTTTCTGTATCAGCAAAGCCTGAACGGAAGGGAGTTGTTCGAGCTTCTGCACATATACGGCGTGGTGCCTGCCCGCTACGCCTTTCCCGATTGGGCGCTGCAGGCGGGCTACCCTGCTTACGGACAATTTGCTTTCATCACCCACCAGTTTCTGCACGGGGGGTGGATGCACCTTATCGTAAACATGTGGTCGCTGTGGATTTTCGGCGATAATATTGAAGATGTCATGGGACCTGTACGGTTCACGGCATTTTACCTTCTGTGCGGGCTTGCCGCCATGCTCGCGCATCTGGTCTTCAATGCGGAGGCAACCATCCCCATCGTAGGGGCTTCCGGGGCCATAGCGGGCGTAATGGGGGCCTACTTTCTCCTGTATCCCCATTCGCGTGTCACCACGCTCATCCCCATTGTCATCATTCCGCTGTTCTTCGACCTGCCTGCCGTGCTCTATCTGGGCATATGGTTCGGCATGCAGGTGCTTTCTGGCATAGGCTCCATGGCTGCCGGAGGCGGCGCAAGCATAGCGTGGTGGGCGCACGCCGGGGGGTTTGTGGCGGGTATTGCCATCCTTCCCTTCTTCCGCCGCAGAGGGCACTGTTACTACTGCCACAGCCCGGAAGGAACGCCGCCGCACCGCCCGGTCATAGCCCCCCCAAGACGCCCCGGCGACGACTAATCCGCCTCGCGCAGGGCAGCCGCATTGACTTGAGCGGATTCATGCCGCATAACGGTGCGTCCGGATGCGCTGCCGTCCGAAATTCCACACCGCAAGACGGGGTTTTTCATGCTGCAAATTCAGAATCTCCATGTGAACATCGGGGATGTGGAGGTGCTCAAGGGCATCGACCTTACCATACCCGAGGGAGAAACGTTCATCCTCTTCGGCCCCAACGGGTCGGGCAAGACCACCCTGCTCATGACGCTCATGGGTTTTGGCAACTATACTGTGACCAAGGGGCGCATCCTCTTCAAGGGAGTGGATATAACTCACTCCCCCATGTACGAACGCGCACGCCTGGGCATGGGCATGTCCTTCCAGCGTCCGCCCACCATCCACGGACTGAAGACAGGACACCTTGTCCAGATGTGCGCCCAAGGCCGGGAAGTGGATGTGGAAGGACTGGCGCGCAAGGTCAACTTCTCCCGTTTTCTGCACCGCGACATCAATGCCGGCTTCTCAGGCGGCGAGATCAAGCGCTCCGAGCTGTTGCAGCTCATGGCGCAGAGGCCGGACCTTATCCTCTTTGACGAACCGGAATCCGGCGTGGATCTTGAGAACATGTCGCTCATCGGCAAAACCGCCCGCGAACTGCTGGACGGCATGCAGCCCGCCTCCTGCACAATGAAGATGGCTAAATCTGCCTGCCGCACGGCGGGGCTCATCATCACCCATACGGGCCACATACTTGAATACGTGAACGCCGACCGCGGACAGGTGATGTATAATGGCCGCCTGTGCTGCGAGGCACGGCCCCGCGACATCCTCGACCACATCTCCCGGCACGGCTACAAGGAATGTCTGCGCTGCCTCAGTGCCGAAAACGGTGAACACATCGACCTCGCCGACTTCAGGGAGGCGTACTAACATGCAAAAGATTGACCTTGCCAAATTCCGCATGGACGGCGGCACAGCAGCTCCCATCGATGACCTTTCCACCCTCTCCCCGGAAGACAAGGAACGCCTGCTCTATGCGGGAATAGACGTTAACCGCGGCGACCGCGCAGGCTCGTTCATGCACATGAACCACTCTGGTGTGCACTGCAAGAGCCAGCAGGAAGGGCTGGAGATTCTGGATATCAAAACCGCCCTTGCCAAATACGACGGCCTGCCCGAATACTGGTGGAAGCTGGTGGACAAGGATAAGGACGAGTTCACCAGAGCGGCGCACGATACCCTGCACGGCGGCTATTTCATCCGCGCACGGGCCGGGGTTAAGATTAAAGAACCCGTGCAATCCTGCCTGTTCATCAAGGACTCCGGTCTTGCCCAGAATGTTCACAACATCGTCATTGTGGAAGAAGGCGCGGAGATGCACATCATCACCGGCTGCGCCACTGCGCACGGTGCCAAGGAAACCGCCCACATGGGCATTTCCGAGTTCTACGTGAAAAAGGGCGGCAAGCTCACCTTTACCATGATCCACAACTGGGGAGAGGATACGGCAGTGCGCCCGCGCTCCGCAGGCATTCTGGAAGAAGACGCCGTGTTCCTGAGCAACTACGTGCTGCTCAAGCCCGTACGCGACCTGCAGATGTATCCTGCCATTACCCTGAACGGTTCCGGAGCGGTGGCCCGCTTCAACTCCGTTATCGTGGCTCCGGAAGGCTCGCATGTGGATTCCGGCAACCGCATTCTGCTGAACGCCCCCAATACCCGCGCGGAGATTATTGCCCGCACCCTTACCACGGGCGGCACCATCATCAACCGTGGTTTCATCGGCGCGAACAACGTGCCTGCCCGTGGGCACCTTGAATGCAAAGGTCTCATTCTGGGCGGCGGTCGCATACACGCCATACCGGAACTGGACGCCACCATCGACGGCGTGGAGCTTTCGCACGAGGCAGCCGTGGGCAAAATTGCTCAGGAGGAAATTGAGTACCTCATGGCACGCGGGCTGGATGAAGACGAGGCCACCGCAACCATCGTGCGCGGCTTCCTGAACGTGGAAATGGAAGGCCTTCCGCCGGAACTGCAGGAAGCAATAGACAAGCAGATCAGCGAACTGGATGCGGGCGACGTCATGTAGTCCCCCTCGCGCATCATAAGCGAATAAACACGGCCCGGCGGATACTCTCCTCCGGGCCGATCTTATTTCTCTGACATGTCAAGCGACAGGTACGGACTGAACAGATAGCGGAAATCGTCCAGCCGTTCATCCAGCACCACGGGCATGGATTTGGCGAAAAGATCCAGAATGACCACTGCATTGACGGACGAATCCGAAGAAGAAGCTCCCCGCAGGCGTTCCACCAACTGCAGGTTCACAATCTCCATGTTCCTGTATATTCGTCCAAGTCCTTCCATATTCAGGTCCACCTCTTCCGGGGAAGCTGCCCGGAAGTACTGGGCCAGCATATACATGGAAGCAGCACGGTAAAATGTTTCGTCCGGCGAGGAAAACGGCAGATGAAACCGGGCCATAGGCCGGAAAAACGCGGTGTGGGGGCAACCGGACGTGGGGATGATAAGCCCCAGCATGGAACTCACGCCCCGCTGCGCAGTAGTTCGCTGCGAAACTGTTCGTTCAGGCGTTTCCACCTCCACCAGCATCTCGTCATACGAAACAAGGTGCCCGAGCCGCACCACCACATCCACCAGCCGCGCCACCAGCGGACAATCCCGCACCTCCTGCGGCGCAAAGGGACAATGCGGGCACTTGCGGTATTCCAGCCGGCACCATTCGGGCAGTTCGTCAGGCAGGGGCCATGCAGCCTGCAGGGTCTGCTGCATGAAAGCAAGATCGAACCGTTCGGTTGTGCCGTCATCAAATATGAAGGTGTAGGTTATATGCACATACCACCACCCGGAGTGCGGATATTGGGGGGAACCGGTCCGGCAAACAACACTGAAGCCTCTTACGCCTTACGGCAAGCCTTACCGAAAGGCAAACCGACCGTAGGGTATTTTCAAGAACAACGCCATGATATCACATGCAATAATTTTTCGATTTATAATTGTAACTTTTCTGTTGCGTTCCTAAACCAAAGGCGTATAGCACTCCGGCGGGGGACATGATGAATCACGCAATTCCATCTGTTCCCGGCATTCGCCCCGGCACTGTTCTGAAAAGCCTGACGGACCGAAAACCGGACCGGCAGCGTAGAACGGAAAGGCGGGGCGCAAACTCAACGGCCTTTCGGAGGTCTTGTGTCATCAAAATGGCGTAATTATCCGGAACTTCCCGCTGACCTCGCAGATCCTGAGGGCATGGAAACACACGGATTCTTTTTCGCCACGGCAGCCGGATCGTGCCGGACTCCCCTGTGCCCCGTTACGGGTGAGTCTGTGAACAGAACACACGGATCAGGTTGCAACATACATCCCCAGAATATATACGCTTCCTGTTTCGGAGCATTGCAGAGCATCTAGAATGCGTTGCGCCGTCACGGACGTGTCGTGGTGACATGTCCGCGTCATGGCGCGCTACCGCCCTTTCGGGCACGGAGTTAACGGCTGTGAAAGAAGCCACCCGCAGCAACATGAAATTCACCAAGAAACAGGCTATTGTGATTGCCTGCTTCTTCATCCCGGTCATTGCCGTCTTCTGGCTCTCTCTGGTACCCAGACTCGGCATTCCGGCACCTTTTCCCGCTTTTGACAAGGTGATGCACGTGGGAGCATACATGTTCCTCACCGTTCTGGCACGTATTTCGTTCAGAAAGCGTGTACAGCACTGGATTCTGTATGCGCTTATCGCCATGAGCGTGCTCACCGAGATGATTCAGGGTCTTGTGCCCCCGCGCGAGGCTGACCCCGTGGATGCCCTTGCCAACTGTCTGGGCATTTTCGCCGGCTACTGGATCGTTTCCATGGTGCGCAGCAGCATCCGCCGTCCCGCCACCGTCAAGTAGCGTTTTTTCGATCTACAGGCAGAAAGCCCGGAACCGCCAGGTTCCGGGCTTTCTGTTATATGACGATTGCGGGGAAGCACTGCACAAAGCTGAACCACCCGGGTGTACCGGCTCCCTGCGGCGGCATTATGTTCAACCCAAAACATGGGCAGGGCAATTTCTCACGCCCCGCATGGTACTGAAGAGGCTGTCAACGCAATATTAAACAGCCCGCGCCGCCCGCAGCCTGCCACGCCACGGCACCAGTTCCTGACTCAGGCAAACGCCCACCAGAACCACTGCGCACGCGGCGTATTGCGTGGGCGCAAGGCGCTCTTCCAGCACCAGCCAGCCCAGCAGCAACGATAAAACCGGAACCATGTTTATATAGGCGGAAGCCCTTCCCGCAGGCACATGCGCCAACGCGTAGTTGTAACACCAGAAAGCTCCCAGGGATACGAACACCCCCATATACACCACTGCAAGCAGACTCGGCCACGTAGTGCTGACAGACGCAAGATCCGGCAGTCCGGATACCAGTGCTCCGGGCAGAAACCAGATCAGTCCCGCGAAACACTGCAACGCCGTCAGCGCCCACGCACCATACCGCCCTTCCAGCTTACGCAGGCCAAGGGTGTATCCTGCCGCCGCCACCATGGCGGCAAATTCCAGCGAATTACCGAGCACGGGGTTCGGTCCTGCATCGGAAGGCGCGCCTGCCAACGTAAGCCACGCCACCCCTGCACAAGAAATAACCAGCCCGGCCACCATGGTCAGCGAAGCCCGCTCCCGCAGAAACAGCGCCGCCAGCACAGCAACCATGAGCGGCATGGTGGCAGATATTGTGCCCGCTTCAGAGGCGGAAGTGTACTGCAGGGCGTAGCTTTCCAGCGTGAAATAGAGACACGGCTGAAAAAAAGCCACCATCAGCAGCCACTTCCAGTCTCCCGGCTTGCGGTTTGCTCCCATGCCGCGCCGCAGCATGGGCAGCACCACCAGCGTTGCGAAGAACAGGCGCAACCAGATGATGGTGAGCGGCGCAACCTCACGCAATGCTATCTTCATGCCCACGAAGGAACTGGACCACAGCACTACGGCTGCCAGCAAGGCAAACACAGGCATCAGCCGCACAAGATTTAAAGGTGCCATGAATTCTCCCTGTCATTACAGGATGGTTTTCTGAAAACGTGAGAAGCGGCTTCCGGTCTATACCCAAGGTACGGACTCAACAAGTTCCGTATGTTCCGCACTCGTAAAGGACGGAGTGCCGAGCACGGCTTTTACAACCGGACAGATGCATCGTGCAGGTGCTATTCGGTTCCGCTTAACAGATACGCGCATGGAGTGGGGCAGCCTGAATAACGTGTCGCAACAACGCACCATCTCAGTTCGGTGCTCTGCCACCACCAAGGCCCCGAACTTCTACATCAACTCCAGATGGCCCGTCAGCCGGGAAATGCTTCCCCGCTCACCGAAGAGGACCAGCCCCAGATATCGCATGTTACCGGGTGCAACCCCGCCAAGGCGGACCGCATATTCATCATAGCTGCGTGATCGCTGCGCCGTTTCGGAAAAACCTGCCACAAGCACGCCACTCTGCCCGCTCGCCTCGGCATGCAGGCGCACCAACTCTTCGGACCGTGCCTTGAGCATGGGAAAGGGCACCCGCGTAATGGCAGGATGAACGCATCCTTCAGCATCCGCCACATCCCAGCCGACAAGCCCTTCCACCTTGCAGGAAAGGGCCGTAGCCAGAACCGCTGCGGCATTGGCCGCAAGACCCGCAGGCAGCGCGTCATCTATCACGAACACACATTTGGATTTCTTGTCCGCAGTCATGATACCTCCTTCTGAATGTCAGACAGGGGGCACCCTAGCGCATTGCCGCAATCCGGTATGGTAAAAAATTGCGATCCAGACCCCCTTTTCACGCAGACGTTCAGCAGCCCGTGGCAGCCTGTGGCAAACACACGGCAACAAGTTAAGCGCGAACAGCAGTAGGCCGGATTCTGTACCGGGGGAAACGGGGGAAATGAATCAGGCTGCGGGCCTTGCCATGCGGTACAGGCCGGGAGTCGCCCCTGTAACGGCACGGAAGGTACGCGAAAAATGGCTCTGATCAGTGAACCCTGCGGCAACGGCGGTATCGGCTATAGATGCACCCTTGGAAAGCAGAGCCTTGGCGCGGTTAATCCGCAGCTGTACCTGCCACTGGTGCGGGGTCAGCCCCGTTTCCGCACGAAAGACCCGCAACAGGTGATACGGGCTGAGCCCGCCCACACGGGCCAGATCATCCAGTGAAACCTTTTCCGCATGATTTTCGGCAAGATAGGCCCGCACCGCGCGCACGGCGGCATGTTCCGAACCTTTCGTAACAGCGGGCCGTGCCTCACGCACGTCCGCATGTCCCACAAGCAGCCGGGAAAAGGCCTCGGTCATGGCGGTACGCCTTGGCAGGGGGTCCGCCCCATGCTCCACCAGACGCTGAAAGCCGGAAAAGGCCGCAAAAACACGCGAATCGTCAATGACCGGCTCGCCAAAGCCAACAGCCAACCCGCACTGCCCATGCCTCACGCCAGTCCCGGAAATGTCGTCCGCCATTCGCTGCATAAGGGCATCCGGCACATACAGCATCCTGTAGGTCCATGACCCTTCGCGGGGATTGCAGTCGTGCACGGCACCGGGAGGAATGACCACCACCTGCCCGGCGTGAACAATACGCTGCTGACCATCCATACGGAAGACGGTGCAGCCCGCATCGATCAATCCCACGGACCAGGTGTCGTGAACATGGGGAGGGAAACGGTAACCGCTGAAATGCGAGTAGCGCACTTCCACCGCGTCCACGCCCTCTTCACGCCAAAAACGGACGACATTATCCGTCGGACAATGCCCATCGCCGCCAATCTTTTCCGATGTGGTGTTCACGCCCGCATGCACTGAAATATCCGAGGGGGGCACCATCCGACTCATGACAGACCTCCGCTTCTGTTCCGCTGCCCGTAGCGTCTTGCCTTCTGCATAATCTGTAGCGCGTACGCAATCCGGCAGCGCCTGCCCGATGCGCACCCATACTCCCATTCCACGGGCAGGGCAACCGGGGATGCATATCCCCTAAACAGATACAGCCAACGATTGGTACAAGCGATTAATTCAAACGGCAGGCGTCTGACACCAGCCGTCTGCCTGCGGGATTGACATGTCCGGGGCGATGGCGGAAACTCGGTAGCATCTAGAATAAGAAGCGCCATCGGCATAACGGAAGGACAACCATGCATCTGGCCATATCCCTGCTGCTTCTCTCCAGCCTGGGGCTCATTCTCTGGGTGGTGCGCCGCGCCGCACAGGTGGACCGCACTGCGCCCACAGACCCCCAGTGGTACGACGTAAAGCTCTTCCACGATGCCGCAGCCATACTGGACGATGAAGATATGCGCGCTCTGCTTGATACCTGCACGGAAGAAGAGGAACTGGACTCCGGCATGGAGCTGCGCGCATGGACCATGGCAGCCCTGCTCAAGGACGCCCCGAACAGCCTGCACAATCCTGTTGCGCGCAAGACCAGCACGGAACTGGCCCATGCTCTTGAAAGCCTTCTGGAACGGCTGGAAAACCATGCGGACAGGGAGGCTCTGGAAAAAGCCATTGCCAGAACAGATGCGGCGTACCTGGCCTATCGTTCTTATTTTTATGATCTTACCGGAGAATAATCACGGCCTTGTGGCCGTGCGTATGCCCCCCAGAATAAGCACCCCGCTCACCAGATGCACCCAGCTTACAGGCTCACCCAGCAGCAGCACTGCTTCTATGCCGCTGAAGAGAGGAAGGCTGTAATAGACCATTCCCGCCTGCGCCGGTCCTATGCTGGCTACAGCCTTGTTCCAGCACCAAAAGGCCACAAGGGATGCCCCCACCCCCACATAAGCCATCGTGCCCAGAATCAAGGGAGTGAATGCAAACCTCAGCCCCTGCTGCCATTCCCACAACGCTCCGGGGGCCAGCATGAGCGTGCCTAACCCGAACAGGGCAAACAGGAAGGCTCCCTGCTCCATGGGTTCGGGCATACGCCGTACGAGGATGCTGTAGCCGCCGAAGAGCATCGCTCCGGCAAGCATCCACACATCGCCCACCGCAAACTGCAATGCCGCCAGACGGCCCAGATCGCCTTTGGTAACCAGCAACACAATGCCGCAGACCACCACGGCAACCCCGGCAAGCCTGCGTCCGGTGATGCGTTCGCCAAGGAACAGGCGCGCGAACACCAGAATGAACATGGGTGACGTGATGGCGATGAGGGAAAGATTGAGCGCCGTGGTGGTGTGCGCCGCAACATACAAAAAGGTATTAAACAGCGTTATGCCGATAAGGGATGTGCAGGCAAGATACCGCCACCGGCGGCGCACCACAGGCCACTGACGCAGAAAAGGCCGCAGCCCGAAGGGAAACAGCACCACAAACGCCGTGGCCCAACGCAAAAACGCGAGGGTTATGGGAGGAACGGTATCCGTGAGCCCGCGCGCCACAATGAAATTGCCGGACCATATGACGGTTGCTGCCAGTGCGAAGAGAATACCCGCAAGCGCGGAAGGAGAGACCTGAACAGGAGAGACGGTTCCGGAGACGCGGGTAATCGGCTCCGGCGTACGCTGGGTCATGTAAGCAGCCTTCTTCATATGAAAAAATGTTGGAAAAAAACATCGCCCGGAAAGGCGAAGCCAGCCATCAGAACGTGACCGGCCGCACGACTACACCTTGGCGAGCACCCGCAGAAAAAGATCTCCGGTCCACGGCCCGATTTTACGCCCCAGCCCCTTCAGGCGGATGGGCCGCCCCACCACAAAGTCCGGAGGCAGGGTTATCTCTATCTGTCTGGGCTCATCCCGCATACCCTGCGAAAGGGAAATACGCACCCGTGCACCGGGCAACAGGTTCTGGGGTGGCACATAGATGGTCTGCTCATCATCCATCTGCTTGCGCAGCCAGCCCTTTACACCGGCCACCACGCCGTGGGTCATGTCAAAGGAGAGCTTGGACTCTCCCCATTCAAAGCTCAGCCTGCGCTTTTTGGGCAGGGGCGAGGGTTTGCCGCCTTCGCGCCGTATCTGGCTGTAAATATCCTCAAACACTCGCCGGGCAAAGGGATCTTTCAGGATGTCGTTCAAAACGTCTTCCTGCCTGTACTCGGACGCCGTGCGCCGTGCGCCGCCGGGGGCACCCTTGCGGGCCTGCGTTCTCGCATAGGCTTCCGATGCCTGCGCCCTGCGTGCCTGCTCCGTCTCTGTCCCGCCTGCGCCCGTGTCCGCCCCTGCAGTGCCGTTTTCCGCCCCGGCCGCCCCGTTCTTCTGCCGGGCCTGAGAAGCGTCAAACCCCTTCTTGGCTTTCTCATAGGCCGAACTGGCCTGCGAACGTGCGTCCGACTCCGGCCCGGCACTCTTGGTCAGCAACACGTAGGCTTCGTTCAGCAACTGAAATTGCCGCGCCGCATCGGGATTATGCGGATGCAGGTCCGGGTGCAGTTCAAATGCCCGCCTGCGATAGGCGGACTTGATGGCATCCACTCCGGCTCCATCATCCAGCTTCAAAATCCGGTAGCATTCCTGTAGCGTCACGCAGCGTTCTCCAGACTGTTCATCATCGCCGTCCGCATCCCGGCATTCAGCGTTTTCAACATCACCGCGCGGGCATTCTCCCGGTTGGCTCAATCATCAACGATTCAAATCACTCTGCTACGTTGTTTCCAACCGCCAGAGGGTAATCCGTCAGCGGAATCCGGGTTAGTTGTCGTCCAAAATAAGAGCCCGCGCCTCGCATGCAGGGTCTGACGCAATCAGCCCGTTCTCTTTCAGGTAGGCACGCCCCTGCCGGGCAAACTCAGCATGCGGCACATCACTCCGGATGCCGGGACAATACTCCTTGGCAAGCTCCAGCGATTCCGCATCCACCACGTTGCCCCGGAAGAAAGGCCACGCGCGGCAGATATCGGGCTTGGCCACATGCACACCGCACCCTTTTCCTTCCTCAAAAAAAATACAGTACCCGTCCGCACCCGCACGGATGAACAACTTCCCCCCCTTGTACACACCGTGTTCGGCGGCAAAGGCCTGCGGGGTCATGTTCATATGCGCCGCAATGCGGGCAAGGTCTTTGGGGCTGACCACAATGCCCCCTTCGCCGAGACAGCAGTGCCCGCACATCTTGCAGTCAAAGGCTTCCGGCTCACATGCCGCCTGTTGCTTCCGGGGCACGCCATCCTGCCCAGCCTGTGTCTTGGTTTCCGCCATGCGTAGTATCCCCGGCTATCGCTTCAGTACCAGTCGTTGATGATCCACCATAATGCATCGGTCCTCTACCACGCGCACACCCGCAGCGGACAGCATT
Organism: uncultured Desulfovibrio sp.; assembly: GCA_964425115.1. Classification (GTDB taxonomy): domain Bacteria; phylum Desulfobacterota; class Desulfovibrionia; order Desulfovibrionales; family Desulfovibrionaceae; genus Halodesulfovibrio. Next base: position 2,439 of record CAYRLL010000065.1, on the reverse strand, counting down.
GTTCCTGCCTCCGGGCTGCGGATGCCGGACTGCATCCAGAACGTGCCCGGCAATACGGGCAATGCCAGAACCTCGCGGGCATGGTCTGCGCAGTGCTGCGAGGCACGAAAGACGTTCACAATATCAACAGGAAAGGGAATATCCCCGATGGTTTCGTAAGTAGCAAGCCCCCATACGCCACGGCGGACGGGATGCACGGGAATGACCGTGTAACCGGCCTCCATGAGGTAACGCCCCACTGAATCCACGGGTTGCCCCGGCTTGTCCTTGGCACCCACAACGGCAATGGTCTTTGCAGTGCGCAGCAAGACGCCCAAGGTATCGTCAAACAGCATATGTCATCCTTCTCAAGAAATCGTAAGCGAGGAGCATACTCCGCAGCGCAGCGAAGTGCAATTGCACAAAAGCGCATCCGGTTGCAAACTGGCCGAGTTGCGCTTGCACCCCCCTTCACGTACAACACGGCACAGGACAAGGCGAGGCCCATCAAGCCTTTTGCAGACCGACGAACAGGACCGCAGGAAACACGATGACCGCATACCCCAAAGATACGACAACGGTTCACACCCCCATAGAAGTCATCCCGCCGGACGAGTTGCTCATCCGCCACGCGCGGTGCAGGGAAATGCTTGCCCGGCAGGCACCGCAGGCCTGCGGGCTGCTTGTCTTCTCCCGGGTGAACATCTACTACCTTACGGGCACGCTGGGCAACGGCGTATTCTGGCTTCCGCTGAACGGTGCCCCTGTGCTGCTGGTGCGGCACGGACTGGAACGCTGCCGCATGGAAAGCCCGCTGGAGCATATCCTCCCTTTCCGGTCTTACAGCGACATTCTTCCCAGACTCGCCGAGGCAGGCAGCGCGCCGCAGGCCAACATTCTTGCTGCAGAATTCTCAGGCCTGACATGGCAGTTCGGGGACATGCTGCGCGCCAAACTTTCCGGCATCAGTATTGTGCCGGGAGACCACGCCCTGACCCTGACCCGTTCCGTGAAAACCGAGTGGGAACTCGCCAAGCTCCGGCTGGCGGGCAAACGCCACCATGAAAGCCTGTATGGCGAACTGCCCAAGCTCATCCGTCCCGGCATGAACGAACGGGAAATTTCCCACCGTGCATGGGATGTTTTTTTCGCACGCGGACACTCAGGGATTCTGCGCATGAATTCCTTCGGGGAAGAAATTTTTCTCGGCCATGTCTCGGCAGGAGAAAACGGAAACTACCCCAACCATTTCAACGGCCCGCTGGGCGTTAAAGGCGAGCATCCCGCCACACCATATATGGGGTATGCGGGCAGCGTCTGGAAACCCGGCACTCCCCTTGCCGTGGATATCGGCTTCTGCCTTGAGGGCTACCATACGGACAAGACGCAACTTTACTGGGCCGGAAAGCCAAAGGACATCCCCGATGTTGCACGGCGCGCCCACGATGCCTGTATCGAAATCCAGCGGCATGTATCGGAACGGATGATGCCGGGAGTCATTCCTTCTCAGATTTTCGGAGAAGCCATTGCCATGGCGGACAAGGCGGGCTTTGCGGAAGGCTTCATGGCGCTGGGCAGCAGCAAGGTTCCCTTTGTGGGGCACGGCATTGGCCTTGCCGTGGACGAATACCCCGTTCTTGCCAACAAATTTGATGCTCCGCTCGAAGCGGGTATGGTCATGGCTGTGGAACCGAAGATAGGCATTGCCGGATTGGGTATGGTGGGAGTGGAAAACACCTTCGAAATCACCGGCGCAGGCGCACGCTGCCTTACCGGCAAAGACTATGAGATGGTGTGCATTTCCTGAACCGTGCAGAGGCGGGAAGGGAACGCCAGCTCCCTTCCCGCAGTCACAAAACAACATCCTGCTTTCCACGGCTGCGCAGCCAGCTGATGACATGTCGGAAGCATAGCTTTTGCCGGCGCAAAAAAGAAGACACCCCGCTTGCGCAGGGTGCCTTGAAATGGTGGGGCATCAGGGATTCGAACCCCGAACCAATTGATTAAGAGTCAACTGCTCTACCGTTGAGCCAATGGCCCACACCATGGCTGCCGCGGCTAAATTGCTTCAACCTGCGGCGGAGATGGAACCTATTTGGAAGACCCATTTCTGTCAACATTATTTTGCATAAAATCCGCAAAAACCCCATAACAGCCCCATGGACAACTCTACTCTCCTCGCTCATCCTGAATCCGGCGGCCTGCGCACACCGCGCGGCATATTCATGCGGGTCATGTGCACCACGGTACTGTGCATCCTTACCTGTCTGCTCTTCCTCCACGCACCCGGCCGCATGCTCGCTGCGGACCTGCCTGTCAGCTTTCGTGCAGAAGCCTTCCTGCTGAACCATGCTCCGCCGCCCGCAGATATGCCTTCACCTGCACCGGGAACCGACGGCACTCCCGCCGCCGACATACTGCTTGCCGTATGGATAACACCTGAAGCCGGTTATCATTTTT
>CAYRLL010000064.1:7077-18446 GCA_964425115.1 uncultured Desulfovibrio sp. | reverse complement strand
GTCGAAGTTGTAGTCAATGAAGTCGAATTCCACACGCAGCGTCGAGGAACCGGAAATCTTCCGGGCTGTGATAGAGGCATACGGCCAGCCGGGGGCGGAAACGGCGCAGGGTTTCTTCTGCGCCGCGCAGGGCGTTCAGCTCTGCGCCTTCAATATCCATCTTGATGAAGTCCACACGGGGGAGCGCGTGTTCGTGCACCAGACGGTCGATGGTGGTGGTAACGATTTTCAAAGACGCGCAGCTGGACTGGTCTATGCGTGACCCGCCGCCCCCGGCGATGAAGGAGAGGGTTTGGTCCGCGCTGTGCCAGACACCGCGCTCCACAAGGGTGATCCTTTGGGCCGGAAGAGGGTTCAGGCGCATGTTTTCATGGAAGACCCGCAGGAACAGCGGGTATGGCTCAAGGCAGACGACCCGGCCTGTTTCGCCTGCGGCATGGGCGAATTGCAGGGAGATGTCGCCGAAGGCTGCGCCGCAGTCCAGCACGATGTCGCCTTTGCGGACGGCGATGCTCTGCGGGGTGCCGTGCCACTCGTAGGAGGGGGCAGTAAGGCGGCGGAAGACCTCTTCGCCTATGGTGTAGACACGTGCGGGAACGCCTGCCCGGTGGAGATCGAACAGGGAGAATTCGTCCGTTACCCATTTGGCGCGCACAGGGTCGGCAATGCCGGGGTCTGTCTCATGGGGGCAGCGGGTCTGCTCCAGCAGGCGGGTGCGCAAGGATATGTTGTCCGGCCCGTGGTAGGGCAGCTTAACCCGGCGATGCCCCAGCACGGCATAGGCGGCCAGCGTGACCAGCAGGTCGCGGGAGGCTTCGTCTGCCAGCAGGGAGTGCAGCAGCGATTTGGTGGCTACCTGCTGCGCGAAGGCGGCGCCGTGGCGGGCCATGAGAACATGGGCGGGCAGGACCGGTTCCGCTTCCAGCGCGTTTTTGTCCTCCTGCTGCGCTGCCGGGTCGCCTAACTGATAGTAGCGCTGGTGATTGTCTTCGTGGCGGATATGCAGCGAGGCGAGAAGGCGTTCGACAAGGGCGGCGGCAAAGACGGCGGCCTGTTCCGGTTGTTCCGGCTGTTCCGGCTGTTCCGTCTGTTCCGGAAGGTCTGGAAGGGAGGTGCGGGTGCTGGCATCGGGTATATGGGTCATGACGCGGCCACCTTTGCAGGTTCAAGGGAGTTAAGCCCCTGCCGGAAGGAACGTGCGGCATCGGGACCCCAGTGGTGTTCCACATAATCGCCGAAGCGTTGCAGGGTGGGCGCATCCAGAACGGGCCATGCCTGCGGTTCCCACGGGAACCGGAACAGGATGCCGAGCAGGTTTTCCAGCGTTTCCCGCTGCGGGGTGACAAGGCGCAGGGAGCCTATGTTCGGGTAGGGAAATTCGCCCACCACGGCCTTTTGTGCCGCCGGGAGGTGGTAGAACAGGGTGTGGGGGCCCTTATCGTGCACCTTTGCCGCGCCGCCCCGGTGGTGGAGGTTTATATCGTGATAGACGATGGTGGCGTTCGGGGCAAGGAAGGGCAGGGCGAGGATGGTATCCAGCGTGGCCCACGGGTGCGTGTGGTTGGCGTCTATGAAGAGCATGTCTATGGGGCGGCCCTGCGTGAGGCTTTGCAGATCGAAGCCGGACGTGTTCAGGTGCAGGGAAAAGCCCGGAGGATGACGGGGGAAGACTTCATCTACGATGAAGCCGGGGGTGCGTGCGGGATCGAAATAGCAGTGGTCCAGATATTCGATGGCGGTGAGGTGCCTGCCGCTGGTCCCTGTGCCCGCCGTGCCGGGTATGTCTGGTGTGCCCGACATGTCCGATATGTCCGATACGTCCGATACGTTTGGCGTGTCCAGCATGTTCAGCGCGCAGAGCATGTAGGCGGTGGAGACACCCGCCGCAGTGCCCAGTTCCACAATGTGGCGCGGACGTTCGTCCAGCACGCGGTTGAGCAGGAATTCTGCCTCTGTGCGGCTTATCTGGCCGTAGTTGGCACCATGGGGGATGATCTGGCCGTGGATGCGGTCCAGCAGGGCAGTGATGCGGTGGTAGTGCTGCTGCCTGTGGAAGGGTTCAGTCATGGGTTCCTCGCGGGCGGGGGCATTTTTTTCCATGGGCAAAGGACATGCAGAAATCCGGCCAGACGGCGTGCGTGTTCTCATTGCGCGTGCCATTCCGCGTGTTCCAGCCATGCGGCAAGGACCAGCAGCAGCCAGCATTTCTGCCCGTTGCCGGAGGCGTGGCGGTTAATCTGTTCATCGGGCAGCAGGGTGCGGATGCGCCGGTTGCGGTCCTTCAGGTAATATTCGCGCAGGGGCTGCATGGCGGGGTGCGCAAGCCATTGGCCTGTGCTTGCCCCGAAGCCCTGTTTGCCCCGGTGCCGGATCGTCTCAGGCCATACATCGGCAACGGCCTGCCGCAGCAGCAGTTTGTGCGTTGTGCCGTCGGTTTTGTACTGCCACGGCAGGGCGATGAGAAATTCGGCCAGATCGGTATCCAGAAAGGGGGCGCGCAGTTCCAGCCCGTGGGCCATGGCGGCGCGGTCGGTTTTTTTGAGGATGTCTGCGGGCAGAAAGGTGGCGAGGTCGAGCCGCAGGGCATCGTCCACGGAGTTTGTTGCAAAGTGCAGGCGGGGACGGGGCATTGGCGGCAGGCCCATGGCCTCGATTTCCGCAGGGGAGAAATGGGCCATGTCGTTCCAGTGCCGCTCTGCCGCCGGGCTCCAGCCGTGGCAGGGGGTGTCTGCGGCGGGCGGGGACACGAGATGCGCGTACCAGTAGTCGTATCCGGCCAGCAGTTCATCGCCGCCGTCGCCGCTGAGGGCCACCTTCACCCGCTCCCTGACCCGGCGGCAGAGCCGGTAGGTGGGCAGGGCGGAGGAATCTGCGAAGGGTTCGTCATAGACGCGGCACAGCATGTTCAGCATGTCGGAAAAGTCGGGTTCGCCAGTTTTGTTGGTCCGGCCGGGCTGATAGGTCTGGCCAGTCTGATTGGTCGGGCCGGGCATGCCAGTTTTGTTGGTCGGGCCGGGCAAGTCGGTTGCCACATGTGCCCCGTCCGCCTCATCGGTGAGTTCCGTATGCTCCAGTCCGTAGGCGGCTGCCGCAGCGCGGGCGAAGGGGCGTTCGTCCCTCGGGCCGGTGAAGCCGAACGAGAAGGAGCGCAGCGGCATCTCGCGTGAGGCCAGTGCCGCGATGGTGGTGGAATCCAGCCCGCCGGAAAGGAGCAGGCCCACCTCCACATCTGCCACAAGGCAGCGCCGCACGGCCTGTGTCATGAGCCTGCGGAATTCTTCCACGGCTTCCTGCGGGGACGGGGGTGCCGCCATGGGGGCGGGCGGCTGCCAGTAGGGCAGGACGCGGGTTGTGCCGTTGGCTCCCGGTTCACCGTTTCCGGCAGGGTGATGAATGAGGGCGTGGCCCGGCGGCAGGGAGTGCACGTTTTCGTAGATGGTCATGCCCTCCGGCACGTAGCGCAGCGTGAGGTAGGCGGACAGGGCGGTGCGGCTGATGACCGGGCGGATAAGGCCGGAACGCACGATGGCCTTGAGTTCGGAGGCGAACACGAAGGTGCCGTCCGGTCCGTGGGCGTAGTAGAGGGGTTTTTCGCCGAACCGGTCACGGGCGCAGAGCAGAAGCTGGTTGTTGTCGTCCCACAGGCCGAAGGCGAACATGCCGGGAAGATGCCTGACGCATTGCGTGCCGTGGAGGGCGTAGAGCGCGGGGATGAGTTCCGTATCCGAGGCGGAGCGGAAGGCGACCGGGAGCCGTGCCCGCAGTTCCCTGTAGCCGTAGAGTTCGCCGTTGAAGACCACGGACAGGGTTCCATCGTTGCTGGCGAAGGGCTGGTCGCCGGTGGCGTGGTCCACAATGCTCAGGCGGGTGTGGCCGAGGGCGCAGCGGGAAAAGAACTGGCGGCCCTGCGCATCCGGCCCCCTGTGGCGCAGTGCCCCGCACATGGCTTCAAGTGCCGGGGCGAACCGTGCGGCAGCATGCCCCGCAATGCCTGCTATGCCGCACATGGGGTGCTCCCTTGCGCCGTGCAGGTGTGTGGGCGTGCATTATGCCGCGCCATGGTCGCGTGTCCTGTTCCAGAGATGGGGGGGGAACATGAATTCCTGCATGTCGGCGGCCTGCGGGGTGGAAAGGGCGTGCAGCAGCAGGGCGGTGACGCGGGCGTTATCGTAAGATTGCGGCGGCAGGGGGGGCGTGGGCGCGGGAAGGGGGCCGGAGATGGCCTGCTCCATGTGCCGTCTGAGGAAGCCGTTGTCTATGCGCACGGTGCCCGCAAACCGCATTCCCGCCTCCGCGCCGAGCAGGGCGGCGAGGTAGTCTGCATCTTCCTTTGCCCTGTGCTGCCAGTCCGGCCATACGCGGTCCAGCACATAACGGTGTTTGTGCGCCTGCAAAAAGCATTTGGCGGCGATGTCTGCCGGTTGCTGTTCGTAGTCATGCAGGCCAGCCACGCAGGGCGTTTGCGTGAAGGGGTGGCCCTGTTCCGCCATGCGGTTAATGGTGTCTGATTCCGGGCGCAGGGAGGTGCCTTCTTCCGGAATGAGCGAAAGGGCGCGTTGCATGTGCTGCGTGCGGTACAGGTGGTTGCCAGCGGGCCGCAGCAGGTTGAAGAATTTGTCGTGCACGATGCCCTGCACCGCAAAGGTGGCGGCGGGCAGGGTTTGGGCAAGGGCGGTGATTTCTCCGGGAAAGGCGGTGCGGATGAGCACGTCTGCGTCCATGACCAGCGTCCATGGGCGGTTTTCTTCCAGCCCCAGCGTGAAGCATTTTCGCAGCGCCGCGCTGAAGGGTTTTTCGCAGACGGTGTGGACAGGGGCGTGCGGGACCGCCTGCCGCAGCAGATGGATGCAGGCGTGGGTGGTGCGCTCATCCGCTGAACGGACGATGAGGGTAAGGCTCTCCGGTGCGGGAGGCTGCGGACGCGCGGCGGCGATGGTGTGCGCGACCTGCTGCAGGGCCGCTGCCGATGGGGTGTGCTGCATACTGGCATCGCCTCCGCGTTTGCGCGGCAGGCCGTTGAAAGAATGGTGCGCCGTTGCGTTGCGGAACGCTCATTGAGCATTGCGCATGGGGCGTGCGCACCGTTTAGGGTTGACGGAACGTACGGAACCCGTCCGGGGAAATTGTCCGGGGAAATTGTCCGGGGGATTATCCGGGGGAATTGCCCAGGGGAATTGTCCGGGGACGGCGGTGCCTGCTGTCCTTCCCGGAGGTGTACGGGAAAAATGCGTTTTGCTGAAGTCCCAATCGGGGGGGGCGGCATGAAAAGAAAAAGCACCTACATTTCTATAGGTGCTTGCTTTCTCTGTGGCGTCCCCAGGGGGATTTGAACCCCCGTCGCCTGCGTGAAAGGCAGGTGTCCTGGGCCAGGCTAGACGATGGGGACGCTTGATGGCTGGGCTGCAAGGACTTGAACCTTGATTGACGGAGTCAGAATCCGGTGTCCTGCCAATTGAACGACAGCCCAGTGTGCGAGGGAAGTAACTAAAGAAACTCGCTCCCCTTGTCAACGGATTTTCATGAAAAGTGAAAAAACCCTTTCCGGGGGGCAGACGGCGGCCGGGGAGGCGGCCGGGGGGTGACGAAACCGTAATCTTCATGTACCATTGGTCTATATTCTATATCCCGCACGGGATAGGCGTGGCAGGGCCGCCGGATGGCGGCGGGGAAGGCCGCCCGGAACAGTTTGAGACCACTTGCGCCGGATACTCCGTCTTGCAGCTGCGAATGCTTCGGAAGGCAGGCACGGGCATTACCTGTGTGCACTTCCTGAACCGTTGCTGCGCCTGTGGTGAACCGTGTTAACGGCTTTAGGACAAATTGCTTTAACACCCGGCAACGGGCGGACTGCGTGTCTGCCTGTTCGAGGCAGGTGACGCAGAGCATGGCACCTTTTTTTACTCCACAGAGCCCTGAAGACTCCGGCATTCGAACCCGCCACAAGGGGAGGGGGGTGTTTCCGGGTGTGCTGCTCAGTATCTGCCTTGCGCTTGCCTGCGCGGGCGTTATCGCATTTTCTTACATTACCGCCAGAGACATAGCCGGATTTGCGCTGGAAACCGCCGCTTCCTTTTCTGAGGAGGCGCATGCCACCTTTGGAGAACAGGCCACGGGGATTGCTGTGGAGCGCATTGTTGCGCAGGCACGGATTAAGGCTTCTGCCGTGGAGGGCAGGCTGGGAGAAGCCATGGCCGTGGCGGGGACGCTGGCCGAGACCCTTGGCTGGATTCGTGAGAGCGGGGGCGGGCTTTCCATGAACCGGGAAGATGTGCGGCAGCGGCTGAGGTTGGTGCTGGAGAGTCATCCCGAGTTCGCCTCTGTGTACACATGCTGGGAACCGGGCATGTTTGCGGGCGATTACGGAGTGGATGCGCAGGGCTTTGTGGAGCACTGGATGCGTCTGCAGGACGGCGGTATTCAGCCGGTGCCGCTGCATGAGCACGAATCCGCAGAGGACACGGGGCACGGTGTGCGCAGGGGGGAATTTCATCTGCTGGTCAGGGAGACAGGGGTGGCGCACCTGCTGCCGCTGCATCCTTACCGCACCGGTGCAGGGCACATGTGGATGACCACGGCCGTTGCTCCCATTAAGGTACACGATGCTTTTGCAGGCAGTATAGGCGTGAGTTACCGGCTGGATTTCATGCACAACCTGATGGCTGCGCTCAAGGAATCGCTGTTCGGCGGGCTGCCTGAGACGTTCATTATCGCCGGCAGCGGGCATGTGGCCGCTTCCACCAGAGAAAACATCCGCGAAGGGACGCATCTGAGCGCCCTGGGACTGGACTGGCGGAGGCACCTGCAGACCATCCGCGAAGGCGCATCGCTTGCCTCGCTGGAAGGCGAGACGCTGGTCATCATCATTCCCATAGGGTTATCATCTCCGGGGCAGCGTGCCGCCGTGCTCATAACCGTGCCGGAATCGGTCATAGCGGCGGAGGCGGCGCTGTTGCAGGATTCGCTTTCCGGCGAGATGGATATTCTGCAGCGTACCATCTCACAGCAGCGCGATGAGCTTTTGTGGCGGCAGATGGGCGTGGGGGGAGTGCTGGCCGTGGTGACATTTTTCACCATCGTGCTGCTGCATCGCCTTGGACAGCAGAAGAACGCCCTGCGCGAAAGCGAGGAGAGGCTGCGCGAGATTCTGCTGAACACCAGCAACATGGTGTATGTGAAGGACAGGCTGGGGCGGATAACCTTTGCCAACCCCAGCGTGGAAAGGGTGCTCGGGCGTCCGCTGCCGGAGATCATCGGCCGGACGGAAGAGGACCTGCTGCCGCCGGATTCCGCCAGACAGCATGCGGAACACGATGAAGCCACCTATGCGGCGGACAGGCCGCTGCAGTGGGAGGAGAATATGGTTCTGGACGATGCTTCCGGGACCTTTCTGACCACCAAGTTTCCCCTGCACGATTCCTCAGGACGGATAAACGGCCTGTGCTCCATTGCCGTGGACATATCTGAACGGTCCCGTTCCGAACAGCGTATGAAGGAGATGGAGCGGTATCTTTCCGACATCATCGATTCCATGCCCTCCATTCTTATCGGCGTGAACGAACAGGGCGCCATAACCCATTGGAACAGACTGGCGGCACGGCAGTTCGGCATAGGGCGGGAAGAAGCCATGCACCGGCCCTTTATACAGACTGTGCCTATGCTGGCCGACGAATGGGGGAGAGTGGAGGCCGCCATTGCCGCCGGAATGCCGCAGACAAACGAGCGCAAACACCTGGATATGCGCGGGCGCGGCATGGTTGTGCGTCTGGTGGTGTATCCGCTGCGGCGCGAGCAGAAGTCTGAGGCGGTTATCCGTATTGACGATATTACTTCCCAGATACGCATAGAAGAGATGATGGTGCAGACGGAAAAGATGCTCTCTGTGGGCGGGCTGGCAGCGGGCATGGCGCACGAGATAAATAATCCGCTGGGGGCCATTCTGCAGGGAGCGCAGAACATAGAACGACGGCTTTCGCCGGTGCTTCCCGGCAACATCAAGGCGGCTGACGAGGCGGGGTGCAGCCTGGAAAGCATTGCCGGGTATCTGGAACGCCGCAAGGTTCTGCATATGATACGGGGTATCCGCGACGCGGGGGAACGCGCGGCGCGTATTGTCCACAATATGCTGAATTTTTCGCGTAAAAGCGAATCCGTGAGAACGCAGGCGGACATGGCTGCGCTGGTGGGCCGGGTGATTGAAATGGCCCGAAGCGATTATGACCTGAAAAAACGCTACGATATCAAGAAGATTGATGTGGAAATGCGTATGCCCCCGGACCTGCCGGCCGTGAACTGCATAGAGACGGAGATTGAGCAGGTGCTGCTGAACCTCATCAAGAATGCGGCGCAGGCCATGGCAATGAGCGGGACGGCCGATCCGCGCATCGTTGTTTCCGCCGTACAGGATGGAGAGTGGGTGGTGGTGACCGTGCAGGACAACGGTCCCGGCATGACGGAGGCCACGCGCAAAAGGGTTTTTGAGCCGTTCTTCACCACCAAGGTGCCGGGGCTGGGGACGGGGCTTGGGCTTTCCGTCACGTACTTTATCATTACGGAGAACCACGGCGGCACTATTGCCGTGGATTCCCGGCCGGGTAGCGGAGCGCGGTTCACTATCCGCCTGCCCATACACGGACATGTTCCCGATTCAGGCGTGTAGCCGGTGCAGCCCCGGGAGACTGCTCACTCCATAGGCTGCAGGCGGCCTTGTCTGACTGTACGGATGGTATCTGCCACGGAAGCGAGCCATTCCCTGTCGTGCGAAACGATGACCAGCGTGGTTCCTGCGGTTTTGCGGATGTGCAGGGCGGCTTCGCGGATGCGGTCTGTGGATTCCTCATCCAGTGACGACGTGGGTTCGTCCAGCAGCAACGCGCGGGGAGACAGGGCGATACGTGCCGCCAGTGCCACCCGCTGGGCCTCGCCACCGGAGAGTTCGAACCACTGGCGTTTGCAGAATTCCGCAGGCGCAAGTCCCACCGTTTCCAGCGCGGAGGCCACGCGAGCTGCAATGTTCCTCTCTTTGCGGACTTTGAGGCCGTAAGCCACGTTTTCTTCCACACTGCGCTGCAGCAGGTAGGGTTCCTGCGTGAGCAGGGTGGCCTTGCGGCGCAATGCAGTGAGCTGGCCTGAGGAAAGGCCGCGAGGCCCCACATCTGTGCCCGCGAAATGGATGCTGCCCGAATGGGGTGGTTCCAGAAAGGCCAGAAGCCGCATGAGCGTGGACTTGCCGCCGCCGTTGGGACCGACGATGCCGACGATGCTGCCCGTTTCTATGACGAAGCTGTCCACGGCAAGCACGGGGCGTCCGTTATACTGCTGGTGAATGTTGTGCAGGGTGTAAAGCGCGTTCATCTGCCTACCCTCCGGCGCAGCCCGGATACGGAAATATTCACGCCGAAGGCCACCACCATGAGCACCATGCCCAGAGCCACGCCCATGGCGAACTGGCCCTTGCCCGTTTCCAGCGCGATGGCGGTGGTGATGGTGCGGGTGTGCCACTTGATGTTGCCGCCCACCATCATGGCGATGCCCACTTCTGAAACGATGCGCCCGTATGCGGCGACCGTGGCGAGCATGACGTGGTAGCGGACCTCCCACAGGGTGGCGGCAAGCTGCTGCGTTTTGTCCGCGCCCAGCGTGAGCAGAGTGAACTGGAGGCGTTTGTCGGCGTTTTCCACGGCGTTGGCCACCATGGCAATGACCACGGGCAGACCGAGCAGTACCTGCCCGAGAGCGATTCCCTGCAGGGTGAACAGCAGGCCCATATCGCCCAGCGGGCCGTTGCGGGAGATGAGCCCGTAGACGATGAGCCCTATGACCACGGTGGGGAAGGAAAGCAGGGTGTCTACCACCAGCCGGACAGCGCGTTTGCCGGGAAACGTGCAGTAGCCCAGCAGAAAGCCCAGCGGCGCGCCCATGAGCACGGTAAGCAGGATGGCCAGCGTGGAAACGTATACAGTGGCGTATACGGCGGACCATGTTTCCTCATTCCCGCTCAGCAGCAGGTGGAATGCCGTGATGAAACCGTCCAGTATGAAGTCCATTATCTCCCCGTCAGGTATGAAAAAGGGCGGCACCGGGTCCGCCCTGCAATACGTGGAAGTGCGCCGCGATGCAAGACATGGCGGCGGAGTTGCTTTCTACTTCCCGGCGTTGGGCACGAACAGGGGCTTGCCCATGAGGGAGAACTCGCCGATGAGCTTCTGGGTGGCGGGAGAGGCCATCCATTCGATGTACTTCATGGCAAGGTCGTACTTGACGTTGGGACAATTTTTCGGGTTCACCGCAATACCGCTGTACTGGTTGAAGAGGGCGCCGTCGCCTTCCACCAGAATGACCATGGGCGGATTGCCGTTGTGGGACGCCTCATACTTGATGAAGGTGCCGCGGTCCGTGAGGGTGTAGGCACCCTTTTCGCTCGCCACGTTGATGGTGGGCAGCATGCCCTGCCCTGTCTGGATGTACCATGCTTCCTTTTCCGGGACAGCCATGCCTGCTTCCTTCCACAGGCCCAGTTCCTTCTTGTGCGTGCCGGAATCGTCGCCGCGCGAGCAGAAGGGGGTGGAGGTCTGCGCGAACTTGGCCAGTGCATCACGCACGGAAAGGCCCTTTACCTGCGCCGGATCGGCAGAGGGGCCCACGATGACGAAGTCGTTGTACATGAGCTGAACGCGGTTAACACCGTGCCCGGCCTCCACAAAGGCTTTTTCCGCACCCGGAGCGTGCACGAGCAGGACGTCCACATCGCAGTTTTTGCCAAGCTCAAGCGCCTTGCCTGTTCCCACGCCTGTCCAGCGCAGGTCTATGCCTGTATCGGCGGCAAAGGCGGGTTGCAGGACGTCCAGAAGGCCGGTGTCGTCGGTGCTGGTGGTGGTGGCCATCATCAGGACGGGGTTTTCTGCCCGCGCCACGCCGGGCAGGGCCAGAGCCACGAGCAGCAGCAGAAGCAGGAATCGTTGCATGCGTTTCTCCGTTTGGGTTATTTCAGGTTATGGAAAGAAGCTTTTTGCCGTTAGTTGCAAGCTACATAACGTATATGAACTTGTCTACGCCATTTGTCCTGCGCTTGGTTTGACACTTTTTATGTGTCACATTTTTACCATTTAACTTAGCAGGTTAGTCTTGTGCGGGTGGCCGTGGGGCTGTGCGTATTGTTTATGCGGCTTACAATAACACACCAGAAGATACGAATCCGGACGTATGTTCCGTTGTGAGGGGGGGGGAGGTCACGGGCAGGGACGCGCGGGAATGCAGAACGGGGAAAGGCAGCATTCCGGGGGCGGATGCCGGGGATGGTGCAGAAAGAAATGGGAATGAGACAGGAAGATGCGGGAGTGGCACCGGACGAAGTGGGATGGGGCCGGGCGAAG
>CAYRLL010000064.1:0-6977 GCA_964425115.1 uncultured Desulfovibrio sp. | reverse complement strand
TCAGGCCAGTTCAGGCCAGTTCAGGCATGTTGTGGTATGTTCAAGCGTTGTCAGCGGCTAACCCACAGGGAGAATTTGTTTACCTGCTCGTGCAGGCCAAGGCTTACGGATGACGTGAACAGGCACTGGACAAGCGATTCCGGCAAGTCCTGCCTGCGGCCCACCGCCACGACAGCGTATTCCCCTTCATCCGCCAGACGCAGGATGGTCCGGGTTTTGTCTTTGGCGTCCATAACCAGCGTGCTGATGCGCGATTCCTCCACGCCGTTTTCGCGGATGCGCACGATGGCTTCTTCCAGCGCGGATTCGGGAGTGATGCCGCCTTCCCGGAGGTGCAGCACGGTGACGCGGTGGCGGGGTTCGTGCGACATCATGAACCCCACATGGTCAGCCACGTTGGCGCAGGAGGAGGAGCCGTCTGTGCAGAGCAGGATGTTGCTGCGTTCCGGTGCGGGCTGGTTGCAGACCCACACGGGGAAATCGCCGCCTTCCCACAGCAGGCCGCGGCTTACGCTGGTGGTGAAGACGCGCTCCAGACAGTCCAGATAGCGGCGGCCCACCACCACGGCATCGTAGAGCCCCCTGCGCGCCTCGGCGATGATGTCGCGTACCACGCCGTGCTGCTTCGGAATGACCTTGGTATCTATCAGATCTTCCGGGAAGCCGTGCCCGACAAGCCATTGGCGCGCCTCGGCCACCATCTCACTGCCTTTGCGCTGCTGGCTTTCGGAGAGGGTGGTTTCTGCCTGCGACTGGGCATCGGCGTAGCCGGAAGGTGCCACGTAGAGCAGAGTGAGCCGTATCTCTTCTTTATGATGGAAGAAGGAGGCCGCGAAGCGCATGCCCCATGCGTAGTTCATGTCATCGCTTACGGTGAGCAGAAGGGCCTTTTCCATAACGCCTCCAAGAATTGGCGGGAGCTGACGGAGGTTGCAGGGGCAGGGCGGTGATCAGTTGCCGAAGAGGTACCCGTATTTTACGGCAATGCCGTCCGTGCGCTCGGCCAGAACCCGCGCGACGTCTGCCACGCTGGCCTCGCTGACCACACCGGTCTGGCGTCCCAGATAGTATTGCAGGTTGCCCCGGCTTTCGGAATAGACCCACACCACGGCGTAGGCGGAGCCTACCTCGGGCCGGGAGGGAAATTCCGAAACCGTGGACACGAGGACATTCAGTTTGGGCTTGTCGGCATCGGTAAGCTGAAACAGGCTTGAGGTGTTGAAAATTTCCTTGAGCTGGAAGGCGAGGCGGGCACCGATGGTGTCTTCGCCTTCATGCTCCACGGCCACGGTGGTGGATTTACCCGTGGCAACCTGTTGCGGTGCATCCTTGAGGGGCTTTTTTTCCGGCTCTTCCGCGAAGGCCGGAAGGGACGGGATGGCCAGAGCCAGCAGGAGCATGGTTGCCAGAATATGCAGAAACAGACGCGGCATTGCGGTCTCCTTTGCGGGTGGTTTGTTTATGGAGGAGTGTACAGCCGCAGGCGGGGTAAATCAACTGCGGTGAAAGGAAAAGTCATGCCTTGCGGCTATCTATCTTCTTCCGGCGCAGGAATGCGCACAAACTGCGAGAGCACGAGGGAGACACATGCCAGGCACGCCGCGCCCAGAAAGGGAATGCGGTAGTCCACCATCCACAGCATGCCGCCCACAGCGGGGATGAACACGGCGGCGATGTGGTTGATGGTGAAGCTGACCGCCATGCTGGGGGCGATGTCTGCCGGGTCGGCTATCTTCTGGAAGTAGGTCTTTATGGCCATGGCGAAGTTGTAGAACACATGGTCGAGGATATACAGGGCGGCCACGAGAAGTTTGCTCTGCACGACGGCATAGCCCACGAAGACGGCGATGAGGGCCGCGTATTCCAGTGTGAGCACCCGCCGTTCTCCGAAACGGGTAACCGCCCTGCCGATGGCGGGAGAGAGGAACCAGTTTACGGCGTTGTTGAGCATGAACAGGACGGTTATTTCCTGCACGGTGAAGCCGAACCGCTGCACCATGAGGAAGACGGCAAAGGCTACGAATATCTGCCTGCGTGCTCCGCTGAAGAAGGTGAGCAGGTAGAACAGCCAGTATTGCCTGCGCAGCACCATGCCGCGCCGCTGGGGGACCGTGTGGCGTGAGGCGGGGTTTTGGGTGAAGCACCACAGGGCTGCAAGTACCGCCACGCACCCGAAGAGGAGGAACAGGGTTTGGTATTCCAGCACGGGGGAAAGCAGGAAGATGGCGGCACCCACCATAATGTTGGCACCGGAGGAGAAACCGCGCATTCTGCCCATGACAGCGGGTGCCTGCGCCTTGCTGAAGTATTGCAGCACCAGCGACTGGTGGACTGTTTCATAATAATGGAAGCCGAAGCTCATGATCAGCGTGGTGAAGATGACACCGTGGAACGAGGGGAAATAGCCTGTGATGGCGACGCCGGCGCCCAGGGTGAGGACGGAGAGGGCGACCAGCGTGTGTTCGCGCACGACCAGCATGATGTAGATGACCAGCAGGGAGAGGAAGCCCGGAACCTCGCGCAGCGATTGCACGAGGCCGTTCTGTTCTCCTGAGAGTCCCGCCAGCTCCACGGCGAAGTTGTTGTAGAGCGTGCGCCAGCCTTGGAAGGAGGCGGCTACGGCGAGCACCAGCACCAGCAGGAAGATGAACATGCGCCGGTTGTCGGTTTCTATGGCGGAAGGGTGTGACATGCGTTTTTCGGTTGTAGGCGTGCTTTGGAAGAATGGCAACCTGCTGTTTGTCCCATTGCTGCCCGCTGTTACCCCGCTATTACCCCGTTGTTATTCTGTTGTTACCGGAAGCTGCGCCTAACCGGACATGGGGCTGCCGGGGATTCACATGGCGCAATGCCCGGCAGCGACAGAGAAGCGCCCCGGGGCCGGAAGCCGCGGGGCGCTGTGTGTGTTGGGGTATGCGTTGCCGGGGTGGTTAGCCGCCCAGATAGGCTTTTTTGACTTCCGGGTCGTTGGCAAGTTTTTCCGCAGGGCCGGAGGCCACGATTTCGCCGGTATCCAGCACGTAGCCCCGGTGCGCGAGGCTGAGGGCCACCTTGGCGTTCTGCTCCACCACCACGATGGTGAGGCCGTCTTCCTGATTGATCTGCTTGAGGGTGCGGAACATCTCGTACATGAGCAGCGGGGCGAGGCCCATGGACGGTTCGTCCAGCAGGAGCACCTCGCACTTGGTCATGAGCGCGCGTCCCACGGCGAGCATCTGCTGTTCTCCGCCGGAGAGGGATTCGCTACGCTGGTTCTTGCGTTCCGCCAGACGGGGGAACAGGTCGAAAATGCGGGTGAGGTCGCGCTGGATTTCCGAGGCGGGGTCGTTCTTGCGGGCATAGGTGGCCAGCGTCAGGTTTTCCATGACCGTCAGGTTGCCGAAGATGCGGCGGCCTTCCGGCGCGAGGGCAAGATTGAGCTTGGCCACCACATCGTGCGGTTCCACATTCAGGATGGATTGCCCGCGATACTTGATGTCGCCCGCCGTGACGCGGGGTGCTTCGGGCGGGGGCAGCCTCATGATGGTGTTGAGCGTGGTGGATTTTCCCGCGCCGTTGGCACCGATAAGCGTAACAATTTCGCCCTGATCCACATGGAAGCTTATGCCGTGCAGCGCTTCTATGTTGCCGTATTTTACGAAGAGGTTTTCTATGGATAGCAGCATCAGATTGTATCGTCTCCCAGGTAGGCCTTGATAACCACCGGATTGGACTGGATTTCTTCCGGGGTACCATCGGCGATGGTGGAACCGAAGTCGATGACCTTGATGTGCTCGCACAGGGTCATGACCACCTTCATCTGGTGTTCGATCATCCAGATGGTGATGTCGAACTCGTCATGTATCCAGCGGATGAGTTTGATGAGGCCTTCCACGTCTACGGAGTTGAGTCCTGCCGCCGGTTCGTCCAGCAGCAGGAGCTTGGGCCGTATGGACATGGCGCGGGCTATCTCCACGCGGCGCTGCATGCCGTAGGGAAGGTTCTTGGGCCGTTCTTCGGCATATTCCTTGAGGCTCATGGCCTCGAGCATTTCCCATGCCACCGTGTCTATGGAGCGTTCGCGGTTTGCGTAGCGTTTGGTGCGCAGGAAGGCATCCCACACGCTGTAGCCCATCTGGTAGTGCTGGGCGATGCGGATGTTGTCGAGCACGGTCATATCGTGCCACAGGCGGATGTTCTGGAAGGTGCGGGCGATGCCGAGCTTGGTGACCTGATGCGGCTTCATGCCCGCCGTGTTCTGCCCGTTGAAGGTTATGGAGCCTTCCGTGGGCTGGTAGAACCCGGAGGTAAGGTTGAACACGGTGGTCTTGCCCGCGCCGTTGGGGCCGATGAGCGCGAGAAGCTGGCCTTCCTCAATATTGATGTTGAAGTCGGAGACGGCCTGCAGGCCGCCGAATCTTTGGGTAAGGTTTTTGATTTCGAGCAGTGCCATGGTCGTCTACCCTTACTTGAAGCTGTAGTATTTGCGCAGTTTGGGGAAGATGTCCGGCAGTTCCCTGTTCCCCATGATGCCTTCCGGCCGGAACTGCATGAGGAAGAACAGGATCATGGGTATGATGACCCACTTCCAGACCTGCGAAATCTCGTAGCTGTCCGGCACGATGCCCAGCGAGTGCAGCAGGCTGTCCACCCCGGGGATGATGAACCGCAGCGATTCGATGAGCAGGGTGAAGAGGATGGCGCTGAGCACTGACCCGCTCAGTGAGCCCATGCCGCCGAGGTAGACCATGACCAGACATTCCGTGGACTTCATGATGTTGAAGGACTGCGGGTTCACGTAGCCGTAAACATGGGCGAATAGCCCGCCCGCAAGTCCGGCGAGACCGGCAGAGAGCATGAATGCCGCGATTTTCATCTTGTCTGTGTTCACGCCCATGATGTTGGCGGCTACCTCGTCCTGATTGATGGCGATGATGCCCTTGCCGTAGGTGGAGGAGACGAACCGGCGGATGAGCCACACGGAGAAGATGGTGCCGATGATGATCCAGATGAGCATCCACGGAATATTTGCCACATCGTGCATGGAGTTGACCACGCGCTTCATGCCCTGAAAGCCGCGCGGGCCGCCTATGGCGTCCATGTTTTCTATGACGGAGATGACCATGTAGTTGGCGGCGATGGTGATGATGGCAAGGTAGTCGCCGCGTGTTTTGAACGAGGGCAGCGCCACGATGAGCCCCGCCAGCGCCGCGACCCCGGCCCCGATGAGAATGACGACGGGAAAGCCTATCCATGCGAGGTCCGGAGAGAGCCACGCGTCGCCGAACACGCGGTCGCGCGTGAAGAGCACCACGGAGAGTACCGAGGAGATGTAGGCCCCCACGCACATGAATCCGGCGTGCCCGCAGGCGAATTCGCCCATGTAGCCGTTTACGATGTTCAGGCTGGAGGAAAGGATGATGTTTATGCCTATGAACATGATGACGGTGAGGATGTACTGGTCAAGGACATTGAACTGCGCTGCGCCTACCAAACCGAGGCAGGCCAGGAAGAGCGCGATGGTGAAGGTGTGTTTCTGCATCGGAATTTCCCGGGATTCGGTTTGCTAGATTTTGGTGGTCTTTGCCACGCCGAAGAGTCCGGTGGGCTTGACCCACAGAATCATCAGCAGGATGGAGAAGGCGAAGAGGTCCCTGTAGGAGGAGGGCAGCACGGAGGCCACGCCTATCTCTATGAAGGCCAGCAGGAAGCCGCCGATGAAGGCGCCGCGTATGTCGCCTATGCCGCCCACCACGGCTGCGATGAAGGCCTTCCAGCCTATGAGCGCGCCCATGTAGGGTTCCAGAATGGGGTAGGACATGGCGAAAAGCATGCCTGCAAGCCCAGCAAAGCCGGAGCCGAGAACAAAGGTGAACACGATGACGGTGTTCAGCGGAATACCCATGAGCGGAACGGCAAATTTGTCGAAGGAAACCGCCCGCATGGCCATGCCTATCTTGGTTTTGGTCACAATCCAGTTCAGCAGCAGGAAAGTGAGAATTGCCGCAACGATAACCATGAGCTTGAGGTTGGTGATGGTGACCACCCCGCCCAGATTGATGACCACGGTATCCACTAAATCCGGAAACTTTCTGCGGCTGGCACCCAGAAGGGCAAGGTTGCCGTTCTCCAGAATGAGGCCGCACATGAGGGCCGTGATAACCACGTACAGGCGGTGTGCCCCCTTGCGCCGCAGGGGGCGGTAAGCAACCCGCTCCAGCGTGACCCCCACGCAGGCGGTGAGCATCATGGTAAGCGGGACCGCCAAGGCCACAAGGGTCCAGCCGGAAAGCATGCCGCTGAACTCGGCCAGAAGCAGTGAGGAGATGAAGAACGCGATGTACGCACCGACCATGAAAACGTCGCCATGGGCAAAGTTGATGAGCAGCAGTACCCCGTATACCAGCGTGTAGCCAATGGCGATAAGGGCGTAGAAGCTGCCCCACTGCAACGAGTTGATTATGTATTGCAGGATGCTTTGTAGCAGATCCACCGGGGGAGACCCTCCTCGACAGCATGACGCCGGGCTGCCGCTGTGCTGTCGGTTTGATGGTTGGCGTTGTTGCGGTGTGGAAAAAAGGCGGCGGGCCGAACCCGCCGCCTTGTTCATATGCGGGAGCGGTTATTCAGGGCAGACGGATTCGGTGTATTCGAACTGTCCTTCAGGGCTGATCTTGACGACAACGGCGCACTTGATGGGGTCGCCCTGTTCGTCGAACTTCATGGAGCCGGTTATGCCTTCAAAGGTGGTGATGGCGGCCATGGCATCGCGGATGGCCTTGCGCATGGCGCGGGTATCGGATTCCACCTTGCCGTGGTTCTGGATGGCCTGCAGCACGATACGGGTTGCGTCCCAGGTGAGGGCGGCAACGTCGTCCGGGGTGTAGCCGTACTTGGCCGAGTAACGGTCAATGAATTCCTTGGTGGCGCCGGTGGCACCGGCAGCGGCGTAGTGGGTGGAGAAGTACTGGCCCACGCAGTCGTTGCCGCACAGGGTC
>CAYRLL010000063.1:8321-18480 GCA_964425115.1 uncultured Desulfovibrio sp. | reverse complement strand
GACGGGGCCGAAGGTACGGAGGAAGCGCCGGAAGAAACTTCCGTGCCTGTGGCTGCATCAGCCTTCTGCGATGGGGAATGGGGACGGGATGCATCAGTCATGGAATGTCCTCCTGTATGTCCCGCGGTGCTGCAAAATGCCATACAGGCCATCGGTTGCGCTCCGCTGCTTGCGTAATCAGTTTGTACGACCTACAATAAGGAATATACGCAACAAGACAACCGGCCGGAGCGTTTTTGCATAAAATGTCGCTCATGTGCGCTCCGCCGCAGTTGCCGCAACAGTCGGAGAACCACTATGCCCTCCATTAAAGTACAAGGCATGACCTGCAACCACTGCAAGGCATCCGTGACCGAGGCTGTCTCCAAGGTTCCGGGAGTTGCCTCCGTGAATGTGGACCTGCTCAAAGGCGAGGCGTCATGGACTGAAGACGCCCCTGTAGACAAGGCCAAAATCCGGGAAGCCATCATCAATATCGGCTTTGAGGTTCCGGAATAAGGCACGGCTTCACCTTCCAAGGTGCCGCTGTTCAGCAAAAAAAAGCGAGGGGCCACCCCCTCGCTTTTTGCGTTCTGTATCCTGCCCGTTATTTAAGCGTCACGGCCAGCCTGTTGCCCGCAGGCTGCGCGGATGTCCATGTGCGCTCGGCATTGCCCGCTATGTCCATGACAATGCGCACGCTGTTTTCATGCTTGGCAACACGCACCCCCGTTATCATGGAGTTGGGCTTAACCACGGGGTTGACCAGCTTGCCGAAGTTGCCGGTAATATCCACCACAACACGCTCCGGCTGCTTAAGACGGAACACCTTGAATCCGAAGGTACCGGCGGCGCGCACCTCCAGAACACCGGCGGCACTGAAGCTCACTGCCTGCAGTTCATTCACCGCCAGAGTCTTTACCTGAGCCTGCGCTTTCGGCGCGGGGTCGGCTGGTTTCACTACGGGCTTGGGAGCCGCCTTCTGTTCAGGCTGCTGCGGTTTGCTTTCCGGCTTCTTTGCCACCGCACCCGGTGTGGCTCCGGCGGCTTCGCCTGTACCGGACGCTGCGGGAGCAGCGGGAGAAACCGAAGTCCCTGTCCCTCCGGAAACACCGGGGGCAGCCGCACCTGCCCCGCCCTGCGCTGCGGGCAAGGTAGCAGACTCGCGCGGCACCTCAGGCATACCCGGTGCCTCCTGCCCCATTCCACCAGCCGCGCCCGCAAGCCCTTGGGCCGACAATGCGGCAGCCGAAGCATTACCGCCCTGCATGCCCCCTTCCGGCACAGCCACCCGCACCCCGGGCGCATCATCCGGCACCTTCACCACCGGCGACTTCTTCAGGATATCGGAAAAATCCGCACCGCTCTGGGGGGGCTGCGTCGGGCTGAACGCCCACTGGTTGATCACAATCAGAATCATGGCCAGCAACACCACAGAAAGGAGAAGCATGGCAACATTCTTGTTCATGTATTCCTCGTTGCAGCAATAGGCCGATGTGCCGGAGGCGCATTCGGTTTTTACAGGTTCTACATGTCCAGCTTGATAAGACCGCTGCCGCGCTGTTTACGGATAAACCGCATGAACCGCTCGGAGCACGAAAGCCCCGGATTCAGTTCAAGGGATTTCTTCAGATAGCGCACGGCGCTGTTCACATCACCCAGTTCAAAATAGATGCGCGCCACATTATGGTGGGCGTGATCATCCTCTCCGCTCAGTTCCACGACCTTGAGATGATGCTTCAGCGCCATCTCCAGCAGGCTGCTCTTGCGCAGACTGATTCCAAAATCCGTAAACATGTGCTTGTGTCCGGGCACAAGCTCCCGTTCTTCAACAAGTTTCTCAAAAATGCGCAATGCCTTCCGGCTGTCTCCCTGCTTCAGATAGACAAGGCCCATGCCAAAGTCGGCCCGCATTTCTCTTTCCTTCTCCGCTGCGGGACCGTCCAAAGGCGCACGCTCCCCCGTACCGGAGGCATCGGCAAGTCCCATCTCCTCTTCGCGGTCCAGAAAGTCCAGATCGTCCAGAGCAATGGTCTGCCTGTGCTCGGAACGGGACACCTCCGCCCCCTTGACGGCCTTTCCCGCCCCGGCACCGCCCTCCTGCGGCCGCGCCAACGAAGGCACCACCTCCGGTTCCGGCGTGTACTGCTGCGCAAACTCCTCCCGCGTGATAATACGCTTGGCCCCCGCAGGCTCAAGAGAAGCGGAAAGCGGCTGCACCGTCACCGTGCCGCCGGATTCTGCCCCCTCGTCCCACACCAGCCAGTAACGCTTGCGGGTCACAGCACCGCCATGGGTCTGCGTGGTGCGGTCGGCTTCCCGCGTGGAGTGCACACCGCGAAAGGTATCTATATCCAAGGCACTGTCTCCGTCCGCGCTACCCGCGCAATGCCCGCCTACACTCTGGGCGAAGGCAGCTTGCCCGTCTTTCTGAGAAAACTCAGAAACTGCTGGGATGGCGTAAGTTCCGGGTTTATTTCCAGCGACTTCTCAAGCCACTGCCTGCAATTGTCATATTTATTCTGCTCATAATACACACGCGCGATATTGTGATGCAGATGTTCGTCTTCTGGCGCCATCTCCAGCGCTTTGAAATAATGCTTCAGCGCCACATCCAGAAGCCGGGTCTTGCGCAGCCCGGTGCCGAACTCGCAGAACATGTGTTTGTGCTCCGGCTGCCATGCGACATCGCGCTCCGCAATGGAAGAAAAAATTTCCATGGCCTTGCGGGTATTGCCTGCCCTGAAAAACGTTAATCCCATCCCGAAGTCGGCCCGGGCCTCGTTCTCCAGCCGTTCCACCTCGCGCAGTCGCATGGCAGCCTGCGCTTCGGCATTTATACGCCTTTCCGCATCGCTGTCGCGCGCCGCCCCGGCAACCTGCACCGGTCGGCTTACTGCCTGCGGGCGGTCCTCCTCAGGCATAAGCGATATGATCCTGTTCGGATCAACATAAAAATCAGGCTCATGCTTGTAAGAGGCGGCAAACTCCTGCGCCTCCACCTGCCGCGGCGTTCCCACGGGAACCAGGTTACTGGTCAGGGGCTGCACCTTCCATGCACCGCCCCCGGGCATTTCAAAGCAGAACCAGTAACGCCGCGAAACCACCTTGCGTTTGGTCGTTCCGGACCCTATCCAGCTGCTTCCCTTTGTGGAGTAGACTCCGCTTCTTCCTTCAAACGTCATACGCCCCCCGAAGACTCTCTCTTCCCATACCCGCGCGGCAGTGCACACAGGCACCCGTTACGCGTCCTGTCCCCTATAGCATAGAGTGAGCCGGATGCAAATTCCTCCGTCCGCCGCCCCGCTCGCAGACCACGTCCGGCGTCACCTCCCTGCACCGCCCTTCACCCCGCCCGGCTCCTGCCGGCCCCATGGCCGGTCCCATAGCCGCTCCCGCCGTCTGCTCCTGTCAAGACCGGCGGCAGCGAGAATAGCGGAACACCTCCTGCCGCCCTTGCTTTGCGGGCAGATACGCAGACAATGCAGCCTCTTCGCCCTTCTCCTGCTAACCCTCTGGACGGACGTTTCTTTTTCCAGTACGTTCCGGGCATGCATGAAATGGCAATCGCATCCAGCCTCATAGAAATCATCAGGGAAGAGCTTGCAAAGCACGGTGCAACGCGCCTTGTTTCGGCGCGCGTGTGCCACGGCAAGCTCACCAACATCGTGCCGGAAGCCCTGCACTTCGCCTTTGAGGTGCAGACGCAGGAAACGCCCATGGCCGGTGCCGCACTTGAACTGCAGGAAATCCCCGTCACCGTGGCCTGCGGCGGCTGCGGTGCACAGTTCACCCCGGAGCACCCGGATCTGTTCTACATGCCCTGCCCCTCTTGCGGCAGGGAGTTTGCCCATGAGGTGCTTTCCGGCAAGGAACTCTATCTCGACCATCTGGAAGCCGAATAACGGAGTCGCTCCATGGAAATACCTGTTGTACGCAATATTTTCGAGGCCAACGAAAAAGTGGCCGGACAGCTCAGAGACCTCTTTGCCCGGCACGGCATTCTGGTGCTTAACCTCATCAGTTCCCCCGGCGCGGGCAAGACCTCGCTGCTGGAGCGCACCCTCTCCGACCTGAAAAACGAATTTTCCATGGCCGTCATAGAAGGCGACTGCCAGACAGACAACGATGCCCGCCGCGTGGCCGCCACCGGTGCCAAGGCCGTGCAGATCAACACCGACGGCGGCTGCCACCTGAACAGCGCCATGATCCTTGCCGCCATTGAGAATTTCTCCCTTGCGGAAATTGATATCCTGTTCGTGGAAAACGTGGGCAACCTTGTCTGCCCCGTGGAGTTCGACTGCGGAGAAGACCACAAAATCGCCCTGCTCAGCGTGCCGGAAGGGGATGACAAGCCGGAAAAATATCCCGTGCTGTTCGAAAAATCCGCCGCCATGGTGCTCAACAAAAGCGACCTGCTGCCCTATGTGGACTTTGACGTGGACCGGGCCAAGCGGTTTGCCACGCACCTGAACAAGGATATGCCCATCTTCCTCACCTCCTGCCGCACCGGCGAAGGACTGGAGGATTGGTACAACTGGCTGCGCGCCGCCGTGAAATCCAAGAAGCAATAGGCACCCGCCGCCTGCGGATGACGAGGTGCCCCCGGAGCCGACCATGCCGCTGCCCGGTCACATCCCCTGCGAAACCGTCATGCAATCCATTGCAGACGGCATTTTCACCGTGGACAGGGACTGGAACGTCACCTTTTTCAACAAGGCGGCTGAGCAGATTACGGGCATTCCGGCCTCCGAAGCCATCGGACGCAAGTGCTGGCAGGTCTTCCGCTCCAGCCTGTGCGATGGCAACTGCGCACTGGAAGAGTGCATCGAACAGTCGCTGAACATAAGCGGCAAATCCATCTTCATTGTCCGGGCAGACGGCACGCGGGTTCCCGTTTCCATAAGCGCCTCCCCCCTGCGCGATGCACGCGGCGAACTTATCGGCGGTGTGGAGACCTTCCGCGACCTCACGGATATCATCATGCTGCGCAAGGAGGTGGAATCCTCCTACACCTTCGAGGACATCATCGGCAAAAGCCCGGCCTTTGCCCGCATCTTCTCCATATTGCCCCAGATAGCCCAAAGCGACGCCACCGTGCTCATCACCGGCGAAAGTGGAACCGGCAAGGAACGCATAGCCCACGCCATCCACAATCTGGGCACCCGCTCCGGTGGCCCCTTTGTGGCGCTTAACTGCGGCGCGCTGCCGGAATCGCTGCTGGAATCGGAACTTTTCGGGTACAAGGCGGGAGCCTTCACGGATGCCAGGCGCGACAAACCCGGCCGCTTCAAGCTCGCACAGGGCGGCACCATCTTTCTGGACGAAATTGGCGACATTCCCCACGCCGTGCAGGTCAAACTGCTGCGGGTCCTGCAAGAGCGCACCTACGAACCGCTGGGGGGCGTTGCCCCGGAGCAGACAAACGCCCGCATCATTGCCGCCACCAACGCGGAGCTTGAAGAACGGGTGCGTGAAGGACGATTCCGGCAGGACCTCTTCTACCGCCTGAATGTCGCCCGCCTGCACCTTCCCCCCCTGCGGGAACGCCTGAGCGACATCCCGCTGCTTACGGACCACTTCATCCGCAAGCTGAACACGCTGCGCGACAAGTACATTCAGGGAGTTTCGGAAGATGTCATGGCCGTTCTCATGCGCCATCATTTTCCCGGCAATGTGCGGGAACTTGAAAACATCATCGAATTCGCCTTCATTCTCTGCGGCTCCGGCTTCATCCAGTTGGAACACCTTCCGGAATCCCTGCAGCCCGCCGCCGGAGAACTACAGCAGGCGGGCGGCATATCCGGCAGACAGGCTATGAAGACCTCCCGCAATCCTGCCTCCCCCGGCCGTCACACCACGGGCTCCACCCCTGCCGAGACCACTGCGGCTCCCATGCCTGCCATGACCATGGAACAGGTCAAGTGCAGTGCGGTTAAGGCAGCGCTTACGCGCAACAAGGGCAAACGCATGGCCGCGTGCCGCGAACTCGGCATCACCAAGGACACGCTGCGCAACATTCTCCGCCGCTGTCCGGATGCCGATACCGGCGAGGCGTAATTCCTCCCGCCCCTTTCACACAGCCGCCCTGCCACCGGCTGTCCCCCTTGCAGGCGCTGGAAACAGACTTCCCCTTTTTCGCCCCCTCACCAGAACGGGCTATTTTTTATCCCTCCAATAGCCCCGCAATACCGTAGCCCCCTCGTTTTGGGCTAAAAATCAGCCCAAAAACCAATCCCCTGCATCCACCGCCACTCGTCCCCCTTCGCAACATACCGAATTCAAAAGTCTTTCCTGCATGGCACGCTATCTGCTTCTTCAGCCACACCGGTCGGGAACGTTTGCGGCGGCAGGCATGGGGCCTGCGCAACGTTGAACGCCAGACCGCAGGTAACCATGATTGTCTGTCTCGCCATGTTCAATAACCGACTCGCGGCAGTGTTCGATTCTGCCGACACCTACGCCCTGTACCAGGTGCAGGACATGCAGGTATGCCACCTGGCAACCCTGCCCATAACGCAGCTGGCACCGGCGGAGCGCAACGACATGCTGGCCCGCCACTGCGTCTCTCTGCTTGTTTGCGGTGCCCTGTGCGGCTGCGACCGGCGCAGCCTGCAGCAGGCAGGGATGGACGTTGAGCCGTGGGTGTGCGGCACCACAGACGAGATATTGAACGCGCTGTGCCTGAACCAGCTGGAATCTCTGCGCATGCCGGGATGCCGAAACAACG
The DNA here is from genome assembly GCA_964425115.1 of uncultured Desulfovibrio sp. Lineage (GTDB taxonomy): Bacteria > Desulfobacterota > Desulfovibrionia > Desulfovibrionales > Desulfovibrionaceae > Halodesulfovibrio. The sequence goes on along the minus strand of CAYRLL010000063.1, from coordinate 11,771 downwards.
GGAACGGCAGGCGGGATGCCTGCCCGACGGCACGGGGGCAGGACATGGGACGGAATGGGAATAATGGAAACAGCGGAGGCAACGGCCCGGGGCCCGGTTGCCCGCAATCCCGTCCCCGCAGAGAGCGGACAGCGCAACAAACTGCAACGGAAGGAGCAAAACAATGAAAATAGCCATAAGCGCACAGGGCAACAGCCTGCAAAGCCCGCTGGACCCGCGATTCGGTCGCGCCGCAGGATTCATCATCGTGGACGGCCAGACAGGCGCACACGAATACCGCGACAACGCCCAGAACCTCAGCCTGCCGCAGGGCGCAGGCATTCAGGCAGCCATGCACGTAAAAGACGCCGGTGTGGAAGCCGTGATAACCGGCCACGTGGGCCCCAAGGCCTTCGCTGCCCTCAGCAAGGGCAACATTAAAGTATATTACACGCAACTCCCCACAGTGGGAGCCGCCTATGCCGCCTTCACCAAAGGCGAGCTTCTCCCCGCGCAGGATGCCGACAAACAGGGCCACTGGTAACGGGTACGCAGGCGGTTTTTATCAAACCACGTACAACATGGGAGGTACCCACATGAACGCCGGAAGACATGGAAACGGCCACGGCAGGTGCTCCGGAACAACGGAATACAGATGCGGAAGGGACCGCAACCGCGGTGCCCGGACAGAGGACGGTCAGGAAAACAGGATACGCCGCGGCAACAGGTTTGGCAGCGATGTTATGATGGAAAGCCCTGCAGCGGACGCTTCCACCCCCATGCGGGGAGCTGGCATGGGCCGGGGCGGTTACGGCAGAGGGCTGAGGCTGCGCGATGGTAGTTGCCGCGCGCGTGTGAACACCAAACCCGAACGGCCTGAAGAATAGACGGCTGTTCAGGGGCGATTGGTCTGGGGCGATTGGTCTGGGGCGATTGGTCTGGGGCGATTGGTCAGGGGTGATTGTTCAGGGCGATTGTCCAGTGACGGTTGAGCAAGGCTGCAACGGCACGGATAACCCGGTCCCCAGCCGACTCCACACGGCTGGGTTACGCAGAGCACGCCTGTCCGCCTGCCTGCGACCGTGCCGCCTACAATCCCGGAGCGGGTCCGCCTACTCCTCTCAGGAACAGGCCGGAAGGCCGCTCCGGGATATGCAGGGCACGTGTTCCCACCCAGAAAAATCCCTGCCAACACTCTCTATTTGATAGGATATCGCATGCACATAGCCATAGCCAGCGGCAAGGGCGGAACAGGAAAAACCACCCTCTCCGTCAATCTCGCCGCCCACCTTTCCCGCAACGGGTTCCCCGTCACACTTGTGGACTGCGATGTGGAAGAGCCCAACGCACACCTCTTTTTCCAACAGCACCGGGCTTGGACACAAACCGCCCATGCCCCCGTTCCCGCCGTGGACAACAGCCGTTGTATCGGCGAATCGTGCCGCATATGCGTTACGGAATGCCGGTTCAAAGCCCTAATCTGGATGGGGGAAATCATGGAATTCCCCGAACTGTGCCACGGCTGCGGCCTGTGCATGGAAGCGTGTCCGGCAGGGGCTATAACGGAGAGCACGCGGGTCATAGGCACAGTCCAGGTGGGTACTGTTCAGACGGGTATTGTCCAAATGGATACTGTCCAAATGGGTACTGTCCAAATGGGTACTATCAGGCCGGAATCGGCTTCCCGGCAGAACGACCGCAAGGCTGAAGGCCCGGACCTGCGCCTGCTCACCGGCAGCCTGCGCGTGGGAGAAGCCATGTCGCCTCCGCTTATCCGCGAACTCTTTGAGCAGCTTGAGCAGCTTGACCGGGCCGTGCATCCGGGGCAGGCGGAGCGCATAAGCGCATCCGTTCCGCGAAGAAGCGAAGAAATCGTGCTGCGCGATTGTCCTCCCGGAACCTCCTGTCCGGTCATCACGTCCATGGACGGCGCCGACTTCACCATTCTGGTCACGGAACCCACGCCTTTCGGCCTGCACGACCTGCAACTGGCCGTAGAAACGCTGCGCACCCTCAAGCAACCCTTCGGCGTCGTCATTAACCGCAGCGGCATGGGAGACAACCGGGTGGATGACTGGCTCGCTGCACAGTCAATACCCGTGCTGGCCCGTATTCCGTACAGCCAGCAGGCCGCCACCGCCTGTGCGGAAGGAAGCCTGCTCATAAATGCCCTGCCGCAGATGCGCGATGCGTATGAAGCTCTGTGGAAACGCCTGCGCCGATTCATGACGCAGGAACGGGATACGACGGATGCGAAAACCACCGGGGAAACCGCATCCGCCATGGCTTGCGTCCCGCCAGCCACCGGCCATGACGCAAAAAACGCCACAGGTGCAGCGGAACCCCAGCCCGCATCGGAGGCGCATCATGCGTGAACTGCTTGTCATCAGCGGCAAGGGCGGCACGGGCAAAACATCCATAACGGCGGCACTAGCCGCCACCGGTCCCGCCAAGGTAGTGGCAGACTGCGACGTAGATGCCGCAGACCTGCACCTCATCGCCCTCAGCCCGGCACAGGGAGCGTCGCCCGGCACCACGCAGGCACATCCTTTCCACAGCGGCCAGCGGGCTGTTCTGGTCCCGGACCAATGCACGCAATGCGGCATCTGCCACGAAAAATGCCGCTTCAACGCCATAACACAAGACTTCCGCCTGCGTTCCGAATACTGCGAGGGATGCGGCATGTGCGCCTATGTATGTCCGGCAGGAGCCATCCGCATGACGGAACGGCTCTGCGGTCAGTGGTTCCGCTCCGAAACCCGCTTCGGCACCATGATCCACGCGGCCCTTGGCATAGCGGAAGAAAACTCCGGCAAGCTGGTCACCACCGTGCGCACCGTCTCCGGTGATACGGCACGGGAACAGGGGCTGGATGTTATTCTCACCGATGGCCCGCCCGGCATAGGATGTCCGGTCATCGCTTCCTTGACAAACACGCGCATGGCCCTTTTAGTATCGGAACCAACCCGCTCCGCCCTGCACGATTTGCAACGGATTGTAGAGCTTACCCGGCACTTCCGGGTACCCGCCGCACTGCTGCTGAACAAGGCGGACATCCACCCCGCTCTGGCGGATGAAATGCGTGCGTGGTGCGCAAAAAACGATCTGCCCGTGGCAGGCGAATTCAGCTGGACAGAAGACTTCACGCAGGCACAGTTGCTGGGGCTTGCGGTTACCGAATACAGACCCGATGCTTGGAAACCCCGGTTTGAGCAGCTATGGGAAACGCTGCTCGCCCGCATGTAACGACAGACAAGGCTGCAACCGATAACACCATACTGTGTCCCGGCATGGTCCGCCCGACCCGTACAGTCCGTACAGTCCGCACCCGCCCTGCATCTTCCCGCATACGGAAGAAAGAGCAGCGCCCAAACGGCTGCAGAACGGCTTCAGAACTGGCTGCAACGCCCGGACAAAACCTGCCCGGCGCCAAGCCCCTTCCGTACCGGAACAGGACCGGAACAGGACCGG
>CAYRLL010000063.1:0-8221 GCA_964425115.1 uncultured Desulfovibrio sp. | reverse complement strand
ACCGGAACAGGACCGGAACAGGACCGGCACCGGGCAACGCCCACAGGCAACCGGAACACACACTGCAAGGAGATACCTATCATGAGCGAAAAGGCATGTGGCTGCACAAATTCGGACTGTTCCGGCGGAGACTGCTCGGACGAAAGCTCGCCCTCCCGCAACGGCGGGTGCGGCAGCGGATGCGGCGGGCATCATCAGGAAATCAGCCCTGAACAGGACCGCATGAACCGCACCCTGCGCCGCGTGAAGCACAAAATCGTCGTCATGTCCGGCAAGGGCGGCGTGGGCAAAAGCACTGTGGCCACCAACATTGCCGTGGGCCTTTCGCTCGCAGGCAAAAAGGTGGGCCTGCTGGATGTGGACGTGCACGGCCCCAGCGTCCCCCGGCTGCTCAGCCTGCGCGATGCCAAGGTGCACATAGACGCCAACCATATAGAGCCGGTTCCGTGGAGCGAAAATCTCTCGGTCATGTCACTGGGCTTTCTGCTGCCCAATCCCTACCAGCCGGTCATCTGGCGCGGCCCCGTCAAGCAGGGATTCATCCAGCAACTGCTGGCGGATGTCACATGGGGCGATCTGGACTACATGATCGTGGACTGCCCCCCCGGCACAGGCGATGAACCGCTCTCCGTTCTGCAGATGCTGGGAGCGGACGCCAGGGCGGTAATCGTCACCACGCCGCAGGGGGTCGCCGTGGACGATGTCCGCCGTTCCGTCACCTTCGTGGGCGATGTGGGCAACACCGTGCTCGGCATAGTGGAGAACATGAGCGGCATCGTCTGCTCACAGTGCGGGCATGTGGAAAACATCTTCGGCAAGGGCGGCGGTATGCGCCTTGCGCAGGAAACCGGCGTCCGTTTCCTTGGCGAAATCCCTCTGGACCCGGAAGTGGTCCGCTCCGGTGACGAAGGCTACTGCTTCCTCAAAGTGCAGACAGACAGCCCCACCGCCAAGGCCATTCAGAAAATACTCAAGCCCATCCTGCTGCTGCCGGACCCGCAGGACCCGGCACAGGCAACGATGGCCGCCCCTGCCGGTTTCGCCCCCGCACCGGCAGAAAACGGGATTGTCAAAGTGGCGGTGCCCCTTGCCAAGGGGCAGCTCACCCAGCACTTCGGTCACTGCGAACAGCTTGCGGTGGTAACGGCCAACTTCGACACCAAAGAAATCCTGTCCAGTGAACTGGTCACCCCGCCACCCCATGAACCCAGCGTCATGCCCGCCTTTGTGGAACGGCTCGGCGTGCGGCTGGTCATCGCGGGAGGCATGGGACAGAAAGCGCAGACCCTGTTCAACGAAAAGAACATTACCGTCATCTGCGGCGCGCGCTCCGACAACGGAGCAGGCCTTGGTCCCTCAGAGGTTGTCAGCCGCTACATGCAGGGCACCCTCCCGGTGGGAGCCAATACCTGCGACCATTAATCCCGCCTGTCCGGTCAAAACACAAAGCCCCTGCGGAACCGGTATTCCGCAGGGGCGTAATGCATATCATGGTCTCTCCGCCCGGCGGGGCATCAAAGAAAAACGCCCAGCAGCACACCGGCAAACAGCGCCACGGAAATATAGCCGTTCAGGGTAAAGAACGCCATGTTCACCCGGCTCATATCCTCTGCGGAAATAATGGAGTGCTCCCAGTACAGCACGCCGGAAACAGCAGCCCACACAAGATAATAGGGCCACGAAAGCCCTGCCGCCCACCCGCCCATGAGAAACATCACAGACGTGACCACATGGCAGAACGAGGAGATGATAAGCGCTGCCGGAATGCCGAAGCGCACCGGCACGGAATGCAATCCGGCGGAAGCGTCAAACTCCGTATCCTGACACGAGTAAATGATATCGAATCCGGCCACCCAGAATACAATCCCCCAGAAAAAGAGCACGGCGGGCACGGTGAACTGGGGGTCCACCGCAATCCATCCCGCAAGGGGTGAAAGCCCAAGCACCCCGCCAAGCCAGAAATGGCAGACCCACGTAAACCGCTTGAGCAGGCTGTACACGGCAGATACGGCCAGGGCCACGGGGGCAAGGGCAAGGCTCAACGGGTTGAGTCCCCAGCAGGCGAGCACAAACACCGTTGCCATCACGCATATGAAGGCCCACGTCTGCGCGGGTGATATCTCGCCCGTCACCAGCGGTCGCTGCTGCGTGCGCGGGTTGCGGGAATCAAAGGGCAGGTCCACCACGCGGTTGAAGGCCATGGCAAATGACCGCACGCCCACCATGGCAACGGTGAGCAGAAGAAGAGGCAGCAATCCGGGCCAGCCCCCTGCGGCAATAAACGCGCCCAGATAGGCGAACGGCAGGGCAAACACCGAGTGTTCTATCTTGATCATGCGGCACACCGCACCAAAATTTGCAAAGGGATTCATGACGCTCCGGAAAAAAAGCTACAGGTTACACGCCGCTAATGCCGCAGGTTCCGCAACCCGCCTGAAAAGCGCTCAAATTCATCTCTGGCCTTCTGCTGTTCACGCTCGCGCGCGCAGTTCAGGTCGTCCATGCGTTCCAGCAGCAGGCAGACAACCTCCGGGTCCAGCACGCGCGTGTCCGCCTGTCTGCGCAACAGGGCTCCTGCCTCCTCCGGCTGCATGCCCGCACGGTAGGGCCTGTCTTCGGTAATGGCGGTAAACACGTCCGCCACCTGTATGATCCGCGCACCAAGGGAAATAGCCTCGCCCCGCAGACCGAACGGATACCCTGTTCCGTCCAGACGCTCATGGTGCTGCCCGGCCCACTGGCAGACCAGCTCCAGCCCGGCAACGTTGCCCAGAATCTCCCCGCTTATCCGGGCGTGCTCGCGCATGACGGCGAACTCCGCCTCCTCCAGTGCCGAAGGTTTTTCCAATATGCTCCCCGGAACAGCCAGCTTGCCTATATCATGCAGCAATCCCGCCACATGCATGGTCCGCTGTTCCTGCTGCGAAAAATCCACGGCGCGGGCCAGTTCCTCAGCCACCACCGCCACCCCGCGTGAATGCGTTGCCGTGAATCGGCTGCGGAAGTCTATCACCTGCGCAAACGGCGAACAAAGCCGCACCACATCTTCACAACCAAGGCACACCTGCTCCATCCGCTCCGCAGCATCCGTGTACAGATGGCTGGCGGGCGCGTAAAGACCGTCAAGGGCACCACGGTCCGAAACCAGTTCACGGAACACTTCCACGCAGTCCGGGTTAAGCAGTCTGCCCGACTCGCGCTTCGCGGCTTCTGCCACGTCGGCAAACTGCACGTCATAGGGTTTGTGCCGCCGCAGCCGCACATCCACAAAATCCGCCGCGTTGATGATGTTCGCCCCCAGCCCCAGCGAGCCGGAATCCCTTTCCCGGAGCACCTCCCACGGGGTGTGATGCTCCCCAACCATCCACGAAACCCCTTCAAATCCCGGGCATTTGTCCAGCAGAAGCTGGCCCGCGCGGGCATGCGTATACAGGTCCCGTTCAAAGGCAAGAGATTCCAGGGCGGTGTGCAGGGCAATGGCCCCGGCGTCATGCACCATGCCTGCCAGCAGCACGTCACGCTGCGTGGCGGCATCCATGCCCAGCCTGCCCGCGAACCGGGCGGCAAGAAACCCCACATGCACGTGGTGGTTGCCCAGCATGCGGGAAACAAGGTCCAGTGCGCGCGAAAGCACGCCGATAAGGTCTATAAGCCTGACTTGCATGTCTCAATCCCGGTGAGTGTTCATCCCGACGGGCAATCCCGCCCGTCCCCGCCGCTCCTCCTGCCCCCCGGCGGAAGAAACGGCCCCCGGCTATCCGCCGCAGTCCGCTCCGTCTCCCTGCAGCTTGGCAACGGTATGCGCCACGGCAGGAAGTACGGCTTCAAGATTTTCTGCCACAGCCTTGCGGCTTCCCGGCAGGGTGATGATCAGGCTCCCCCCCAGCGTGCCCGCCACCGCCCGCGATATGACAGCGTGGTGCGTCTTGCCCAGGCTGGCTGCCATAATGGCCTCCTCAAACCCGTACAACCGCTTTTCCAGCAGGCTGCCCAGCGCCTCCGGCGTGGTATCGCGCGGTCCCACCCCCGTCCCCCCGGTGGTGACAATCACGTCATATGCCTGCCCAAGGGCAAGGTCGGTGACCACATGCCGCAACTCACGCACAGAATCCGGCAATATGAACCCCTGCGCGTAGCCCACGTTCAGCGAGTCACGCATCAGCCGTTCTATCAGAGGCCCGCTTTCGTCCGTTCGCTCCCCTGCCGCGCCTTTGTCAGAAAGGGTAACCCATGCAATACTAAGTCCGGTTTTCACCGTGGCAAGCATAAGCGGCTTGTGTTCCGCACTGCCGGATACCCCGGGCGAAGCCGGGATATCCGCCAGCACCTCTGCCCAAAATCCCTTCACGGCATGTATCACCCCCGGCACCGGAAGCTGCGTATTGCACACCACCCGGAAAAGATCCGCACCTTCCGTGCAGCACGCCGGACCGGATACCGGCCTCAGCACCGTGCCCACGGGCAGCCACGGCCTGCGTCCAAGTCCGGTTACGGCCCAAATCCCGGCAGAGCAGGCATAATCGGCCGAACAGACAACCGGGGCAGCACCGGTAAGTGCCTGCCGCACCGTTTCAGGCCCGCCGCCCGCGCCCTGCTCCGGTGCGCGAAAAAAGAGCATCTCGCCAGTGCGGACGGCAGAACATACATGTATTGAACACTCAGGCATTTACGCCTCCTGTTCCCGCCGGAACGCACAAGACGCTCCCGGAACGGTTCTCGCGCCTGCGGTCTCCGCCGGCACGCCGGATACTATTCTATGATAACCGTTGATGCCGCACCATTAGAATTCGAAGTGTACCACACATCTTGAGGGGGCGTACCGTACGCACCGCCTGCACCGGCCGCCAACCCCGCTGCCAGCCGGATTTCCGCCTGAACTCCGGCCGGGTTTTCAGTCCATCCGGGGTCATTCGTCAGGGGCAATAGGCATATTTTCCGGCACGCACAGCCGCTCCGACCACGGGGAAAAATACGTCTCCACCGCGTCTGAGCATCCCCGCCGCTTGAACAGATGCTTCCAGCGGTCCGTGCACTGCTTCCGCAGCTCCTTCACCCGTTCGTCCGTCTTCAGCCTGGCTATGTCGCGGCGGCATCCGTCTGCGGACCCGTAGGTCATGCCCTTGTCGGTGATGGTGGCATAGGCCATCTGGCATCCTTCCACACACCCGCGACGGGTCAGAATCCCATATTCATCATCTTGCAGGCAGCGCCGCGCACAGGCACGCCATAACGGCGCGATGTCTATGGTGAACCGCGAAGAAGCCACCCTCCCGGCTTCTGCCCCGGAGTCCGCACCAGACCCCGCCTCTGCCCCGGAAGCCTCCGTGAACTCATCGGACCATAAAGGCATGTCCATCTGCGCGGTATCCTGCTTCTGCCCGGCCGCACGACACCCGGACAGCGCAAGCACACCACACATGCCGGAAACCACCAGCGCAAAACAGAGCAGCGTTCTCAGGGCGCGATACCTTGCAGAAGGCTGACCAGTATGCTGACCAGAAAGCAGGCCGGAAGTTTGGCCAGAAGTCTGGTCAGAAGTCTGGCCAGAAGTCAGGCCGGAAGCAAGCCCGGCTGCACGCCCGGCACAGCACCAGACCTTCCGCAAAAAATCCTGCCCAGTATCCCGCCCCAAATTCCACAAGCGATTGCGCTCACCCATGCGGCACCACCCTCTCCGCGCTACGGAGCCTGTTCCATGGCAAGGCGGATGCCGAAAACCACCATCAACCCGCCGGTCACGGTCTCAAGCTTGCGGCGAAAAGCCGGACGCAGCAACACGTGCCGCACCCTGCCCAGACACATGGAAAGCACCGTAAGATAGACCACGGCTATGACGAACTGAAAGCCCACAAAAAACAGGGTATCGCGCAGAATAAGAGAAGGCTCTCCGATCACCTGCGGCAGCACCGCAAGGTAGAACACAACCACCTTGGGGTTCAGCACGTTGCTCATGAACCCTTCGCCCCATGAACGGCGCAGGTTGCCCATATCGCCGCGCAACAGCGGCGCCCCCTCGCAGGCGGCCACGTCCGGCGACACTCCCGTCCGCCATGCACCCCACAGGGAACGCGCGCCGAGATAGACCAGATAACACGCCCCCAGCATCTTGAGCACGGTAAATGCCGTGGCCGAATACAGCAGCACGGCGGAAAGTCCGCACACGGAAAGGGTGGCATGCACAAAAAGGCCGCAACACGCGCCCACTCCCGTTGCCACGCCCGCAAACTTCCCGCGCATCATCACGTTGCGCAGCACGAGCATGGTATCGGGTCCGGGGGTTATGACCAGCAAAAACGCAAGGCCCAGCAAGGCCCACAGGGTACTGTCCACGAGGTTGCTCTCCACTCAGACGGCAGAATCATTTCAAACAAAGCAGTATATTCCCAACCGTAGCCACAGGCAAGAAGGATATGCTTCCCCCCGCAGCAGCCGGATATTGCGGAACAGTCACGCTGCGGGTATATATTCCGTCAGAACAGGCAACCCCACAACACCGCGCCGCCAAACCGCGCAAGGAAGCTTCATGGTCATCAGCGATAAACCGTTCACCTTCGACAGAGTCATCCGCATTGCCATCACGGTAGGCCTGCTGTGGGGCATTGTCACCGTTCTGGGGTTCCTCAGCGATGTGCTGGTTCCCTTTGTGGTGGCCCTCATCCTCGCCTATCTGGCGCATCCGCTGGTCATGGCGGTAGAAGCGCGCATCCGCAACAGGCAGGCAGCGGTGCTGCTCAGCCTTGCCATCATCGTCTTTGCCATCTCCACCCTGTTCTCCTTTGTCATGCCGTACATCATGGCGGAAGTGAAACACATGGGGCGGCTCATAACAGCCTTTGCCACCAACTCCGACCTTGCCGCCAAAGCCGCCCGCCAGCTGCCTGAAGAGGTGTGGATTGTGCTGCGGGATGCACTCACCCAGAGCGACCTGCGCGACTTCTTCACCTCCGCGCAGGGGCTGGACATGGTCCAGACCATGGCCAAAAAAGTGCTCCCCGGCCTGTGGGGGGCGGTAAAGGGAGCGCGCGATATCATTCTGGCCATAACCGGGCTGCTCATCATCGTGCTGTACACGGTCTTTCTGCTTCTGGACTTCCGCAAGGTGCAGGAAAACTGGCAGTCCATGCTGCCCGTCACATGGCGCGAACCCGTGGCCCTCTTTGTCCGCGATTTCGAAGCGGGCATGAACCGCTACTTCCGCGCACAGGCATTGGTGGCCGGCATTGTGGGCGTTCTTTTCGCCATCGGCTTTTCCCTCATGGGGCTGCCCATGGGCATCATGCTCGGCCTGTTCATAGGACTCCTGAACATGGTTCCCTACCTGCAGATTCTGGGCTTCATTCCCGCCGTCATGCTGGGCGTTGTGCACTGGCTGGAAACAGACATGAGCCTCTCGCTGGTCATGGGGCTAATCGTCACCGTGTTCGCCGTGGTGCAGCTCATTCAGGACGCCGTGCTGGTCCCCCGCGTCATGGGCAAGGCCATGGGACTCTCTCCGTGGATGATTCTGCTCTCGCTCTCGGTGTGGGGCAAACTGCTGGGCCTGCTGGGCCTGCTCATTGCCCTGCCCATGACGGTGCTGTGCCTCTCGTATTACCGGCGCATCATAGACCCGCCGCAGCCCGATGCCGAAGATGCGCCCCCTCTGGCGCAGGAAGAGGCCGGTGCAACGCCCCATAACAGGACGTCCCATGCCAAGACGCCCATACCGCCCGGTGCCGGAGAAAAGCACCCGGAAGCCCGTAAGAATGCCCCGCCCGCAGAAGGGCAGAAAGGCAACAACACCAAGGAGCGCTGACCATGGACGGAACAAACCGCAGCCTCATCCGCCCCGGTCAGCGCGTGCGCATAGTGCAAAAGCAGGACCAGCGCACCGGCAAGCTCACGGAAGGCATTGTCAAAGCCTTGCTCACCAAGGCTCCCTACCACTCGCGCGGCATAAAGGTGCGGCTGGAAGACGGGCTGGTGGGCCGCGTGAAGGAAATCCTCACGCCGTAATCCCGTCGCAAAAAAACCGCGACGCCCCTGCCGGAACCACCGGCAGGGGCGTCGCTTCCTGAAAGATCATCGCCCTGTATCAGCAGCCGCAGCCGTTGCCGCCGCAGCCGGAACCGGCAACCACCGGACGCCTGCCGCGCAGCACAGACAGGTCTCCGTCTCCGAAGGCGGCAGCCACCGCAGGCCCAATAAATCCGTTCGCCGCCACGGGGGTAAACGCCAGCCC
>CAYRLL010000062.1:13800-18646 GCA_964425115.1 uncultured Desulfovibrio sp. | reverse complement strand
GGCTCATTCCCCTGGTGGACGAGGAACAAAACGGCAACCTGCTCTCGCGCATACGTTCGATACGCCGGCAGTTCGCGCTGGACGTGGGCGTGGTCATTCCCTCGCTGCACCTGCGCGACAACCTGCAGCTCAAGCCGGGGCAGTATTCCGTGCTGGTCAAGGGCAATACCGTGGCCGGGGCAGAAATCCTCATCGACCACTATCTCGCCATGGACCCCGGCGATGCCAAGCACCACATAAAGGGCATAGAAACCCGCGAACCCGCCTTCAACCTGCCAGCCCTGTGGATTCCGCAGAGCCAGAAAGAAGAAGCCATGCTCGCAGGCTACACCGTGGTAGACCCCTCCACCGTCATCGCCACCCACCTTACCGAGGTCTTCAAGCGCAACCTTGCGGACTTCCTCGGCAGGCAGGAGGTGCAGGCCCTTCTGGACAACCTCGCCAAGCACGCCCCCAAGGCTGTGGAAGAACTGGTACCCGGCATCCTCTCTCTGGGCGCGGTGCAGAAGGTGCTCCAGAATCTGGTGCGCGAAAACGTCTCCATCCGCGACCTGCTTTCCATCGTGGAAACGCTGGCGGACTACGGCCCCGGCGTCAAAGACCCGGACACCCTTACCGAATACGTGCGCGAACGGCTGGCCCGCACCATCGTAAAACCCTACATGGACAGCAGCGGCGTACTGCCCATCATTACGCTGGACCCTTCAGTGGAAAAGACCGTACAAGAGGCCATCCGCCGGTCAGACGGCGGCTCCTATCTGGCACTGGACCCGGCAACGGCGCAGCGGCTGATACAATCCGTGAATCAGAGCGTGGAAAACGCGGTGGCAACAGACGGCCAGCCCGTCCTGCTCACCTCGCCTGTCACCCGCCCGCACCTTGCCCAGTTGATAATGCGGTTTCTGCCCTCGGTATCCGTTATCTCGCAGGCAGAGATTCCTTCTGATATCCGACTCACCTCCGTCGGCAGCGTAGGACTGAAGTAATGCAGGTCAAAACCTTCACAGGGCCGGACGCCAAAACCGTTCTCGGCCGCATCAAGCAGGAGATGGGGCTGGACGCCGTCATCCTCTCCAAGCACGAGGGCAACGGAGATAACGGCCCGTGGTGCGAGATGACGGCGGGACTGGAACGTGCCGTCAAAACTTTGGATGCAGGCGGCAACGGCAACGGCAAGGGTGCCGCCTCTCCCGCAGGCTGGAACGAATGGCACCGCGAATGGTCACTCATCAAGGAACACCTGCTGGTCCTCATGAAGCCGGGCATCCGGCTGGATGACCTGTCACCGCGCCAGCGCGTGGCATTGGAATATCTGGAGCGCGAAGGGGTGGAAGGCACCGTGCTGCTCGACCTTTTCGGCAGGCTGCGCAACACGCCGCACTCCTCCGTGCTGGAACCGCTCTCCGACATGGTGTCCGTCAAACCATGGGACGAGAATCACTGGCCGGAACGCGTGCACGCCGTGGCCGGCCCCTACGGCGCGGGCAAGACCAGCACCCTTGTGCGCATGGCCCTTTCATTGCGCAGCCGCCGCCCGGACATGAGCATCTGCATCGTAAACGCAGACAGTGAACGCGGCAACGGACGCCTGCTGCTCAAGCACTACGCGGAGCTTTCCGACATGGCGTACCGCGAAGCCTCCGACGGCGTAAGCCTTGCCAACGTCCTGCGCGAATCCCGCCAGTTCGACAGGGTGCTCATAGACCTGCCCGGACTCGGCAGGCAGGATTCCTTTTCCGCCCTGTCCACACGCATGGGCCTGTGCGCCGCGCAGGACATGGCGGTGCATCTGGTACTTGCTCCCTCCTACGCGCCGCAGCAGATGTCCAGCTTCATGCGGCAATACGCAAACGGCTGTGCAGGGAGCATTATCTGGACGAAACTGGATGAAGCCTGTACCTTCGGGGCAGTCGTCAACATGGCGGTATCGTCCGGTTTGCCTGTTTCCGCGCTCTCTTTCGGACCGGGACTCAAAAACACGCTCACGCCCGCGCGCGATGTCATGCTGTGGAGACTGCTCTTCAAGCACCAGCTCCCGTGCGACACACCTTCCCGCGGCGATGCGGCCATTTAAGACAACGGAGTTGCACTGACTATGAAGGGCGAATATCCTCTGGTATTTTCCGTCACCTCCGGCAAGGGCGGAGTCGGCAAGACGAACATGTCCGTCAACCTTGCACTGTGCCTTGCCCGCGCGGGCAAACGCGTGGTGCTGCTGGACGCGGACCTCGGCCTTGCCAACGTGGACGTGGTGCTGGGCATGACGCCCACCCGCAACCTCTTCCACCTGTTCCATGAAGGCGCTTCCCTGCAGGACATCCTTTTCGACACGCCCTACGGCTTCAAAATCCTGCCCGCCTCGTCCGGCATGAGCGAAATGCTCGCCCTGTCCACCGGCCAGAAGCTGGAACTTCTGGAAGCCATGGACAGTCTGGAAGATGCCGTGGATTATCTGATAGTTGACACCGGGGCCGGGATAAACGACAACGTACTGTATTTCAATCTTGCGGCGCAGGAGCGCATTGTGGTGCTCACGCCGGAACCCACCTCGCTGACGGACGCATACGCCCTCATCAAGGTGATGAAGCTCAACCACGGGGTCGAGCATTTCAAGGTGCTTGTAAACATGGTGCCGGACGCGAAAACGGCCAAGGAAATGTTTACCAGACTGTACGCGGCGTGCGACCATTTCCTTTCCGGCGTCTCGCTGGATCTCGTGGGCTACATCCCCCGCGATCCGGGCGTGCGCAAGGCGGTGGTGAACCAGCGCCCCTTCTGCGCGGAAGCGGAAGGCGGCCCCGCCTGCGCGGCAGTGCGCCAGGTGGCGCAGACCATTCAAAACTGGGATGTATCGGCCAACCTTGATGGAAATATCAAGTTCTTCTGGAAAAAGCTCCTCTTCCGGCAGTAACCCGGAAACAGGCGGGAGCAGGGGCGGTGCGGCTGGTTCCGGGGGCAAACAGGCCCCGTGGGAGATGCTGGAATCCGGCTCCGTGGCGTGGGAGGACATGTCCAACCGCGAGCAGGAAGCCGTTGTCCGCCACTATGCCCCAAAGATAAAATTCCTCGCCCTGCGTCTCAAGGCAAAACTGCCCAAGAACGTGGAACTGGGCGAACTCATCAGCGCGGGCACGCTGGGCCTCATGGAGTCGCTCGGCAAGTTCAACCCCAAGATGGGCATAAAGTTCGACACCTACGCGGAGAGCCGCATCCGCGGAGCCATGCTGGACGAGCTGCGCAGGCTCGACTGGTTTCCCCGCAGCCTGCGGCACCGGGTGCGGCAGCTGGAGCAGGCCATCCACCGGCTGGAGAACGACAAGGGCCGCACCCCCACCGAACAGGAGCTTCAGACAGAAACAGGTCTGGACGAAAAGGACGTGCGGCTGGGGCTTGAGGCACTGCAAAACCAGCTGTGCCTGAGTCTGGATGCCATACAGGACACCTTTTCCACAGAAGGCCGCGAATCCATTGACGGAGAACCATTTCAGGCCACCGCCCTCAGTGAGCTCATCGAGCGTGTTGCGTCACTTATCGACCAATTGACACCTAGGGAAAAGCTGGTATTATCGCTCTATTACAGTGATGAACTGAATATGCGTGAAACCGCAGAGGTAATGGGAATAACCGAAGGCAGGGTTTCCCAGTTGCACACGCAGGCCCTGCAACGGTTGCGACGCGAGTTTCACACCTCCTACGGAGAAAACGACGGCATCTGAGCCGACAAGGAGTTTCACATGGCCTTCGACCCGAACATGCGCGTACTTGTTGTGGACGACTTTTCCACCATGCGCAGAATCGTAAAGAATATCCTGCGCCAGATCGGCTTCACTAACATAGTGGAAGCGGACGACGGCACCACCGCATGGGAAACTCTGAATAAGGACAAGATAGACTTCATCATCTCCGACTGGAACATGCCCAACATGACCGGCATAGAACTGCTCCGCAAGGTGCGCGCCAGCGAAGAATTCGGTGACCTGCCCTTCCTTATGGTCACTGCCGAAGCCCAGCAGGAAAACATCATAGAAGCGGTGCAGGCAAAGGTCTCCAACTACATCGTCAAGCCGTTCACCGCAGAGACGATGAAGCAGAAGATAGACAAGATTTTCCCGTAGCAGACCGCGCAGCCGTCCCTCTCTGCAGTCTGTCTGCCTCACCCCACCTTCTCCTGTCCGGCAAGTTCCTGTGCCCGTCAGCAGAAGCAGAACGGGAACAGCATAAAACGGTACAGGCAGCACACGGGCAGCACACGGACATCTCTCGGGCAGCACAGGGGCAGCGCAACCACGGTGCAGCCGGGCCATATCCGGCAGCCAAGCCCTCTTCCCGGCAGGCTGCTCCATGGCGGCGGGATGCAAGGCGTACCATACGCGCAGTGCCCACAGGCACCTGAACCTGTGTTCAGGTCTGAATGTTCCGCAGCAACGCAGCATGCAGCCTTCCTCGACGGCCGGACGCAAAAGGCCGCATCCGCGCGGAGGACGGCCAACCGGCCAACCCATGACACCCGGCACCCATGGCAGACGATGATCTCTCACTGGACGGAGACCTCTCCGACAAGGCGCAGCTGGACACCGAAGAGCTGGGCGGCCTTGGTGGTGCCGCAGGGGGTGCCCCGGCGGGCAAGTCCGAAGACAAGGTCGAGCTGGACCTTGAAGACGCCCCCTTTCTCGAAGACGACGAAGAGGAAGAGGAACTGCCTGCCGCCGCAGCGCCTTCCGGTCCCGTGCTGCTGGAAACCCCCGGCGAGAAGAAGCCCAACCCGCTGAAGGCGCTTCTCGGCAACAAAAAGATTCTCTATCCCTCTCTGGCGGTCATCGCCCTGCTCATCATCCTTCTGGCGTGG
>CAYRLL010000062.1:12059-13700 GCA_964425115.1 uncultured Desulfovibrio sp. | reverse complement strand
AAAATCCGCTTTCTGGTGTGCAAGTTCGCCGCCTCCACGGAAAATGAAAAACTTTCATGGGAAGCGGGAACAAAAAAGGTGGTGCTGCGCGATGCCCTGTTCTATTATCTTCGCAATAAAGATCTCGTGTTCCTGACCGATGAAAAGAATGTAGAGGTGCTCAAGACCGACCTGCTTGCCGTCATCAACCAGTACATGAGCAACGGACAGTTCGAGGATCTGCTCATAGAACATTATCTGGTGAAATAACATGTCATTGGACGCCAGCCTGCCCGTTCTTCTGGCGCAGATGGGCCATGTGCAGGAAATCGCGCACAAGGAATCGGCCCACCCCGAGGCGCAGCAAGCCGCCGCGAAACAGACCATCGCGGAGACGCTCAAGCACGAGCAGGATGCGGTGGAAAAACCCGACAAGGCAGAGCACTCCAAGCTTTTACTGGACAAGGACGGCAAGGGCGGCACCGGCGGTCACGGCAAGGGCAGGCGCAGACGCAGACCCCCGCCCGGCGAACCGGAAGAAGAAGATACCGCCCAGGCCGCGAAAAGCCCCTGGCAGGGCAACATCCTGAATGTGAAGGTCTGAGCCCCGCGCGCTGCCTTTAGCTGCCGCCTTTAGCCGCCTTTAGCCATTGAGACGCCCGCATGCAACTTTCCCACTGGATTCTCCTCTTCATGAGCGTGACGGAACTCGCCCTGCTCCTGCTGCTCTTCGTCTTCTTCCTCCGCCTCAAGCGTTCCGAATCGCTGCTCAACGAAATGCAGGCCAAGCAGGAAGCCTTTGCCGCCAAAATCCGCTTCAACGCCGAACTGGAGCAGGAACTTGTAGACTCCTTTGCCCAGCGTCAGGAACAGCTGCGGCAGCTGGATATCCAGCTGGAAGCCCGCGCCGCCTCCCTGCAAAAGCTCATCAAACAGGCGGAAGATATCACCCGCTCACCCCATTTCCTGCGCGAGATGATCATAGACGGACACCGCAAAGGCCGTTCCCCCCAGCAACTGGCCCGCGCCACCGGACTTTCCGTGGATGAGGTGGAGCTTATCCTCATGAAATCGGGCAATTAGCCGATAGCACCGCCTTGTTAATCTGACCAGAATGGGCCAGAATGGGCCAAATCGGGCCAGATCGAGCCAGATCGAGCCAGCCCGGCCAGCCCGAATACCCCGAATAACCCGATCAGCCCGGCCAGCCCGCCATGAAACCCACGCGCATCTATTCTGCAGAAACCCTTTCAGGCAACGCCGCACAGGACCGCGATTCCGGCAACAGGGCCGCCGCGTTCCGCCGCGCCCACAGGCCGGGACAGGTGCTGCACGGCAGGATGCTGCGTTTTGTGCGCGGCAATCTGGCCTGGGTGAACATAGCCGGGCACGAGCTGCTGGCGGAACTGCGCACCCGCCCGGAACCCGGCGTTCCCCTGCTCTTTCTGGTGGAGCAGACCCTGCCGGACATCCTTCTCCGTGAACTGGACCCGGAAGAAGCCCGCCACTATCAGGCGCATCCTCCCCGCACGCCGCAGGATATCGCGCGCGACTATCTCGCCGCCCGTGATGCGCTGGATTCGCTCCTCCATCAGCGGCTCTGGCCCGCGTTCCTTTCAGGCGAAACAGGCGGACAGGCCGCCCTCGGCATCAATGCCGACC
>CAYRLL010000062.1:8796-11959 GCA_964425115.1 uncultured Desulfovibrio sp. | reverse complement strand
CAGACACCCTATGACACACTCTATGACACAGCACACAGCACATTCCCTGCCCATTGCGCAGCACGCCCCGTGGCTAGCCCCGCTTGCGGGCTATTCCGACCTTGCCTTCCGGCTGCTCTGCCGCGAATTCGGCGCGCAGGTGGTCTGCTCAGAGATGGTCAGCGCCAAGGGCCTGTACTATAAAAGCCCCGGCACGGAACTGCTGCTGGAAACCTGCCCGGAAGAAGCCCCCATGGTGCTGCAACTCTTCGGAAACGATGCAGACATCATGGAACGCGCCATGGAACCGCTTGTGGCGGCAGGCTACACATGGTTCGACCTGAACATGGGCTGCTCGGTGCGCAAGGTGGTTAAAACCGGCTGCGGCGCGGCCATGCTCTGCGATGTGCCCAACGCTCTGAACGTGGCGCGCACCATGGTCCGCATGGCGGGCGAGGGGCGCGTGGGGTTCAAGATGCGCCTCGGCTGGGACGCGGGAGCAGAGGTCTACCTTGCCCTTGCCAAGAGCTTGCAGGATATCGGCGCGGGCTGGGTTTCCCTGCATCCCCGCCACGCGCGGCAGGGCTTTTCCGGCGAGGCACGCTGGAGCGCCCTTGAGGAACTGGTCCGCGCACTGGAAATCCCGGTCATCGCCAGCGGCGACCTCCTCCACGCGGAAGACGCCGTGCGCTGCGTGCGCCAGACCGGTGTCGCCTCCGTCATGTTCGCCCGGGGCGCGCTGAACAATCCCGCCATTTTCGAAGAATTCACCACCCTCATGGGCGGCGGCTCCTTTGAGCGCCCGGACCCGGAAAAAACCATGCGCATCCTGCGCCGCCACGTCACGCTGGCACGCCGCCACTGCCCGGATAAAACCGCGCTGTTCAAAATGCGCTCGCTGGTCCCGCGCTATGTCAAACTCTTCCCCGGCGCGCGCCACATGCGAAACAGGTTGACGGAATGCACCAGTTGGGAAACGCTCAACGAACTTCTGGAAGAATTTTTCACCCGCTGGCAGGAACAGGGGGCGGATTTTGAACCCCTGCGCATCCTTGCGCCCTGACAGCCTGACAATATATGCATACCCGCAGGACGTCCGGCGCTCCGCGCAGCACATAGGGAACACGCCCCTCTGTGCGCCGCCAGCAAGGATGTCCGCTCACGCGGCGTATGCGCCAGACGCCGCACCCTGCCGGTGCAAACCGGAACAGCCCGATGCAAATCGGTTCAGCCAGAAGCAGCCGGCGGCAGTGAACAGCAAACGGGGGAGGATACCATCATGATCGTGCGCAGAGCGGAAACAGCAGGCTTCTGCATGGGCGTTTCCCTTGCCCTGCAAAAGCTGGATACGGAACTCGCCAAGAAAGAAGGCCCCATAGCCACCCTTGGTCCCATCATCCATAATCCGCAGGTGCTGGACCATTACGCGCATCTGGGCGTCCGCTGCCTCTCCGCCCCGCAGGAGGCGCACGCCGATGAACGCGTCATCATCCGCGCCCACGGCATCCCGCAACGGCTGCAGCGCGATCTGGAACAAACCGCCAGAACCGTGCTGGACGCCACCTGCCCCAAGGTCAAACGCGCCCAGATGGGCATTGCGCGCAAGCTGCGCGAGGGCTGCACCCTGCTGCTGTTCGGCGAAAAGGACCATCCGGAGGTGCGCGGCCTCATGAGCTATGCGGGAGAAGACGCCTTCGTCTTCGGCGAGTTCGACGAGTTGAAGCAATACCCTTTCCAGCCGGGCAAGCGCTACTGCGTTGCTGCCCAGACCACGCAGGACCGTAATGTTTTTGCAGAAATTGTCGATTGGTTGCGTATGCGCCTCGGTGAAGACCTGCCCGTGCTGGAAACCATCTGCGATGCCACCCGCGAACGGCAGGAAGAAGCCATCGCCCTTGCCCGCGAGGTAGACGCCATGGTGGTCGTCGGCGGCTACAACAGCGGCAACACCCGGCGGCTTGCAGATGTGGCGCGCGCACAGGGCTGCCCCACCGTGCACGTGGAAACACCGGAAGAGCTGGACCCCGCGCACCTGCAGGGCGCGCGCGTGGTGGGCCTCACCGCCGGGGCTTCCACACCCAAGGCAATAATTGACGCTATGCAAAAAAAGCTGGAAGCATTATAGAAGATAGAAGGGCGTCCATCCGTCCGCACCAAACAAAAAAAACGCAGAACGCCGCGACTGCCCACTGGCAACGCCATGCGAAAACAGCCCATCCCGCCTCGGAGGGACTATGCAGACAAACATTCTGCTGGAATCCGGCACGAATGAACTGGAAATCGTCGAGTTCTTCCTCGACGAAACAGAAGCCGACGGCAGCAACTACCGCGGCTACTACGGGGTAAACGTTGCCAAGGTGCTGGAAATCATCCGCATGCCCTCGGTAACGGAACTGCCGGAAGGCAAGCACACCAGCGTGCTCGGCGCGTTCAACCTGCGCAACCACATCATCCCGCTGGTGGATCTTGCGCGCTGGCTGAACAAGAACCGTGGTGAGGTGGAACCCCCCAAGGTCATCGTCACGGAGTTCAACAACGTCTGCACGGCGTTTCAGGTTTCCGGCGTCAACCGCATCCACCGCATAAGCTGGGAAGCGGTGGAACCGCCCAACCGCTATGTGGCGTCGCTCAGCAACTATTCCATCACCGGCGTGGTGAAGATAGACGACCGCATCATCTTCCTGCTCGATCTTGAAAAAATCGTGGCAGACCTCAACCCCGCCCTCGGCCTGCGTCTGGACGAGGCCATAGACTGGTCCGCCAACGTGCGCTACCGCGCCATCATAGCAGACGACTCCGGCCTCATCCGCGAAATGCTCCGCGACCTCATGGAAAAGGCCAATTTCGAGGTAGAGGCCATGACCAACGGGCGCGAGGCATGGGACCGGCTGGTGGAGCTCAAGACCAAGGCAGAGGCGGAGCAGCGCAGCATAACGGACTACGTGCAGGTCATGGTTTCCGACATAGAAATGCCCAGCATGGACGGCCACAACCTGTGCAAGCGCATCAAGGAAGACCCGCAGATGCGCAGGCTGCCCGTCATCCTCTTCTCGTCCCTCATCACGGACAAGCTGCGCCATAAGGGCGATGCCGTGGGCGCGGACGATCAGGTCTCCAAGCCGGAAGTAACCCACCTTGCCCAGCGCGCCCTCGCGCTCATAGAGGCGGCAAAGAGCGAATAACC
>CAYRLL010000062.1:0-8696 GCA_964425115.1 uncultured Desulfovibrio sp. | reverse complement strand
GTCCAGCGCCCTGTCCAGATTCACAATAAAATCCTGCACGTTGGTCAGAATGGCATGGGCGGTGAGCGATCCCCGGTCCGCCAGCTTGCCCGCCGCAAACTCAGACATATCCACAATAAAGAAATACACGGGCCGCACCGCACCGTCCGCCAGCACCTGATAGGAAGGCGTCATGTTGCCCGTGGCAATGGTGTGCAGCTGCGTGGCCATGGCCACCACCGTGGTCGCCCGCGAAGCCAGCGCGCGCATGGCATCCTGCGCGGCATACACATCGGCGGTCACACCGGGCAGCGGGCCGTCATCACGTATGGACCCCGCCAGCACATACTCCACGCCCCGCTCCACCACGGCGCGCATCACGCCGTCGCGCACCGCCCCCTGCCGCACCGCCTCCTCCACTGAGCCATATCCCCGGATGGTGTTTATGGCGTCCAGATGATGATAATGCCCCATGGCCGCCTGTTTCTTGGAGTATATGCCCTGCCCCAGCGCGGTCTCATACAGCGCTCCTTCCAGATCATGGGTCGCAAGGGCGTTGCCCGCCAGCAGGCCGTGCACATAGCCCTTGCGCACCAGCGAAGAAAACGCCCTGCGCGCATCGGAATCAAAGATCACCGCAGGCCCGCCCACCCACAGAATATAGCCCTTCTCCCGGTCATGGCGCAGTATGTCGTACAGGGTGTCATAGTCTATGGAAAACGAGGTCTCGCGGCTGGTGGATGTGCGAAAGGCAAAGGCCTCCCCGCCGCAGGCGGACGCCGCTTCGGAAAACCCGGCCGCATGTACCAGAATCCCGTCCTCACCGTTCTCGCCGCGCCCCACCGCCACCGCATCCCCGGCTTTCAGCCGCCGGAACTCCACCACCTCAGCCACATCCCCCCTCCGGCGTATCACGCAATCCATACGCGAGTTGCGCAGCAGCACCCAGTTACCGGGTGTCATGTGCACGTATTCAGGGAATATGGAGGTGGCATGAAAATCCGGCGGGGCCATGCCGTCCGCAGGGCAGGGCACAAAGCGCGCCGTGGGCGCGTCCGCAAGCGGGGCAGAAGAAAAATCCGGGTGGCGGAAGGCGGGCAGGGTAAACTGAGACATGACAAACCTCCTTGCGATGATAAACGGAGTCCGCACCGGCATCCTACCATGCCTACCCATCTGCCACAAGAAACAGGGCGCGTATCCCATTGCACCCCCTGTCATTTCCGGCTCTTCTCCCGTGCCGGGAATCTCACCTGCCGCACTTGCAGGTTACCCCGCCTGTCTGCTATGTTACATGGTGGCCCAAAGGGCAATTTCATCTTATCGCCCTCTGGAGCGACAGCAAGGATACACGAATGACCAATTTTCCCGAAGACCAAGACAACGTCCCCGCAGGCGGACAACCGCAGACACCTGCTGCGGAACAGGACCCCGCCGCCCGCATTGCTGCGGAAATTACCGACATAGAGGAGCCGGAAGACGCGCTCCCCCCCGTCACGCTGGCAGACCTGCCCGCCGCCATGCGCGCCGCCTGCGAGAACGCAGGCTGGAAGAGCATCATGCCCGTTCAGGCGCGGTCCATCCCCTATCAGCTGGCAGGCCGCGACATCATGGTGCAGTCCCGCACCGGCAGCGGCAAAACGGGTGCCTACCTGCTCCCCGCCATAGAACGGCTGGACCCTTCCAAGCCCCATGTACAGATGCTGGTGCTGGTCCCCACGCGCGAACTGGCGCTGCAGGTGGAGTACGAGGCAAAAACCCTGCTCACCGGCTGCGGACTGCGCACCTGCTGCGTTTACGGCGGTGTCGGGTTCGGCAAGCAGCTGGATGCCCTGCGGCAGGGCGCCCATGTGGTGGTGGGCACACCGGGCCGCATACTGGACCACCTGCTGCGCCGCACCATGGACCTTGGCAACGTGCGCGTGCTGGTGTTCGACGAAGCGGACCGCATGCTCTCCATCGGCTTCTACCCGGACATGCGCGAAATCAAGCGCTACCTGCCCAAGCGCCGTTCCACCTTCCTGCTTTCCGCCACCTATCCGCCCCACGTGGTGCAGCTTGCGGGCGAATTCATGCACCAGCCGTGCATCCTCAGCCTCAGCCACCGTCAGGTGCACGTAACAGACACCACCCACAGCTATTTCAGCGCCAAGCCCATGGAAAAAGACAGGGTGCTCGTGCGCGTGCTGGAGATGGAAAACCCCACCTCCGCCATCATTTTCTGCAACACCAAGGCCAACGTGCACTACGTCACCGCCGTTCTTCAGGGCTTCGGGTACGATGCGGACGAACTTTCCGCCGACCTTTCCCAGAGCAAGCGCGAGCAGGTGCTGGACAAGCTGCGGCGCGGCAAGGTGCGCTTCCTCGTCGCCACCGATGTGGCTGCACGCGGCATAGATATCCCCGCCCTGTCCCACGTCATCCTCTATGAACCGCCGGAAGACCGCGAATCCTACATCCACCGCGCGGGTCGCACAGGACGCGCCGGTGCCAGCGGCGAAGTCATCTCGCTTGTGGACATCATGCAGAAGATGGAACTGGAGCGCATCGCCAAGCATTACAAAATCCCCATGGAGCAGCGCCCCACCCCCACGGATGACGATGTGGCAGCCGTGGCAGGGCAGCGCATGACCGCCCTGCTGGAAGCACGCCTGCGTCAGAAGACCGGGCTGGAAAAGGAACGCATGAAGCGCTTCCTGCCGCTGCTCAAAACCCTGCTGGCGGAAGAAGAACAGCTCTCACTGGTTGCGCAGTTGCTGGATGAACTGTATCAGGCAACGCTGCACACGCCGCCGCCCGCTCCGGAACCGGCGCAGCCGTCCGGCTATGCAGGGCATGACGGCAGGGAAGAAGGGCAGGGGCAACGCCCCGCAAAATCCCGCAGAGGCGGCGGCAAGTCCGCACGCGGCCCGGAAAGGGGCGAACCCCGTTCCGGCGAAGACCGCCCGGAGCGGGAAAGTTCTCCCGCAGAAGGCTCCCGCAGGCAGGATGATTCCGGCGTAACAGCCTCCGGCCCCTCAGGGCAGGACGATGCCGGCTCCGGCAGCGCAGAAGGGCAGCGCCCCCGCGCAAAACGCCCGCGCAGACGCAGAAAGCCCGCTCAGGCCAAGCCGGAATAACCTCCGCTTCCCCATCCACCCGCTACAGGCTGTTTACAGGATGTTTTCCTCAGTGCAAGAACCGCAGTACACCAGCGACGAGCTCATACGCACCTTTTCCGCGCTGCTCGACTCTTACAGCTTTGAACACGAACTCGCCATTCTGGGAATAAAGAGGCACCACCTCCTCAAAAAACGGAAGGCGTTGCGTGAATTCTCGGCCCTGTTCATCGCCCTGTGGGGTCTGGCCCTGCAAAAATCGTTTCCCGCAGAGCGGGATATGGTCTTTGACGAGTTCGTCAGCCGCTATTCCTATTCCGCCAAAGGCTCCAACAAGGAAGTCACCCTGCTGGTGCGCAGCATAGAGGTGTACGCCACCCTGCTGGAAAAGAACCGGGACAAAGATTTTTCAGAGATTGCCCGGTTCGTCACCGACATGCTCATGGAAGAATCGCCCGCCCGCGACCGCGCACGGCTTAAAACCGCCCTCGGCATCCGGGCCATGTTCAACCTCATATTCGACAAGCTCATCTGAGCGCCTGAACTTCAGAACAACGGCGTATGCCCGCAGAGAGGATCATCATGCATTACGACGCGCTCTTCCACTTCGACAACTCCGAACCGGAACTGAATATCGCCATCAGCAATATCCAGAACTACCGCAAGGCCCTGCCGGATGCGGATTTCACCGCCGTCCTGCTGGTCAACGGCCCCGGCATCAAACTCATGGGCAAAGACAGCCCGCAGGCACAGGCCCTGCAAGAGCTTCACGAAGCCGGTGTCAGCATCCGGGTGTGCAACAATGCCATGAACAAGTTCGGCCTCACGGCCGAATGGCTGCACCCGGCGTGCACCATCATTCCTGCGGGCATCGTGGAAATCGTGGACCTGCAACGCAAGGGCTTCGCCTACGTCAAGCCGTAATACGGCGCACTCTTTGCTGCCTGTCACCCTGCCCCCGTACCCCGCTCCCGTTCTGCCGGAGCGGGGTTTTTTCTCGCCCTGCGCAGCCCGCTCCCGCCTGCCGTCCGCATTCCAACCCTATTGCCCTGTTATCAAAAATGGTTACTCTTCATAGTTCACACGGTCACCCATACCGCGAACAGACATAAACCCCGCACCAAGGGAGGCACCATATGGCCCGTTTCCGCTCTCTCAAAGCAACCCTGCGCTGCCTGCTGCAGGCCGAAGACTGGCAGGAAAACCTGCCGCAGCTGCTCGCCATTCCCGGCAGGGAGACCGTGGGTCCGCTCATGTCCTTTCTGCTGTTCGGCGGCGAGATGAAGTGGCGGGCCGCCACGGCGCTGGGCCTTGCGGTGGCCCGTATGGCGGATGAAAACATGGAACAGGCGCGGGTGGTCATGCGTCGCCTGCTGTGGCACATGAATGAAGAATCCGGCAACATCGGCTGGGGCATTCCGGAAACCATGGCGGAAGTCATGGCCAATCACCGCAGGCTGGCGGACGAATACAACCGCATGCTGCATTCCTACGTGCGGGAAACCACGGAAGACGACAACTATCTGGATCATCCCCCCCTGCGCGCGTCCGTATACTGGGGGCTGGGCAGGCTCGCACAGGTGCGCCCCGACCTCATGGGCAATACGGTACGCGCCCTGTCATGGGGGCTGGAAGATGAACACCGCCCCGGACGGGGCATGGCGGCATGGGCGCTGGGCATTCTGCGGGCACGCGAGGCAGCGGACAAGCTCCGCCCCCTGCTGCATGATGATACGCCCGTGGAACTCTTTGAAAACCGCACCGTGGTCTGCACCACCGTGGGCGGTCTTGCGGCGCAGGCGCTGGAGCGCATGGGAGAACCCGCGCCCGTACCCGTGACCGCGCCCCCCGCATAGCGCCCTGCATAGCCCCTTACGTAGCAGCTGGCACACACAAACATCAGGGCGCAACACGCTCTGCCGCAGACAACAAAGGGAACGTTCCGGCGGCTGTGCGTTGCGGCGGCTGTGCGCTACAGCGTATGAAGGCTATACTCCGGTTGCGGCTCCGGCGGTATGGGTACGAACCTGTTCCGATGCCTGTTCCGATACCTGTTCAGGGGCCTGTTCCGATACCTGTTCAGGGGCCTGTTCCGGTGCCTGTTCCGGTACCTGTTCCGAAACCTGTTCCTGCGGCCCCGCCTCAGCTCGCCGTGCTCCGCCGCGGACAAAATCCAGCACCCGGCCGGGCACCAGCGGGCACAGCACCAGCAGCACGGCAGCACCGGTCAGCCAGCCGCCCAGAACATCCGTGGGATAATGCTTGCCCAGATACACGCGCGAATACCCTATGAGCAGCGGCAGCAGCCACAGCAGGCGCAACCGGGGCCACAGCAGCACGGCCATGCCCGCCGCCGCCACGGAATTGGCGGCATGGGCGGAAACATAAGAATTGCCCCGCGATTTCTGCGGAACAAAGTCGGCAGCCCGCTGCTGCCACCGGCCGTCTTCCACGTAGCGCACGCCCGCCATGGCGTTATGGGGCCGCACCCTGCCGAATTCCTTCTTCAGCGCATTGCAGGTCAAGTCTCCGGCACCGGCGGCCAGTGCCACAAGCACCAGCCCCGCCAGCAGGGGTTTCCACTGCCTGCTGCGCCAACCGGCCACGGCAAAGCAGGCCACGGCAATCCCCCATACAAGCAGACTGTTAGAAACCAGCGGCATGGCCACATCCAGCACACCGTTGCGCCATGTGTCGTTCAGCAGAAAAAAGAGGGAGCGGTCCCACTCCGGTGTTGCAAAGCTCATCATCATCTCCAGTGTCCGCCGTGCAGTCTGCCTGTGCTGTCGGGCATTGCCGGGCAATAACGGGGAATATCGGGTATAGCCGTATCCCATGGTCCATCCTGCCTGCCCGCTCAGGCATCCGCAGATTCGGGCAGGGCGCGCCTGCTCATATACGTGTTTTCCGTCCCCGCTACAACCTTCCCCGTGCCGGGTATTCCCCTGCCTCCGCGTCATCCCGAATCAGGCCGTATCGGGCCGCGTCATGCCATATCGGGCCGTATCAGGCCACCTTGGGCCACACCATGCCCACGCAGCCACAGTACCCCCCGGTGGTGTCCGCCCGCGCATCGCAGGCCCCGCGCCGCGCGGGGGGCCGAAAACCGCTCTCGACTACCGTTTGCCTTAGTGCTATACAGCGCGGAAAATAAAAGGAAGTGGCTTCGCAGGTTTCTTTCTTTTGTTCCGCCCGGTTTTGATCGCGTCGGTCTGAACCATTCCCCCACGGGCGGTTTTTTGTCATCAAACGGCGGCACGGCATGTCGTCCCTTCCGTGAGCCGAGCGGAAAGGATGCCCGCCGCCGAGAAGTATCGGCATACGCAGAAGGACGGCGTTCGTGGAGAAACTCCAGAAAGAAGCCTTGCAGGTTACCAAGGAAATCGTCGTGAAGTTCATTGAAACAGGCCGTGTTTCGCCCCAGAACATCACGGAAATATTCCCCGCCGTGTACGAGGTCATTCTGAACACCATCGAGGGCGGCTACACGCCTGCCCCTGCGGAAGAAGAACAGTAGGCGCACGGCTCCCATGCAGCACACCGCATCCCGGTCCGGCACAGATTCCAGAGCACCACAATACACCCCCGCCGCGGCATGTGCGGAACATGCCCGCCACGCGGAGCAGGTGTCCGGCATGTTCGGGCGTATTGCCCGCTGGTATGATTTCCTGAACCACCTGCTCAGCGGGGGCATGGATTATTACTGGCGGCAGCAGCTCGTCCGGCAGATTCTCCCCGGCCCCACGGGCAGGGTGCTGGACCTTGCGGCAGGCACCATGGACGTCTCGCTGGAAATTCTGCGCCAGCATCCCGGCGTCACCGTGCCCGCACTGGACTACTGCCACCCCATGCTGGCGGCGGGAAAGGGCAAGATCGCCAGAAAAGGGCGCAACAGCCGCATCATGCCCGTGCAGGCAGACGGGCGCGCGCTCCCGCTGCCGGACGCCAGTGTAGACTGCGCCACCATCGCCTTCGGCATACGCAATATCGTGCCCAGAGAAGATGCCTTCCGGGAACTGCACCGCGTGCTTGTGCCCGGCGGCAGGCTGTGCATACTGGAGTTCGGCACCGGCAAGCACCCGGTGTGGATGGGATTGTACAACTGGTATCTGAACAGCGTCCTGCCGGGCATAGGCAAGATCATTTCCGGCGATGACGGTGCCTACAAGTACCTTGCAGATACCATCATGGCCTTTCCCACGGCGGACGAACTGGTGCAGGAAATGATGGAAGCGGGCTTTTACCGCGCCTTCTACAAGCCCATGACATCCGGCATCGTGTACCTGCACGTGGCGGAAAAACGCGGCTAGAAACTGTTTACCCCCGGGCCAGCCACACCAGCAGCACCCCTGCGCCAATGGCGGCAAGGCCCATGATACGCAGAGAAGGAGCCCCGCGCCGGGCTAAGGCGGCAAGCACGGCGGGCAGCTTTTCGGCAAAAAGGGCATAGGGCAACCCTTCCAGAACAAGCGCAAGCCCCAGCGCGGTAACAAAAAGATTCCAGTCCATGTGCATGGGCACGTTGTTCCACAGCCTGCGGAACATGTCCAGCCCGCAGCACAGGCGAGGACAACATGAAAGCGGAGGACCCATGATCACGTTTGAACAGCTTGCGGAAAAAAAGGCCCCTGTCGCAATCATCGGCCTCGGCTACGTGGGCCTGCCCCTCGCGGTGGCCCTGTCCGACCATTTCGAAACCATAGGCTTCGACATCTCCGCCTCCCGCGTGGCGGAACTGAACGGCGGCCACGACCGCACAGGCGAGGTGGAAGACTCCCGCCTCGCCCTCAGCAAAGCCGCCTTCACCACAGACCCGGCGCAACTGGCCCGCGCGGGTGTCATCATCGTGGCCGTGCCCACGCCCATAGATTCCCACCGCAACCCGGACCTCACCCCCGTGCTCCGGGCATCGGAAACCGTGGGCCGTCACATGTCGCGCGGCTGCATCGTGGTCTATGAATCCACCGTCTACCCCGGCCTGACCGAAGAAGAATGCGTGCCCGTGCTGGAACGCTGCTCCGGCCTGCGCTTCGGGGCCGACTTCACCGTGGGCTACTCGCCGGAACGCATCAACCCCGGCGACAAGGTCCATACGCTGGAATCCATCGTCAAGGTGGTGGCAGGCTCCGATGCACGCACGCTGGACATACTGGACCGCCTCTACGCCTCGGTGGTCAGGGCGGGCGTCCACCGTGCCAGCTCCATCCGCGTGGCAGAGGCCGCCAAGGTCATAGAAAACACCCAGCGCGACCTGAACATCGCCCTCATGAACGAACTGGCCGTCATCTTCGACAAGCTGGGCATCGACACGCTGGAGGTTCTGGAGGCGGCGGGCACCAAATGGAATTTCCTGCCCTTCCGTCCCGGTCTGGTGGGCGGGCACTGCATCGGCGTAGACCCCTACTACCTCACCTTCAAGGCAGAGGCCATCGGCTACAACCCGCAGGTCATCCTTGCGGGCCGCCGCATCAACGACGGCATGGCCAAGTTCGTGGCAGAAAGCTGCGTCAAGCAGCTCATCCGGCGCAACCGCCTCATTCAGGGCGCGCGCGTGGGTGTGCTGGGCTTCACCTTCAAGGAAAACGTGCCGGACCTGCGCAACACCAAGGTCATTGATCT
>CAYRLL010000061.1:5909-18659 GCA_964425115.1 uncultured Desulfovibrio sp. | reverse complement strand
GTGCTCCGTAGTATCCCGCGCACGAAAAAGCCCCTTTCCTTGCGGAAAGGGGCTTAGCACTCTGGCTCCCCGGACAGGACTTGAACCTGTAACCTAGTGATTAACAGTCACCCGCTCTGCCGATTGAGCCACCGGGGATCGTGGCGGAGCACATCTTGCGGTGCGTCCGACGAGGGAAGAGATTTACGGATTTCGCTTGTCTGCGTCAAGGAAAAATATGGTCAATGGGGAATAATCCCTTGCATCACGCATGGCTGCGCATGAAAAAGCCCCTCTCCTCGCGGAAAGGGGCTTTGCATTCTGGCTCCCCGGACAGGACTTGAACCTGTAACCTAGTGATTAACAGTCACCCGCTCTGCCGATTGAGCCACCGGGGAATATCGGCCTTGGCGCAGCCCTATGCGTGCCGCGCGGAGACAGTCTCTAAGCGAAAGCGGAGCAAACAGTCAAGCCCGATTTCCTGAATTTTGATTTTTTGTTGAAATCGTGTTTTTACTTTGGTGAGCGGGCACGGTTTCTTGACGGCAGTGGACAATTGGCATAACCCTTCCCAATTCAGCACTGACCGAATTCACTACACGGAGTTATTGCCTTGAGCGATCAGGAAAAATCAAAGCGGCCTTCTATCAAGCTACCTACAAAATCCAAGCATGCCGACTATTTCATGCCCATGCTGGAGAGTTTTGCCAACCGCGATGATCTGAACGAGGTGGTTAAGAACAGGGTGGCTAAATCCTGTGAACTGCTTGAGGCGGGGTACCCTCTCTTTCCCAATGGTTTTCGCAAACAGGACGACTTTTCCGGGATCAGGGCCGAATTTGAAGGGCTTGAGGCCGAGGAACTGGAGGGACTGGACCGCGAATTCCAGTGTGCCGGGCGCATTGTCGCCGTGCGCTCGTTCGGCAAGGTAACCTTCTTCCAGATGCTGGACCGCAGCGGCAAGATGCAGTGCTACACCGCGCGCGAGGTGCTGGGCGACGAAGAATACGCCATGTTCAAAAAGCTGGACATAGGCGATATCGTGGGCGTGCGCGGCACGCTTTTCCGCACCAAGACGGGCGAGCTCACCCTTTCGTGCAGCACCGTGAAGCTCCTCACCAAGTCCGTCCGCCCGCTGCCTGAAAAATATCACGGTCTCAAGGATGTGGAAACACGCTACCGTCAGCGGTACGTGGACCTCATCGTCACCCCCCGCACGCGCGAGATTTTCCGCAAACGCACGCAGATAGTGCGCGAATTCCGCCGCTTCATGGAAGGTCACGGCTTCATGGAGGTAGAAACCCCCATGATGCAGCCCATTCCCGGCGGCGCAACCGCGCGCCCGTTCATGACGCACCATAATGCGCTGGATATCCAGCTTTACATGCGTATCGCGCCGGAACTGTATCTCAAGCGTCTGCTCGTGGGCGGCTTTGAGAAGGTTTTCGAGATAAACCGCAACTTCCGTAACGAAGGCACCTCCACCCAGCACAACCCGGAATTCACCATGTGCGAATTCTACTGGGCGTATGCCACGTTTGAAGACCTGATGGACCTTACCGAGCAGCTCTTCGGCCATATCGCGCAGGCGGTGTGCGGCAGCACGGTAATCACCTATCAGGAGCAGGAAATCGATCTCACGCCCGGCACGTGGACCCGCATGGGCTTTCTGGAGTCGCTGGAAAAGATCGGCGGACACACGCCGGAACTGTATCTGGACTACAACAGGCTGGCCACCTACATCCGCGAGCGCGGCGAAAAGGTGGTCAAGGGCGAAAAGCTGGCAAAGCTGCAGGCAAAGCTCTTCGATCTGGATGTGGAGCCGCGCCTGATTCAGCCGCATTTTATCTACCATTACCCAACCGATATTTCACCTCTTTCCCGCCGCAATGAGCAGGACCCTTCGGTGACGGACCGGTTTGAGCTGTTCATGACCGGGCGCGAGCTTGCCAACGCCTTCTCCGAACTGAACGATCCCGTGGACCAGCGCTTGCGGTTCCTTGATCAGGTGGCGGAAAAGGAAGCGGGCGACGACGAGGCGCACTTCATGGACGAAGACTATCTGCGCGCGCTGGAATACGGCATGCCCCCGGCGGCTGGTCAGGGCATAGGCATAGACCGGCTGGTCATGCTGCTCACCGATTCCGCCTCCATCCGCGAAGTCATTCTGTTCCCCCTGCTCAAGCCGGAGATGTAGGCCCCGGCACATGAGTTTTGAATCATTCATCGCGCTGCGCTACCTGAGAGCGCGAAGCAAGCAGACCTTCATCTCTGTCATTTCCGTCATTTCCATTCTGGGCGTGGCGCTGGGAGTGGCATCGCTCATCGTGGTTCTGGGCGTCATGAACGGGTTCACCAAGGACCTGCGTGACAAGATTCTCGGCGTAAACGCCCATGCCATCACCATGTCTGTGAGCGGTCCGTTCGCGGACTTTGAAAAGACCATGGGAACGGTTCTGCAGGTTCCCGGCGTTATGGGAGCCACCCCCTTCATCTATTCGGAAGTCATGATCTCCGGTTCCGGCGGCGTAAAGGGGCTGGTGCTGCGGGGCGTGGACCCGGATACCGCAGAAAGCGTGCTCTCCATACGCGAACACATGGAAGACGGCGGGTTTGTGCGGCTCAAAGAAGACGGAATGCCCGGCATCATCATCGGCAAGGAACTGGCGCAGCGGCTCGGTGTGGGCATAGGCAGCCGGGTGAATCTGCTTTCGCCGTCCGGCACAAAAACGTCCACGGGGTTTACTCCCCGCGTGCGCAATCTGCGTGTGGTGGGGCTGTTCAAGACCGGCATGTGGGAGTATGATTCCTCGCTGGGATTCGTATCCCTGCAGTCGGCACGTGAACTGCTGGGCTGGGAGGAAGAGCTGGTCACCGGGCTGGAGATGACCGTGCAGGACGTGTACCGTGCCGACAAGGTGGCCGAGGATGTAACCGCCGCGCTGGGTGGGTATCCCTTTTACTCGCGCAACTGGATGGAGATGAACGCCAACCTGTTCGCCGCCCTCAAGCTGGAAAAAACGGCCATGGGCATCATCCTCACGCTCATCGTGCTGGTGGGTTCCTTCTCCATCGTCACCACACTGGTCATGCTGGTCATGGAAAAAACACGCGATATAGCCATCCTCATGTCCATGGGGGCCACCCGCGGGCAGGTGCGGCGCATCTTCATGCTGCAGGGCACCATCATCGGCGCGGTGGGAACATGCCTCGGGTTTGCGCTCGGGCTGGCCGCGGCCTATCTGCTCAAGCAGTATCAGTTCATAGAGCTGCCCAAGGGAGTCTATTCGCTGGATAAGCTTCCGGTCCTCATAGAATGGATCGATCTGCTCATCATAGGTGTCTCGGCCATGGTGCTCTGCTTTGTGGCCACCATTTACCCTGCGCGGCAGGCTGCCGGACTGCAGCCGGTCGAGGCTCTGAGGTACGAATGACCATGCAGGATGCGCTGTACGAGCTTTCCGGCGTGGGACGAGAATATGCCGGCCCTGCGGAGAAGGTGACGGTTATCAGGGAACTGGACCTGACCATTGAGCATGGCGAAACCATCGCGGTGGTGGGGGCTTCCGGCTCCGGAAAAAGTACCCTCTTGCATCTCTTGGGAACCCTTGATAATCCTTCTTGGGGTACCATACGTTTTCGTGGCCGGGACCTGAACCTTCTGTCACCGGAAGAAAAGGCCGCCCTGCGGAACCGTGAAATAGGCTTTGTTTTTCAGTTCCATCATCTGCTGCCGGAATTCAGCACGGTGGAAAACGTGGCCATGCAGGCGATTATCGGCGGTGTGCCCCGGTCCAGAGCACTCGGGCTTGCCCGGGAGGCACTCGGGCTGGTGGGGCTGCAGGACCGCGTGGAGCACAAGGTGACCACGCTGTCCGGCGGAGAGAGGCAGCGCGCGGCCATTGCGCGGGCCATTCTCATGCGGCCCGCCGTACTGCTGGCCGATGAGCCCACGGGCAACCTTGACGAACGCACCGGGAGCGCCGTTGCCGACCTGCTGCTCAGGCTGAACGAAGAACTGGGCATGACTCTGGTGATGGTGACCCATAATTTGGAGCTGGCGGGCCTTATGCAACGCCGTCTTGAACTGAGAGCTGGAGAACTGTATGTCCAAACTGCGTAGACCGGGTCTTGCGGCGTTCCTTTCCCTGCTGTTTCTGCTGGTAGCGGGCAGCGCTTCCGCCTTTGACATCCGGGACACGAAGATTCTCGTGCTGCCGTTTGAAGTGAACGCCGGAGAAGACATGGCGTATCTGGAGGACAGCCTCCCGGAGCTCATCGCTGAGCGCCTTGTGGCCAAGGGGTTCACCGTGGTGCCGCAGAATCAGGCACTGGCACTTCTTCAGCAGCAGGGGCTTTCAGAGCTTTCCATTGCCGCCGTCCGCGACATTTCCGTTCTTGCCGGAGCAAACTACGCCATATACGGCAGTTTCAATCAGGTGGGCGAAGAACTCTCCATAGATGCCCGCGTGGTGGAGGCATACGGCCTGCAGGCCGCCAAGCCCGTGTTCATCAACAAGAGCGGCCTGATCAATATCCTGCCCGCCGTGGATGAACTGGTCGCCACGGCCTCCAATGAAATGCTCAGCAAAAATACCATCGCCAACGTGACCATCAAGGGCACCAAGGTGCTGGACCCCGATGTGGTGCTCATGCGTCTGCGCGTCCGCAAGGGCGACCCGCTGGACGGGAAGACCATAAATAACGAAATCAAGCGCATCTATGAGCTTGGATATTTCAGTGACGTACAGGCGTCTCTGGACCAGACCCGCGAAGGCATGGATCTGGTCTTTACCGTGGTGGAAAAGCCGCGCATCGAAAAGATCGTGGTGGAAGGTTCGGACGGCGTGAAGCAGGACGACATTCTCGCCGCCATGAGCACCAAGGTGGGGGCGGTCATGAACGAAAAACTGCTCGCACAGGACCTTGAGAAGGTGCTGGAACTCTACCGCAAGGAAGGGTTCTACCTCGCCAAGCTGACGCATAAGGTGGAAGAGCATGCCCGCCATTCCGCCAGCCTCATCATGACCGTGGAAGAGGGCGAAAAGCTCTATATCAAAGAAGTGACGATCATGGGCGTGGAGCAGCTTAAGGCCAGCGATGTGAAGAGCGAGCTTGCGCTTTCGTCCCGTAACATACTGTCGTGGTACACGGGAACCGGCGTTCTGCGTGAAGATTATCTGGAGCGCGACTCCGCCGCCATAGGCGCGTACTACCTCAACCGCGGTTTCATGGACGTTATGGTCGGTGAACCGCAGGTAGACTATCAGGAGGACGGCATTGTCGTCACCTTCCGTGTCAAGGAAGGGCAGCGCTACAAGGTGGGCAACATTTCGTTCAAGGGCGATCTCATCGAGCCGGATGACAAGCTGCTTTCCATCGTGGAGATTGATGAGTGGAAGAAAAAGGAAACCTT
The DNA here is from genome assembly GCA_964425115.1 of uncultured Desulfovibrio sp. Taxonomy (GTDB): domain Bacteria; phylum Desulfobacterota; class Desulfovibrionia; order Desulfovibrionales; family Desulfovibrionaceae; genus Halodesulfovibrio. The sequence goes on along the minus strand of CAYRLL010000061.1, from coordinate 13,264 downwards.
CCTCAACTACTCCGTCATCAAGGACGATACCAACAAACTTACCGAATACTACGCCAAGCATGGCTACGCCTACGCCGAGGTGAACTTCGATACCCTGAGAGCCGATGGCGAAACCATTGATCTGGTGTACACCGTTTCCAAGAAGAACAAGGTGTACGTGCGTAACGTGAATATCGAAGGAAACTCCCATACCCGCGATAACGTTATCCGCCGCGAACTGGCCCTCTCAGACGGCGAAGCCTTTGACGGCGAAAAGCTGCAGCGCAGCAACAAAAACCTGAACTCCCTGGGCTATTTTGCCGCTGCCGAGGTGGAAATGGTGCCCACCGGCAATCCCGATGAAGTAGACCTGAAGGTTAAGGTCAAAGAGCAGAACACCGGGGCGCTGCTTGCCGGTGTGGGCTGGAACACGTGGGGCGGGGTCGGCGTTTCCGGCTCCATCCGCGAAAACAACCTGTGGGGCAAGGGCTATGCAGGTTCGCTCACCGGTTCGTTCAGCAAGGAAACCACGCGCTATGATCTCGGTTTCCTGAACCCGCGCGTTTATGATTCCGAATACTCGCTGGGCCTGAACAGCTACATTGCAGACAGCACGTATGATGACTACAGCATAAAGACCATAGGCGGCACCGTGGTCGTGGGCAGGCCTATTACCGACAAAACCAAGGTGTTTGTCGGTTACCGGCTGGACAGCTACGAGATCTTCGATGTGGATGCGGATGCCTCCGACACCATCAAGGATGACGCAGGCAACCGGTTTGCAAGCGTTGCCTCCGCCACGGTGGTGCGTTCCACCGTGGACGACAGCAAACGGCCTACGTCCGGTACGTTCACCCGCATATTCAGCGAATACGGCGGCGGTGTCCTGCAGGGTGATGACAATTTCATCAAGGTGATCGGTGAAACGCGCGCCTATTACGCTCTGAACAAGAACAACGTGCTCATGGGTATGGTCAAGGGCGGCGGGCTGTTCCGCAGCGAATCCGGCGATGATGTGCCTCTGGTGGAACGCTTCTGGATAGGCGGCATCAACTCGGTCCGCGGCTACAAACGTTCCGACTTCGCTGTCCGTGACAAAAACGGCGACAAGATCGGCGGCACGCGCATGGCCTACACCAACCTCGAATACCAGTGGTACTTCAATAACGAACTCGGCATGCAGCTGGTGCCTTTCTTTGACGCCGGTGTGAATATCGATGACGAGTACGGGCGTGATGCGCAAAACGGCTTCCTGAGCAGTGTGGGTCTTGAGTGGCGGTGGAAGTCGCCGCTGGGAGACCTGCGTTTCGCCTACGGCTTCCCCCTGAACAAGGTGGATGGCAAACAGCGCAGCCCGCGGTTCGAATTCGCCATGGGGCAGACCTTCTAAGTACAACGTTACACGGGGGCGCGGTGCAGACTGCGCCCCCTGTCCGTTTCAGCATCGGATATCTGTTTCGGGTTGCATCCCCCGGTATGTTCCAGTAGGCTGCCAAGGACAATACGACAGGATGGGCAGCGTGCTCAGCCCACGTTTTTCATAAGCACAAATCCATACTTTGATATTTCAGGTCCATATTAGTCATAATGGAAATGCTCATTTCCCGATCGGGTAAGCCGGCAGCGCTGCTGCTCTGTCTGCTGTGCATCCTCCTGCTCCTGCCGCATGCGGCCCGCGCATCCACCACTGCGGAATACCAGAATGCGTATCAGGCCTTCCGGTCTCTTGCAGGTGATGAAAAGCGCGCCAAGTTCCGCTCTCACTGGAAACAGCTGGAAGAGCGGTTTCTCGCCGTGTTCAAACGTGACCCCAACGGTGCCAATGCACCCAAGGCGCTGTTCTATGCTGCCCGCGTGAACGAAGAACTGGGCAAGCGGTCCTTTCTTGCCTCCGACTTTACGACCGCCGCAGACTATTACGGTCGCGTGGTTTCGCGTTTTCCCAAGCATAGCTGGTCTGATGACAGCCTGTACCGCCGGGCGGAGCTCTACTACAATAATCTCAATGACCCGGAGTCCGCGCTGGCGGATCTGAACACTATTCTCAAGCAATATCCCAAGGGGGATATGTTTGCGCGTGCGCGCGAGCTGCACCGCCGCCTCAGTGCTGAAAAAGCTGCGGCAGCCAAAGGTTCTCCCCCTGCCAAAGCGGCAGCGGCATCCGGTCAGACCCAGACTAAGCAGGCTCCGCAGGCCCGGCCGCAGCCCGCTCCCGGCGTTGCCCCGCAAGCAGTTCCCGAACCGTCAAGGCAAAGCCAGCCGGCCACTGCGGGCGGGCTTATGGAGTTGCACGAAATCCGGTATCAGGGCAGCAACGAATACACCCGTATCGTCCTCAACGTAACGGGCGAAGTTCCTTACCAGTACCAGATACTGCCGGAGGACAAGAAGCTCGGACTCCCCTACAGATTGTACGTGGACCTCAAGGGTACTGCCCTCGGCTCCCGTGTGGACAGCGAACTGACCATTGCGGACGGTATCCTGCGCCGGGTGCGCACAGGCACCCCCAATCCGGGAGTAAGCCGGGTGGTGCTGGATTTCGAAGCGGTGCAGAAGTACACGGTGTTCTCGCTGGACAATCCCTACCGCATCATCATCGACGTCACTTCGTCCAAGGCGGCGGTGGCAGATGCCGCAAAGCCGGCTGCCTCCCAAAAACAACCGGAACCTGCAAAGCAGGCAACGGCAGCGCAGGCACCTCCCAAGTCTGGGGCACCCGCCAAGAAGGCGGAGCAACCCCCCGCAAAACAGGAGCCCTATGCTGTCCCCCCCGGGGGCAAGGAGCAGGCGGGCGATCTTGTCAAGCAGCTCGGCCTTACCGTGAAAACCATCATGCTTGACCCCGGCCACGGCGGAAAAGACCCCGGTGCCGTGGCGCACGGTATTCAGGAAAAGGAATATGTTCTGCGTGTGGCCAAGCTGGTGGGCGACCGGCTTGCCAAGAAAGGCTTCACCGTCCTGTATACAAGAACCAAGGATGTCTTCGTGCCGCTTGAGGAGCGAACCGCCATGGCAAACGTCCGTAAGGCGGATATGTTCATCTCCTTCCATATCAATGCGCACCGCAGCGCGTCCGTTGTGGGGCTGGAGACATACTACCTTGACCTTGCCAGCTCCGAGAGTGCCGTTCGCGTGGCAGCACGGGAAAACGCCGTGAGCGAAAAGCGCATAAGCGACCTGCAGTTTATTCTCACCGACCTGATGCTCAATTCCAAGATGCAGGAATCCAAAGATCTGGCTTCGCTCATCCAGAAAAACATGGTGGGGCAGGCCCGTACCGGAGGATTTTCCGTAAAGGATAACGGAGTCCGCAGCGCCCCGTTTTATGTGCTCATGGGGGCAAAGATGCCCTCTGTTCTCGTGGAATTGGGTTACTGCACCAACAGGGAAGAAGCCCGGCGAATCCAGTCGGACAAGTATTTGGAAAAATTGGCGGATGGCATCGTCAAGGGGGTGGATTCCTACACCCGGCAATTGGAAAAATATGCCGCTATGTAACACTTCTTGACGTTCAAGAGTGTTGGGGGCTATTCCTCTGCATCACGCCCGTGGCGGTTCTGGAGGCGGCTTGTTCCGCAACGGGGTGTCGTAACACAAAACAATTTTCACATGGTGAATAAAGGAGTTACAGCCAATGCGTAAGATTCTTTTCCTTACCCTCGTTCTTCTGGTGGCGAGCGTGGTTCCTGCTGCTGCGGGCAAGATCGGTTACATCGATTCCATGACGCTGGCCACCGAATCCGAGCCTGCCAAGGCAGCTCAGGAGAAGATGAAGGGTGATTTCGGCTCGGAAGCCAAGACCGTGGAAAATCTGGCGAAGGATCTGGAAAAGAAGATGCAGGAACTGCAGGTGCAGGCTGCCGCTCTTTCCGAAGCCGCCCGTGAGGACAAGAAGGTGGAACTGCTGCGCATGCGCCGCGATGTGGAAGACAAGCAGCGCGCCCTTGCCCGCAAGGTACAGGCTGCCAACGAGAGCGTCCGCAAGTCCATCTCCACCATGATCCTCATGGCCACGCAGGACTTTGCCAAGAAGAATCAGTACGATATCATCTTCGACCGCGCTTATCCTTCCATGGTGCACGCAGAGCCCGCTCTGGATGTGACCAAGGAAGTGATGGTTGAACTGAACCGCATCTACCGCGAACACAAGAAGAAGTAGGCAGCATGGCGCGCAGGCTTTCCGACATAGCCGCAGAACTGGGGCTGGACCTGCGGGGCGAAGACATGGATGTCGCCGGGGTGAACACCCTTGAGGCGGCAGGGCCGGATGAGATTAGCTTTCTGGCCAATCCCAGGTACGTCCCGCAACTTGCTTCCACGCGGGCGGGGGCGGTCATCTGTAGTGCCGATTTCGCCGGTGAGGTGAAAAGGGCGCTGGTCAGCGGCAATCCCTATATGGACTTCGGACGCTGCGTCTCCCTGTTTGCCAAGCCACAGGGCACGCTTGCCGGCGTGCATCCCATGGCCTGCATTGACCCCGCGGCCAAGGTTGCGGAAGGCTGCACCGTCTACCCCTTCGCCTACGTCGGCCCGCGCGCCGTGGTGGGCGAGGGAACGGTACTCTTTCCCGGCTGTTACGTGGGCGAAGACTGCAGCATCGGCAGCGGCTGCACGCTGTATCCCAATGTGGTGCTCATGGCGGGAACCGTTGTCGGAGACGACTGTATTCTCCATGCGGGAGTGGTGCTCGGCGCGGACGGCTTCGGGTTCGTGCCCACGCCGTTCGGCATTCAGAAGATTCCGCAGATAGGCACCGTGCAGATAGGCAGCGATGTGGAAATCGGTGCCAACACCGCCATAGACCGCGCCGTGCTCGGCGTTACATCGGTGGGCGATTCCACCAAGATAGACAATCTGGTGCAGATAGGCCACAACGTACAGATGGGCGGGCAGTGCCTTATCGTCTCGCAGGTGGGCATTTCCGGTTCCACCAAGGTGGGCGACAATGTCACCATGGCGGGGCAGGCAGGTATTGCCGGGCACCTTTCCATCGGCGACGGCGTAACGCTGGGACCCAAGGCGGGCGTTGCCAAGGATATACCCGCAGGGCAGACCATGGGCGGCACCCCCGCCGTAGACAAGGGAACCTACATGCGTACCCTTTCGGTCATGCCCAAACTGCCGGACATGTACAAACGGCTGCAGCGGCTCGAAAAGGAACTGGCTGAGCTGAAGAATGGAGCGGAGAAATAGCCTTATGACGCAATCTACCCCCAATTCGCCCAACTCCTTTGACATACGGAAGATTCTGGGGCTTCTGCCCCATCGTTATCCCTTCCTGCTGGTGGACCGCGTGGTGGATTTCACGCCCAACCAGAGCATTGTGGCATACAAGAACGTCACCTTTAACGAACCGTTCTTTCAGGGCCACTTTCCCGGCATTCCCGTTATGCCGGGCGTGCTTATCCTTGAATCTCTGGCCCAGACGGGCGGCATACTGGTCATAAAAAGCACCGATACCACCATAGAGGACAAACTGTTCCTCTTCACCGGCATGGAAAAGGTGCGTTTCCGCAAGCCCGTATACCCCGGCGACCGGCTGGAATTGCATTGCAGCCTCATCCGCCACAAGCTCAAGCTGTGGAAGATGGAGGGTAAGGCATATGTGGACGGCAGGCTCGCCGCAGAGGCGGAAATGACTGCCGCCATCATGAACAAGGAGGATATGTAGGTGGCTTCCCAGATTCATCCTTCCTCGTTCATCGCCCCCGGAGCCCGGCTGGGAGCGGATGTGGTGGTGGGACCGTGCGCGGTCATTGAAGATGATGTCATCATCGGCGACCGCAGCCGCATAGATGCCTTTGCCTCCGTGAAGCGGTTCACCCGCATGGGCACAGACAACCATATCCATTCCTATGCCCTTGTGGGCGGCGAGCCGCAGGACCTTAAGTTCGCCGGAGAGGAAAGCTGGCTGGAAATGGGCAACGGCAATTCCGTGCGTGAATTTGCCACCCTGCACCGGGGCACGGCCGGAGGCGGCGGTGTCACGCGCGTGGGCAACGGCAACCTCTTCATGGCCTATACCCATGTGGCCCATGACTGCCAGTTGGGCAACGAGATCGTCATGTCCAACGGAGCCACCCTCGCAGGGCATGTCTCCGTGGATAACCGGGCCATTCTGGCAGGGCTTTCCGCCGTGCACCAGTTTGTGCGTATAGGCGCGTATGCCTTTGTGGGCGGCATGAGCGGCATAAGTCAGGACCTGCCTCCCTTCATGCTGGCCGTGGGCAACCGGGCCGGAGTGCACGGCCCCAACCTTGTGGGACTGCGCCGTCTTCAGGCTTCCCGTGAACTTATTGCCGCCCTCAAGAGCGCCTTCCGCCTTGTCTGGCACTCCGATACCCCCCGTAAGGAGGCACTGGAGCAGCTTGAGTACGAGTACGGCGTGTTTCCGGAGATTCTTGCCTTTGTTGAATTTGTGCGGGCCAGCGAGCGCGGTATTCTACCCGCCGATTAATCGTTCGCCGCACTGTACCCGGCATGCAACGGGAGAAAGGCGCGGCCTTTCTCCCGTTTTTTCTATGGCCCATGGCGTATGAGGATCGTATGGCGCAGGAAAACATAGGTATTGTGGCTGGCGGCGGCCAGTTCCCGGCTCTGGTGGCACGGGGCGCGCGCGAGGCGGGAATGGGAGTGGTCATGTGCGGTTTTCACGGCCACACAGACCCCGCTCTGGCATCGCTGGCTGACCAGTTCAGCATGTTGCATCTGGGCGCACTGAACAGGCTCATCGAATTTTTCCGGTCTCACGGAGTGCGCCGCCTGTGCTTTGCGGGTGCCATAAGCAAGCCTCGCGCGCTGGATCTGCGGCCCGATTTCCGTGCCGCCAAGGTGCTTTTCCGTCTGCGTTCCAAAGGGGACGACGTGCTGCTGCGCGCCGTGATGGATGAGCTGCAGTCCGAGGGCCTTGCCATCGTGCAGGCGGCAGAGCTCGTGCCCGGTCTGCGCGGACCGGACGGCGTGGTCTCCCGCAGGCAGCCCACGGAAGAAGAGTGGGCAGACCTGCGTTATGGCTGGCCCATTGCCGCCGCCATAGGGCGGCTGGACATAGGGCAGTGCATCGTGGTCAAGCGAGGCATGGTGGTTGCCGTGGAAGGGCTGGAAGGTACGGACGCCCTGCTGCGCCGCGGAGCGGAACTGGGCGGCGCGGGCTGTGTGGCCATCAAGATTGTGAAGCCCGGACAGGATGAACGCATAGACCTGCCCGCCATAGGTGCGGCAACCATGCGTACACTGGTGGACGGGGGCTACACCTGCCTTGCCTACCATTCCGGAAAGACATTGTTTTTTGACCGCGAAGAGGCGCTGGCACTGGCAGATGCCCACTCGCTGGCAGTGGTAGGGCTGGACGAGGCGTTCGGCAGGTAGCCGTCCGG
>CAYRLL010000061.1:0-5809 GCA_964425115.1 uncultured Desulfovibrio sp. | reverse complement strand
GGGAGCCTGAAAAGCAGGCCCGGATGAAACCGGCCCGCTGGCATACGGCGGGCAGTTTTTTCAACACCGGATGCGAGTGCGTGCTCAGGTCTTCAATATGGCGCATGCGCTCTTTATGGCGATACCGCTTTGCCCGCAGAAGGGCAGACCATACAGGAGGAAGTTCCCATGAGAACAGCAGACAGGATGCAGGGCGTTCACAGGTCGTACATACGGGAAATCCTCAAGGTAACGGCGCGGCCGGAGATCATTTCCTTCGCGGGCGGGCTTCCGCACCCGGATTCGTTCCCTGCGGACAAGGTGGCGCAGGCAGCGGCCCGTGTCTTTGCGGAAGAGGGCGCGGCAGCCCTGCAATACTCCACCACAGAAGGGTATGAACCGCTGCGCAGCTGGATTGCCGAACGCTACGCAAAACAGGGGCTTGCCGTCCGGCCCGACGATATCCTCATCACCACAGGCTCACAGCAGGCGCTGGACATGGTGGGCCGTGCCCTGTGCAACCGGGGCGAGCCCATGGTCATAGAGCGTCCGGGATACCTCGGTGCCATTCAGTGTTTTTCCATGTACGGGGCAGATTTCAAGCCGGTGGACCTGCTGGATACCGGCGTGGATACCGGCCAGCTCGATGCCGTACTGAAAAAGACCGGCGCGCGGTTCTTCTACGCCGTGCCCAATTTCCAAAATCCGTCGGGCATATCCTACGATGCGCCCACCCGCGAGGCTGTGGCGGAAATAGCAGGCCGTCACGGCTGCATCGTCATAGAAGACAATCCCTACGGGGAACTGCGGTTCATGGGCGAAGACCTGCCCCCCGTGCGCAGCTACATGAAAACCCCCTCCATCCTGCTCGGCTCCTTTTCCAAGATGGTGGCCCCGGGTATGCGGCTCGGCTGGGTGTACGCGCCGGATGGCCTCATGGACAGCCTCGTGCGGGCCAAGCAGGCCTGCGACCTGCACACCGCCACGCTCACCCAGCGGATACTCTACCGTTACCTTTCAGATAACGACGTGGATGCGCACATCGCCTCCATCCGCGAACGCTACAAAACCCACCGCGACCTCATGGTGGCGGCCATACGCAACCACTTCCCGCCGGAGGTCCACGCCACAGACCCGCAGGGCGGCATGTTCCTCTGGTGCACCTTGCAGCAGGGCCTTTCCGCCGAGCGGGTGTTCGAGCGGGCCATACAGCGCAACGTGGCCTTTGTGCCGGGCCGCCCCTTCTACGTGGACGGAACGGACAACACCTTCCGCCTGAACTTCTCCAACGCCAGCCCGGAGAAGATAGAAGAAGGCATTGCCCGCCTCGGAGCCTGTCTGCGCGAGTGCCTGCATCAGGCAAAGAGCGCGGCCTGAGCCGGAAGCGGGTGCCGCCCATCCGCTTAGGGCAGGTCAAAATTATGCCGGGGCACCCGTTGCGGGATGTCCCGGTTTTTCATACCCTGCCGTTATACTGCCTCGTCCGGTCAGAGCGGCGGAAGAATGGTATAGGGGCATAGGGGCATAGGCAGGGCCCGGAAACTCATCAGGTACCCGCGCACACAATACGATCATCGGAAAGGAACTCCTCATGGATGCGAACAATATCTGGCTGAATGTGGTCGCTGTCCGGCAGACCTCCCCGCTGGTGCATAACATCACCAACTACGTGGTCATGAACACCACAGCCAACGCCCTGCTCAGCGCGGGTGCTTCACCCATCATGGCGCACGCCCCGGAAGAGATGGAAGAACTGGTCGCCATTTCCGGTGCGCTGGTGCTGAACATAGGCACCCTGAGCAGGCCGTGGATAGAAAGCATGCTGCTGGCGGGGCGCTGTGCCGCCGCACGCAAGGTGCCCGTGGTGCTGGACCCTGTGGGTGCCGGTGCGTCCGCGCTGCGCACGGAAACCTGCCTCACGCTCCTGCGCATGGTGCGGCCCGCCGTGGTCCGCGGCAATGCCTCAGAAATTCTGGCCCTCTGCGGCGCGGAAGGGGCGACCAAGGGCGTGGATTCGATCAAGGCCCCCTCCGATGCGCTCGAAGCGGCCATGCAGCTTGCAGAATCCTTCGGCTGCGTCGTGGTGGTAAGCGGGGAAGAGGATGTCATTCTGGACAGCGGCAGAATCGTCAGTCTGCGGGGCGGCAGTGCCCTCATGCCCCGGGTCACCGGCATGGGCTGCACGGCAACCGCACTGGTGGCGGCGCATGTGGCGGCAGCGGGCGATGCCTTTACCGGCGCGGTGTGCGGCATGGCCGTCATGGCTGTGGCGGGCGGCATGGCGGCAGAGCAGGCGGCAGGGCCGGGCAGCTTTCAGGTGCACTTTCTGGATGCCCTGTACGGTATGCAGCAGCAGAATATCCACGATCACGTGGTGGTATCGGCATGAGGCAGCGGGTGGATTATTCTCTGTATCTCGTCACGGACCGTTCCCTGTGCGGCGGGCGCGGCGTTGTGCAGACCGTGCGAGAAGCCGTTGCGGGCGGCGTAACCGTGGTGCAGCTGCGGGAAAAAACGTTGGATACCCGAACCTTTGTGGAAACAGCCCGTGCCCTCAGGGCGGAACTTGCGCCCCTCGGCGTGCCGCTGCTCATCAATGACAGGGTGGACGTGGCACTTGCCTGCGGTGCAGACGGCGTGCATCTGGGCCAGACAGACATGCCCTATGAAACCGCACGGGCATTGCTCGGCAGGGATGCCATCATCGGCCTTTCCGTGGAAACCATGGCCCACGTGCACGAGGCCAAGCGGCTGGATGTGGATTATCTGGGCATAAGCCCGGTGTTCGCCACCTCCACCAAGACCGATGCTGCGCCGCCGTGGGGGCTGGAAGGGGTCCGGCGCATCCGCCTTGCCACACACCACCTGCTGGTGGGCATAGGCGGCATCGGCGCAGGCAATGCGGCAGATGTGCTGCTGGCCGGAGCAGACGGCGTGGCAGTGGTTTCCGCCCTCTGCGGGCAGCCGGACGTGCGCCTTGCCGCAGCAGCCCTTCGCCGCACCGTGGATGGAAAATAGCCGCATTCCTGTCGGCCGGCTGCGGCCCGCAAACGGCACAGGCCCGTCAGGCGGGCGAAACCTCGGACTGGCGAAAGGCAAAGGCCTCCTTTTCCACGGCCTCCGGTTCTATGCCGTAGGCGGCCAGCTCTTCCAGCACGGTCTGCTGCATCCCGCTCGGGCCGCACAGGTAGAATGATGCCGTGGTGGAGCGTATGTGCCGCGCCAGCATCTCGCGCGAGAAGTGGCCCTTTTCAAACCGTATATGGGGCCTGTCTTCCTCAAAATACATGTCCGGGTTGGTCTCCCGGCTGAGAACGTGAACCACGGTCAGCCGTATGCTCCGTGCCATATCCTCCAGTTCCGCAGCGGCAAAGGCATCGGCAAAGGTCTTGTTGCACCAGAACAGCGTGCACTCGTTCTTCGCCCCCGTCTTGCAGAAGTGGCGCAGGACGGAAAGAAACGGCGTTATACCCACCCCGCCCGCAATCATGACCACTTCTTCGCGCTGCGCTATATCCTTGCAAAACGCCCCGAAAGGCCCCGCGCACTGCACGCGGGCGCTGACATCCAGCGCGGGCACAAGCTGCGATGAAAACCGCCCCTTGCCCTTTATGGTCATCTGCAGCTTGTCACCGGGTGCCCCGGATATGGTAAACGGGTGCGGTTCCGACCACACGCCGTCTTCCATTATGCGTATGGTGGCGAACTGTCCGGGACGGAATTTTTTGAACCGTTCGTCCTCCACGTCTATGACAATGGTGGTGGTATCGCGGTTCTCCCGTATGGTCTTCACTATTCGGGCAGGTTTGGGATCGCTCATGGAGCCTCCGCTGCTGGGGTGGTGCATTGTGCCGTCATTGTAACGCAACCGGGCTGTTTGTCCAGCCGCGCACCGTGTCTGCGGCAGCACACAGGAACGCCGCCGGTGTTCCGAAGAAAACCGGCGGCGTTTGTGCGCGTCAGCATAGGCGGCACGGCAAGGCGGGCATGGCAAAAGGCGCATTGCCCGGCACATGCCGGTGTGCGCCTTGCGGTAAGCCCGGCTCGTCACACTGCCGCGTGCGCGGCAGGGCTAGCCTATTTCCATCACTTCGATTTCAAAGGTCAGTTCCTGACCGGCAAGGGGATGGTTGGCGTCCAGCACAATGGCGTCATCGGTAACGGAGGTGATAACCACTTCCATCATGCCGTCATCGGTCTGCAACTGCAGCATCATGCCCACTTCGGGGCTTATGTGCGGGGGAACCTGCGAGCGGGGAATATCCAGAACAAGTTCTTCGTTCACGGAACCGTATGCATTTTCCGGGGCAATGGAAACCTTGGTCACGTCGCCCACACCCATGCCGATAACGGCGGCTTCAAAGCCGGGAATGAGCATGCCGGAACCGAGGGTGAATTCAAGGGGTTCGCGGTCGCGGGAGGAATCAAACACTGTGCCGTCGCTCAGCGTGCCGGTATAATGGACTTTTACGGAATCACCGTCTTTGACCTGAGTCATGCACGTCTCCTGGTTAATAGGGATAAGAAGCGGTCAGCTTGTCTGTTGCGGTCTTTCTTGTCAATCCGCAAGGCGGCAAATCATGCGTTTCCCAGCAACTCCCACACCGCCCGGCAAAATGTCTCCACGCCTATGGGCAGGGCCTTCTCGTCCACGGTAAAGGCGGGGTTGTGTATGCTCTGGCCGCCTTCGTATCCCGTGCCCAGAAAGAAGAAGCAGCCGGGAACACGTTCCAGAAAATAGGCCATGTCTTCTCCCCCCATGGTGGGGGTGGCCTCGCGCACGTTTTGTTCCCCCACGGCGGCAACAGCGGCCCTGCGGACAATATCCGTCATGGCGGGGTCGTTGATCACGGGCGGATAGCCGTGGATGAAATCCAGATCGAACGTGGCCCCCATGGAACCGCACACGCCCCCCAGCACCTGCCGTATGCGTTCTTCCCAGCGGTTCCGTATGTCCCTGTCAAAGGTGCGCAGGGTACCACCGAAGTTGGCGGTTTCCGCAATCACATTAAAGGCGTGCCCGGCGCGGAACATGGCCACCGTGAGCAGGGCGGGCTGCACGGGGTCCACCTTGCGGGAGATAATGCGCTGCAGCGCGCCCACTGCCTGCGTCCCTATCTCCAGTGCGTCCACGCATTCGTGCGGCTTGGCGGCATGTCCGCCCCTGCCGTGTATGGTCACGTCAAACCTGTCCATGGCGGCCATAAGCGGGCCGGATTTCACGTCCACCATGCCGGAGGGAGTGGCAGGCCACACATGCAGGCCCATACAGTAATCCACGGCGGGGCTCTCCAGCGCGCCCTGTTCGATCATGGGCTTTGCGCCTCCGGGATACTCCTCCGCAGGCTGGAACAGAAACTTCACCGTGCCGCGCAGGCTGCCGCGCATGGCGGTAAGCACCTTGGCCGTGGCCAGCAGAATGGCCATGTGCGCATCGTGTCCGCAGGCGTGCATGCACCCTTCGTGCAGCGAGCAGTACTCAAGGCCCGTGCATTCCGTAATGGGCAGGGCGTCCATGTCGGCGCGAATCATCACCACAGGGCCGGGGCGGTTGGTTTCCAAAAGCCCAATGACGCCAGTGCCCGCAATGCCCGTGTCAACAGGCAGGCCCATGTCCGCCAGTGCCTTCGCCACGTAGGCTGCGGTTTTCACTTCTTCAAAGGCCAGCTCGGGAATGCGGTGCAGGTCGCGTCGTGCCGCAATAAGGTAGGGAATGGTCTGTTCCGTGAGGGTGCGTATGGTATCCATAATGGTTCCGTACAGGTTCTGTATAGGTTCCGTACAAGTTCTGTATAGGTTGCGCTAAAGGCTCGTGCCTGTTTATGAAAGG
>CAYRLL010000060.1:13057-18694 GCA_964425115.1 uncultured Desulfovibrio sp. | reverse complement strand
GGGTTATGCCCAGACCGCTGTTGTTAAAGGCCATGCCCGCCATGCACGAGGCCAGCAGCATCATCTCGCGCGCCTCCATGTCGTCCCCGCAACGGTAGGCCCGCAGCAGGTAGGTGAACACGTAGCGTATGGCATATTCCGCATAGATGGATGTAAAGGCGTTTGCCCCGCGCGAGGTATAGGCCTCAATGGCGTGGGTAAGCACGTCCATGCCCGTAACGGCTGTCACAGAGGGCGGCAGCGTGCGGGTGAACCGCGCATCCAGAATGGCTATGTCCGGAATGAGCAGCTCATCGTTGAGGGGAATCTTCACCTCATTGACCTTGTCCGTGACCACGGAAATGGCCGTAACTTCAGACCCGGTGCCGCTGGTGGTGGGAATGGCGACAAGCAGGGGCTTGGGCTTGCCCCCGCTTGCCTTATGGGCAAAGAACATGATGGCCTTGGCGGCGTCAATGGCCGAACCACCGCCTATGGCAATCACCACATCCGCCTGTTCCTTCAAAAAAAGCAGCGTCCCTTTGGTAACGGTTTCCAAAGACGGGTCGGGTTCCACGCCGTCAAAGGTGCTGTGTCCTATGCCGCTTCGGTCAAGGTGGCTCTTGATGCGGTCCGCAAAACCCACCTTCACCATGAACGGGTCGGTCACGATAAACGCCTGCTTTGCCTGCAAATGCTCCAAATTTTCAAGGGCATCCTTGCCGTAGCAGATTTTCGTTTTTCCGTAGAACTGTGTCACCCTAGAAACCTCCGGGCATTGGAATAAAAAATGTTGTCCCGGCCCCGCCGTTCACCAGTTCGGGCGGCAGCCTAACCGCTGCGCGTACGGACCTGTCATCCGGGAGGCGGCAGGCTGGTCCATGGCACGGCCCCTTTCCACACCGTACCCCCAGCCTGCCTCCGGAACGCGCGGAGCGGGCAGGAGAATAAGCCTCCGGCCCCGCGCGTCAGAAACACACTACTTTTCAGCGCGCTTCGGCAGAATAAGTTCCACCTCGCTGTGGGGACGGGGAATAACGTGCACGCTCACCAGTTCGCCCACGCGGTCGGCGGCTGCGGCACCGGCGTCGGTAGCGGCCTTCACCGCGCCCACATCACCGCGCACCATCACGGTCACAAGTCCGCCGCCCACCTGTTCGCGGCCGATCAGTTCCACATTGGCGGCCTTCACCATGGCATCCGCAGCTTCAACGGCGCCGACAAGTCCCTTGGTTTCAATCATGCCCAGTGCGTTCATCATTGCATTCTCCTTTCAAACGCCCCTCGCGGGGTCTCTCAAATGTTGTCCCTGATGACCTTCACAGCCTCGCAGCTGACAGCCTTCAACTCTTCCGGGTCGTGTATGCCGAACTCATTCTTCAGAATGGCGGCCACGCCGATCACCAGCCCTTCAAGGTCGGTATGCCCGGCAGCCTCTGCCGTGCAGGCTGCCACCGCTCCTGCGGCACATGCCGCGCAGGTGCATCCGGGCGGGCACGTGTGACCGGGCGGGCAATCACCGCAGGCAGGTGCATAGGCACCGGCATCGGGCCGGGGACCGTACTCCACGGCAATACCGCGCCGGGAAAGTTCGTCACGGGCTCCTGCGGTCAGAATCACCGACCCGTCCGCATACAGTTTGCCGTCTGCCTTGCAGATAAAGGAGTCCAGATTGTCCGTTCCCACAAGTTTCTTCTTCATGTTCACCTCACACCGCTTGTTCACAGCCTGTTGAAATATGCTCAGCGCCCTGTCAGTGCCCGGTTAACGCCCGGTCAGCGCCGCAACCACCGAGGCATCGGGTCCGGGAAGAATGACCGTATCCACAAGGTTTGCCCCCAGAGACTCTCCGGCGGCCTCTGCGGCTTCCCTGACAGAGGCTATGTCTCCGCCAAGGACAAAATATGATTTCCCGTTAATGCCCTGCCCTGTCACCAGCCGCAGAATACGCACGGCAGAACGCTTCACCGCACTGTCCGCTGCCGCAACCCCTGAAGAGACGTTCCGGCATTCCACCACGCCCACGGCCTCTCCCTCACGGGCGGCTGCCCCTTTGCGCAGCGCGTCCGTAACCTGCGGCGACACGTTGGAGAGCACAAAACTTCCGGCAAGGGACCGGTCCGTTTCTCTGGCCGCCTGCACAGCGGTTTCCACGGCTTCACGGCTGCCGGAGACGTAGATCATGTATCTGCCGGAGCAGATGGTCCCTGCCCGCACCAGTTCCACGTCCGCCGCCTTCATCATCCGGTCCGCCAGATCCGCACCGGCGGCAATGCCCCTGCTTTCCACTATCCCCAGCGTGTCCAGCTTGCGGGGCACATCGGGCATATTCGGCATGGCTGGCGTATTCGGCATATTGGGCGTACTCACGGGTTACTCCTCAGAGGGAACCTTCACCTCGTCGATAATGCCCACAATGGCGGCATCCACGGGTGCGTCGGGAGTACGCAGGGCCATGCGCGCGGAACTGCCGGTAACCACAAGCACGCGCTCGCCTATGCCCGCGCCCACGCAATCCACGGCCACAAAGCTGTCATCGCCGTACTGTCCACCGGCGGCACACGCCGCCTCACGCCGCACCACCATCAGCTTAAGGCCGCTCAGGGCCTCTTCCTTGCGGGTGGCCCATACATTGCCTATGACCTTTCCGATAATCATACGCCCCTCGCCTTCATAAACATTTCTGAATGGCCAGATGGCCTCTGCCCGCAATCTCCGCAGCCAGCGGCGTTACCACGGCCCCGGCGGGAACCTGAAGAACGGCGGCCCCCTTCTCCAGTGCCGCATTCACGGTGGCTTCCGTCACCAACCCTTCGCGTACACGCACCGTATCCGGCTGCCTGCGCCGGAACTCCCGCATGCCGTAGCCCGCCAGCGTCTTCTCATACGATTCATACAGGCTGTAGAGCGGGCCGGGAGCGGTTTCCGCATAGGCCCGGTAGCCAAACTCCAGCACCTCCACGGTCACGCCGGAGAGCAGCAGCCGCAGCACCTCGGTCATCAGGGAACCGGAGGCCCTTCCCAGCGCAAGGTCAGCCATGGTGGCGCAGCACAGGTGCGGCAGAATGTAGCGTTGCGGGGTACGCCCGGCAGCAGGTTCGGCAAAAAAGAGAAAATCCGCCTCTTCCTCAAGCTGCGCGCGCACCTTGGCCGCCACCTGACCGTCCCGTGCGCACAAAATCATGACGCAGGGCTTTTCCTTTGCGCCGTTGAGCTGCTTCAGCACCTCTCCGGCAATGGTGCGGACCAGTTCGTTCACATCCACGGGGTTCTCCTATGCGTCCTGTGCATCCGTCGGAAAAATCTCAATCAGCAGTTCAAGGCTATGCCCAGAGGGGTAACCAGAAACGGGTTGGCGGGTTTGCAGACAGGCCGCCCCGTCTCCCGTTCCATCACCTTCTCCATATCCTTCAGGCAGCAGGTGCCGCCCACAAGGTAGATGGCGGAAACATCCCTGTTGCGGATATGGCTGTTCACAATGGAGGCCATCTTCTGAATCACCGGGCGCACCACAGGCAGAATCTCCGCCTGCATGTCCTCCCGCTTCTTCAGGGCCTCGGCCTCCTCAAAGCTCACCCGGTAGTTGCCCGCCAGCACCAGCGTCACGTGCGTGCCACCTGTGGCTTCGTCCGCCACATACACCACACGGCCCCCCTCAAGGACAGAAAGCCCGGTGGTGCCGCCGCCTATATCCACAATCACCCCGTTCTCCACGCCGAGCACGGCATTGGCGGCTGTGGGTTCATCCAGAATGGCGGTCACTTCCAGCCCTGCGGCCTCCACCACATGACGGTGTGTTCCGCAGTCACGCTCCCCGGTTCCGGGCGGAACCGCTATGGCCGCATGGGTGAGCTTGCGACCCAGCCGCGCCTCCAGCTGCCCCACCAGCCCGCGCACAATGCGCGCGGCTCCGGTATAGTCCACCACCAGTCCGTCCCGGACCACCTGCGCAAACTCCATGGCGCATGCCACAGGTTCACGCTGGCTGTTCAGCACAACCACCACAATGTAGGCCGTGCCAAGGTCCACCCCTACAAACAGCTTCTCCCCGGGCCCCACGGGTACCGTGGTTTCCAGGCAGGCCTCAAGGGCTGCCAGACGGGCGTCAATTGCTGCAAAGTCCATTGCCTGCTCCGCGGGCCCGGCCCACAATCCGCCCGGTTACGTCAGAACTCCAGCCGGAGCTGTTTCCCTCGTCCGGGTCTATGTGCATGGACAGGCGAAAATTCTCGTGCACCCGGATAAGCACATCCTCCAGCACCACCGGACGCTCTCCGCCCAGCCGCACATTCACGAGGTCATTATCCGCAACACCGAACCGGCGGGCGTCTTCCGGCGACATGTGGATATGCCGCGCCGCCACGATAAGGCCTTCTTCCAGCCCCACAATGCCGGTCTGCGAGGCGAGGATGATGCCCGCGCTGCCCGCCGTGTCTCCGGACTGCCGCACAGGTGCCACCGTGCCAAGAATACGCGCATCGGTCTTGGAAACCTCTACCTGCGATGAACCGCGTGCAGGCCCCAGCACCGCCACGTTGTCAATCACTCCCTTGGGACCAATAAGCCGCACCCGCTCCTTGCACAGGAACTGTCCCGGCTGGGAAAGTTCCCGCACGGGCGTGAGCGGCCCGCCGAAAAGAGCCACGGCGTCCTGTTCGCTCAGGTGAACATGGCGCCCGGAAAGCTCCACCGGAATCTCGTCCTGCGTGTTCGGGCCGCACTCTGCCGCGCCATGCCCCACAAGCTGGCTCAGTACGCTGCGGACCACCCCTTCCAGCACATCCCTTACGGCTTTCTCATCCATACCGGCTCCGCGTTCGTTACACTGCATAGCTGTCATATTTCCGTTCATCTCTTGCGGGGGCTGCGCACCATACACGGACACGCTTCGGCCGCCTTGCTGCGACCGCGCCGCCTCCGCCCCCGGTTCCAGATCATCCGCCGTTTCCCGTGCCCGGCGCGGGAAGCCATCTTCCTTTTCCCCGGCACAGCGCGGACAACCCAACCTGTCTGGCCCGTTTGACCAGTTCGGCCCGTTTGACCAGTTCGGCCCGTTCGGCCTGTCCGGCCTGTTTGACCAGTTCGATCAGCAGGACCAGTCCGGCCAATGCGGCCTGTCAGGCGTACCCGGTGTGTGCAGCGGAGGGGGATAGAACTCCCCCTCCTCCGCTTTCCGTGTCCCCGCGTGTCGGCCAAGACACACAAGGAACCGCACACACATTCTTTACGCGCCGGCCTTGGGAAGAATGGTTTCCACTTCGCCGTGCGGGCGGGGAATAACGTGCACGCTCACCAGTTCGCCCACGCGCTTGGCGGCTGCTGCGCCCGCGTCGGTTGCTGCCTTCACTGCGCCCACGTCGCCGCGCACCATCACGGTCACCAGACCGCCGCCCACCTGCGTACGGCCCACCAGCACCACGTTGGCTGCCTTGACCATTGCGTCAGCTGCTTCGATGGCGCCCACAAGACCCTTGGTTTCAATCATTCCCAGTGCGTTGGAAGTCGTCATGGAATACTCCTTGCGATATGCTGTTGTTTTGCTCTGTTATTGTGTGCCCCGAAGGGGCGCTATGCCATTTTCTTAAGCTGTTCCAATATCATGGCCGTTATGGCCTGCACGTCCAGACCGGCAGCGTCGGCCTGTGCCTCTGCCTGCCC
>CAYRLL010000060.1:0-12957 GCA_964425115.1 uncultured Desulfovibrio sp. | reverse complement strand
TGCGGCGCAGACGGTATTGCCCAGATCATAGGCCACCCGGCGGATATTCATCAGGTTCAGCGGCGTCACGTTGTCCGAGGTGGAGCTTCCGCCCACCGCGCCGCATCCCAGCGTGAACGAGGGGAACAGCGAGGTGCTTATGCCCACTGCGCCATGGGTGGACGGCGTGTTCACCAGCAGGCGGGAAACGGGCTTCTTCAGGCCGAACTCGCGGATAACCTCCTCGTTACGGGAGTGGATCACCAGCGAATGGCCAATGCCGCCGTTCTGCAACAGCGCGTGGCACATTTCGCAGGCTTCCTTCCAGTCGTTCACCACGTAGAATCCGAGCAGTGCGGTGAGCTTTTCCTTGGAGAAGGGATAGCGGGGGCCCACGCCCTTTTCGTCAGAGACCAGCAGGCGTGTTCCGGCAGGCACCTCAATGCCCGCCTTGGCGGCAATGTACATGGCGTCGCGGCCCACAATTTCCGGGTTCATGGCACCGTTGGAACGTTCCATGACGCGCTTAACCTTTTCCAGCTTCTCGCCTTCAAGGAAATACGCCCCGTGCGCCACAAGCGCGGCCTTCACCTTGTCCGCAATCACCGCTTCGGTCACAATGGCCTGCTCAGAGGCGCACACCGTGCCGTTGTCAAAGGTCTTGCTGGCAAAAATCTTGGTAACGGCGTCTTCAATGTCCGCGCTGCGTTCGATAAAGGCAGGCACGTTGCCCGCTCCCACGCCCAGCGCAGGCGTGCCGGAGCTGTAGGCAGCCTTAACCATGCCGGGACCGCCCGTGGCCAGAATAAGGTCCACAATCTTCATCAGCTCCGTGCTGCCTTCAATGGAGGGCACGCTCATCACGCTCACCATGTCTTCGCACACGCCGCAGTCGTGCAGCACGCCCCGGATAAGCTCCACGGTCCTGCCTATGCACTTGCGCGCGCTGGGATGCGGCGTAAACACGATGGCATTGCCCGCCTTGAGCGCGATCATGGATTTGTAGATGGTCGTGGACGTGGGGTTGGTGGACGGGATGATCCCGGCGATAACACCCATGGGAACGGCTATCTCGGTGACCTTGTGCTCTTTGTCCTCGCTGAGGATGCCGATGGTCTTCATGTCCTTGATGGCGGCATACAACTTTTCGCTGGCGAGGATATTCTTGACCTTCTTGTCCTGCACCTTGCCGAAGCCGGTCTCTTCCACCGCCAGCGCGGCAAGGGGTTCCGCCTGAGCGTACAGGGCGTCGGCAATGGCCTTTACTATGCCGTCGACACGTTCCTGTCCCAACTGGGCGAACTCCGCCTGCGCCTTACGCGCGGCACGCACGAGGGCCCGGGCTTCCTGAATGGACAATAAATCCTTGTCTACCATTGCACTACTCCTCTATCTGCCTGTATGCGTTGATGATCGCGTCAATCAGGTCTTTCTTGGCGGCTGTCGTCAACTCGTCTGCGGTAAGGGAAATTCCCTTCAGCGACCGGGCAACCTGCCGCAACCTGCCCACGTTCATCTTCTTCAGTTGAGAAATTTCGTGTCGTGCGGGAGCAGCTTCACTGCCCTTCCCCGCCGACTTGCCGCCCTTCGCAGGCGCGATTGCTTTCACAGGCGTTTCCACGGACATTCCCACGGACGTTTCCACGGAAGTTCCCGCAGACGTTCCCGCAGTCGCCTGCACCGCAGCCTTCCCGCAAGGCTCCGCAGACGCGCGGCACACCGCAGCCTGCACAGCGTCCGTAGCCGGATGCAGGGCCAGAATCGTTGCAATCTCCGCATCAGGGCGGGCAATGACATGCCCGGAAACAAGCGCCGTTCCGTCAATACGCCCTATGGCAGCCACCGCCGCTTCCACAGAAGCACTCACGGCCGATACTTCGCCCGCAACGGTTATGGTCACCAGACCGCCGCCCACCAGATTCCGTTCCAGAAGCCGCACGTCCGCCGCCTTAAGCATGGCGTCCGCCCCTTCCACGGCTGCGAGCAGGCCTTTCGTCTCTATCAGTCCCAGTGCCGTCATGGTCTTCTCTCCCCGTGCGGGGTGCTCCCGCACTCCGCTCTCCGGCGTCCGTCCCCGTCAGGGATGCATACGCCCGTTGTTCCGTTGCAGCGCCGCGCTCTGCACTAATGGCGGATAACCGTGACCTGAAAATCGTACTGCCCAAGCCGGGATTCAATCCGGTCCAGCTCCGCGTCACTCAGGCCGCATTCCCCCTTCAGGGGATATTCCCAGCCCAGTTGGGCATATTTCCCCACTCCCATCTTATGATACGGAAGCAGGTCCACACCCTTGAAATTCTTGTATTCCTTATACGGACGAAGGAACTCGATCAGCTGTTCCAGCTCACCTTCACCGTCATTCACACCCTTCAGCAGCGGCACCCGCACCTTCACGTTGTGCCTGCTCTCCAGCAGCCAGCGCAGATTGGAAAGAACGGTCTCGTTGCGCACGCCCGTCAGCTCGTAATGCCGTGCAGAATCCATGTGCTTCACGTCATAGAGAAACAGGTCCGTGAACTCCGCCACCTTCTTCACCACCTCCGGGCGGGCGTAGCCGCAGGTTTCCAGCGCGGTGTGTATGCCCCGCTGCCTGCATGCCATGAGCAGGCTGCACGCTGCTTCAGGCTGCATAAGCACCTCGCCGCCGCCCAGCGTCACCCCGCCGCCGGACACCTCGTAAAACGGCCGGTCTTCCTCAATAATCTCCAGAAGTTCCGATATGGTCTTACTCTCACCCACCACCGCAAGGGCAGAAGCGTTGCAGGCCTGTTCACACTTGCGGCAGCCCACGCATTCGCGTCCGGCAACTATCTCATGCCGCCCGCTTCCCGGTGCCATCCGGTGAACCCCGGTGGGACAGACAGCAACACAGGCTCCGCAGTCCACGCACAGGTTCCGTTTGTACAGCACCTGAAACTGCCGGACCTGCCCCTCGGGATTCGAACACCACACGCAACGCAGGGGACACCCCTTGAAGAACACCAGCGTCCGCACACCGGGACCGTCATACATGTTGTATTTCTGTATGTTGAAAATGAGTGCTTTTCTTTCAATCACGGTGTCTTCTCTGTTGTTCCGTTTGTCGCGTCAGTGCCGAATCCCGAAGAGGCCCTAAATCCGTTACAGCGAATGCAGCATGGTTCTGCTGATAATCTCGTCCTGCACGTCCTTGCACAGTTCCACAAAGAACGCGCTGTATCCGGCCACCCGCACCACAAGGTCGCGGTACTTTTCGGGATGCTTCTGGGCGTCCAGCAGCACCTCGTTATCCAGATAGTTAAACTGCATCTCACCGTTGCCCAGCATGCATGCCGTGCGGATAAGCGTGATGATGCCGTTCTCGCCTTCCGGCGTATCCAGCAGACCGGACATGAGCTTGAAGTTGTGCACCATGCCTATGTTCATATTATCGTTGGCCATTTTGGAAACGGACTTGATAATGGCCGTGGGTCCCTTGTAGTCGGCACCCTGCGTGGGGCTTATGCCGTCAGAAAGGGGCATCCATGCCCGGCGTCCGTTGGCAGAGGCACCCAGCAGCTGCCCGAAGGGCGTGTTGTTGGAAATGGAGAGCGTGCCGTGGCTCAGCACCGAATAGAGCGTCTTGAACTTGCGGTGCTCCTGCTCGGTAAAGTGCACAAGGTCCGCCGCGATAAGGTCGGCATAGTCGTCGTCGTTGCCGTACTTGGGCGCGGCAAGGCAGTCTGCCAGCATCTGCTCGTAGCCCTCAAAGTTGGCCTTCAGGGCTTCGTTCATCTGGGCAAGGGTGTACTTTTTGTCTTCGTAGACCAGCTTGCGGATGGCGGCCATGGAATCCACGTAGGTAGCAAGCCCGCTCCACACCACGCCGGGGCCGAAGTTGTACATGGCACCGCCGGAGGCAACGTCGCGGCCAGATTCCATGCAGCCTTCGTACATGATGGACATAAGCGGCTTGGGAGCCAGATCACGGTGCACGCGCTGCGAAATCACCGTGGCAACGCTGGACCACTTGGTGATGTAGCGAATCTGCTCCTTCACGGCGGCTTCAAACTTCTCGTAGGTGTCAAACTGCTCCAGCGGTCCCATGTCCGGGCAAACCTTCTTGCCGTACCACAACGGCACGCCGTGGTTGAGCACCAGCTCGATGCAGATGGGCCACTGCGTATACGCGGTAGATGTCCACTGATACAGGCGGCCGGACTTCTGAGGCTCCACGCAGCCCATAAGGCAGTAGTCGCGGGCATCTTCCATGGAAACGCCCTTGGCCAGCATCATCTTTATGTGCGCATCGTCAAAGTGCACGGCAGGAAAACCCATGCCGGAGCGGATAACATCCACGATCTTCTTCAGGTACTTCAGCGGCGACCTGTTGTGCACGCGCGTGGCAAGCGAAGGCTGGTAGATGCGCACGTGGCGCACGGCGTCCATGAGCAGATAGGTCAGGTCGTTGGTGGCATCGCGCCCGTCACGGGTCACGCCGCCCACGCACATGTTCACGAAAGGCTGATATCCCGCAAAGAACTTGGACCCGCCCTCGCTGGTTATCCACATCATTTCGGACATCTTGATGAGCATGCAGCCCGCAAGGTCAAACGCCTCGTACTCGCTCAGGCGGCCCGAATCGATATCCGCCCGGTAGAAGGGATACATGTACTGGTCCACACGGCCAATGGACATACCCGTCTGGTTTTCTTCCACCACCAGCAGCGATTCTATGGTCCACACGGCCTGAATGGCTTCCCAGAAGTTGGTGGGCGCGTGCGCGGGAACCCGCGCATTCACTTCAGATATCTTCAGCAGCTCAGCCTTGCGCCGGGGGTCGGTTTCCTTGGCGGCAAGTTCGGCTGCGTACTGCGACATGCGGCGCGCATAGATCATTACGCCTTCGGCGGTGTCGATGACGGACTTGTAGAAGTAGATCTTCTCGATATCGTCCGGGTTCTCGTAATCCAGATGTTCCAGATGCTCGCGGGCTTCACGCTGAATATCCAGCATCCCCTTCTTCATCAGAATCACGTCATAGCCGGGGTTGGAGTCGCCCCCGCCGTTCACGGCGTGGTAGGAGCAGTCAGAAACATACGACTCGCCGGAAAGCTCCCACAGTCCCGCCTCGCGGTACTGGCTTTCGCAGTATTCGTCCACGGACTGGCTCTTCCAGAAGGGGAAGATTTCCTCGCGCATGATGCGCTTGTCTTCATCGGAAATGTAGAAAGGGTCCTGCGGGCGGCTGCCAATGGTATCCATCTCGGCATCCATCCAGCGCCATGCGATGTCGGGAGAAAACGCCCCTGCGCGCGGCGCACCGTTGGGTGCGCCCACGATGAGTTCGTGGTCCTGAATAACCAGCGGCGCGGTTTCGCAGCAATACCGGAAGCTCTTGCCCCGCAGCAGAATCTTGGGCATGCCCGGATTTTCCTTGGCAATCTTGGTGATGGCCCGGGCACGGTGGGTCGTTACGCTGGGAACGTGCTTAAGGAAATTCTCCTTCAGCCGGACATGGCGCTCCGTGGGACCGTCGGGAATCCCGCCGGTTGCCGCAGAAGCGGCAGCATACGGCGCGGCGGCAGGCTGGCTGCGGACAATCTCAGCGGAAACGCCTTCGAATATCTTGCGCAGCGAGGCACGTTCCGCCGGAGTCAGGTTCTTTGTAGCCTCTGCGAGCTTGGTTGAAAAATCGTGAAGATCCACTTTGCATCCTCCCTTTATCAGCTATTGACCATCACCTGAAGCAGGGCCGTCCATGGCGCGGATGGCTTCCTGCAGCAGCCGGTGCAATGCCTGCATCTGTATGGAATTACAGTCTTCCTTGTTCAAAATATCTGCCTGCCCCGTAGCCGCCAAATCTCCGGCTGTCGCTCCGGCTGCCGTTCCGGGCGCAG
Organism: uncultured Desulfovibrio sp.; assembly: GCA_964425115.1. Lineage (GTDB taxonomy): Bacteria > Desulfobacterota > Desulfovibrionia > Desulfovibrionales > Desulfovibrionaceae > Halodesulfovibrio. The sequence continues at coordinate 7,120 of CAYRLL010000060.1, read as the reverse complement.
TGCCGTTCGCATAGTGCGTGCCGTCCATGTCCCGCACGCCGTATCCCACCCTGCGAGTGTACACGAGGTGCAGCGGAGAAACGTTGTCCGAGGTTATGCCCTGCCCGGTGGAACCGCTGCCCAGGGTCATGGAGGGGAAAAGATTGGTGGTCGCGCCCATGCCGCCGAAGGTGGAAGGCGTGTTTACCAGCAGCCGTGCTACCGGTTTGCGCAGTGCAAACTGCCGTATGACTTCCTCATCTCTGGAGTGGATGACCAGCGTGTGGGCACTGCGTTCGTGTACCAGCAGCTCAATGCACTTCTCGCAGGCGTGCATCCAGTCGTCTTCCACGTACAGGGCAAGCACAGGGCAGAGCAGTTCGCGGCAGTACGGGTCAGAAACGGAAACATACCGGCGGTCCGCCACCAGCACGGTGGTTTCTTCCGGCACGCAAAACCCTGCCCGGCGGGCAAGGGCAGCGGGCGCAAGGCCCACCATGGCAGGATTCCGCCTGCCATCCGCGCAGAAGAACAGCGCGCCCAGCCGGTGCGATTCCTCTTCAGACATGAAATACGCCCCGTTCTCCCGCAGCACCCGGCGCACCTCCTGCTCAATGCAGGCGTCCGCCACAATGGACTGCTCCGCCGAAGAGGCGATGCCGTTGTCAAAGGTCTTGCTGGCAATGATATCCCGCACCGCGCGGTTCACGTCCGCCGTGCGCTCGATAAAGGCGGGACCGTGCCCCGTGCCGCCGCAGATGACAGACTTGCCCGCATCGCGCGCTTCACGCACCATGCCCGGCACCCCGGTCACCATGACCAGCGAAACAGCAGGGTGGCGCATCAGTTCGCGCGTGCCGCTCCGGGTAACCGTGTCCAGACAGGCAAGGGCGCCTTCGGGCAGACCGTGGGCACAGGCGGCAGCCGACATAATCTCCAGCACCTTGCCTATGCTGCCGCATGCGCGGGGATGCGGTGAAAAGATGATGGCGTTGCCGGACTTAATGGCGATGAGGGCATTATGAATGGTGGTGGAAACCGGACTGGTCACAGGACACAGGGCAACAACCACCCCAACGGGCACGCCGATATCCAGCAGACGCCGTTCCCGGTCCTCGCCTATCACCCCCACGCACCGCATGCCCCGCAACCGCATGCGCACGGTGTCGCACACAAAGCGGTTCTTCAGGTACTTGTCCTGCCATCTGCCGTAGCCGGTTTCTTCCTGCGACTGCACGGCAAGCGCACGCGCATGCCCTTCCACGGCATCGGCCACGGCTTCCACTATGGCATCCAGCTGCTCCTGCGTGAACGAAGCCAGCCGCCGCTGCGCCTCAAAGGCGTTCTCGGCCAGAATTCTGGCCTTCTGCATGGAGAGCAGGTCGCTGTCGACTATCATCATGCACCCCTCAACCCTTTACCGCGTCTGCGCACGGCTCCGCACACCACTGTCGTCCGGTTCGCCCCTTAAGGCCGCAACCGCAAAACGCCATTCACCGGCCCGCTAGGGCAGCAGGTTTTCCAGCGCGTACCGCTTGGTAATCTTCACCAGGTCGGGATGGGGCGTGGGAATGACCAGCTTGCTGTAAACATTGGCTCCCATGGCCTCCACAGCCTTCACACCCGCTTCAACAGCGGACACGCAGGCGGCCACATCGCCCTGCACCAGAACGGAAATATATCCGGAGGCAACGTTCTCGTACCCTATGAGTTCCACGTCCGCCGTCTTCAGCATGGCGTCCGCAGCCTCAAGCACGTACACAATGCCAAAGGTCTCGATAAGGCCCATAGCCCGCGGTCTGCCTGCCGGCTCTGCATCGGCGTCATCACCGCCCACACCGTGCACGGAAACAATGTCGCCCACCGGGCGGATGGGACGCGGCATCACGTTGCAGGCCGTCATCTTGCCCACTTCCGCCGCAGCCGCTGCACCGGCATCCACCGATGCCTGCACCGCTCCCACATCGCCCTTGACCATAATGGTCACAAGCGTGGAGCCCACGTTCTCGTATGCTATCAGCTGCACGTTGGCCGCCTTCAGCATCCTGTCCGCCGCGCCTATGGCGGGCACCATTCCCAGCGTCTCGACAAGTCCGAGCGCCTCTTCGCCGTAGTACCTCATATAGTCTCCCATACCGCTGCAACTTGTGTCGTTGTCTGAAAAAGCACCCCAGCTCCAAACGTTCCAAGCGTTCCGGCCCTACGGTGCCTACTGTGTGCTACCCTACCCCTTCCCCCATAGGGGAAAGTCAACACCCTTTTTCAATTTCATGTGAAAATTTTATTTATGGCCGTAATCATTACCTTTCCACACACATAACAGCGCATAAGGCCCTGCCCGGAAGGCCCAAATCTCCCTCCCGCCCACGTTCATCCGCCCCGCAAAGCTCCCCGTAAGGGCAAAGGCCACCGGCCTTGCGCGCGTTACCAGCGGATATTGCTATTTTTTTCACAAAGCCTGTAATGTACCGGCCATGCCAAGTACCGGACAGAACGCGGCACACCACCCGCAAACAGGACCGCACAAGCACCGCACAATGGCTTCGGGCGCTCTTGCAAGGCACAAAAATGATGCTTCCCGTTGGGGCAAGGTCGCACACTGCAAACAACAAAAGCGCAGCAATACAAACACCACAACATTCTGAATTAAAAGGAACTATCTCATTTCAAAAATTTAAACCTGCATCCTTTCGGGGCACAGTGCATCCCCCGGCCCCTTGCAGACAGACACATTGTGCCAATTTCGCGTTGACCTTCCCCTTAAGGGGAATGCTATGACCATAATGCGGAGTACTTTGTGGACACGCAGTGGGCACGCAGGGGGCATACGGCTTTTTGTTTGGAAGAACTTTTTCCATAGACTACAACAGGTTCAGGGAGGAGCTCATGGCTCAGACACTGGTGATGGGTAACCCGGCGGCGGTAGCCGCCAAAAACAAACTGGCAGCCGACTTCCGGAAAAAGGGCATCCTCATCGCCCTGCTTTCCGGCCTGCTATACGGATTCTACACAGCGTTCATGACGCTGGGCATGTCTCTCGGCATATGGGTGGAATGGTACGGAGAGAATTCCGGCCTGTCGGCCTTTGCCGTCATGTTCCTGCTCAGCGCCATCGGCGCCGCCACAACGGATACCTGCAGCGCAATGTGGGCCATGGGCATAGCCAAGGCGCGCGGCAGATTCGGCGACTTTGTACGGTGCATAAAGACCAAACCCGGTCTGGTCATGGTTGCCGCCGCCGTTATCGGCGGTCCGCTGGCAAGCACGGCGTATGTTGTGGGTCTGCAGCAGGCGGGTTCCATCGTGGTCCCCATCAGCGCACTCTGCCCCGCCGTGGGTGCCATTCTGGGCAAGTTCCTGTTCAAGCAGCAGCTTAACGCCCGCATGATGCTCGGCATAGCCATCTGCTTCTTCGCCAGCTTCCTCATCGGCAGCACCGGTCTGGGAGAAGACGCCCCCGCCAACCTGCTTGTCGGCATTCTTTTCGGCTTCATCGCCGCCGTATGCTGGGGCATAGAAGGCTGCGTCTGCGGATACGGCACGTCCATGATCGATCCCGAGGTGGGCATCACCATCCGTCAGGTCACCGCCGGCGTATCCAACCTCATCATCCTCGTGCCCCTTTTCGGCATCATCTCCGGTGTAGACGCCTTCGGCATGGTCGCCCAGTCCTTCACGGACATGAACGCCCTCCCGTGGTTCGTTCTGGCGGGACTCAGCGCCTATCTCACCTTCATGTTCTGGTACAAGGGCAACGCCATGTCCGGCGCAGCCCTCGGCATGTCCTGCAACGGCACCTTCTCTTTCTGGGGCCCCTTCTGCTGCTGGATTGTGCTCGGCGTTCTCTTCGGGTACGAGGGCTGGTCCATGCCGCCCATCGCCTGGGCTGCGGCAGTAATCATGGTCATCGGCATATTCATCATCGCCATGAACCCCATGGACCTGTTCAAAAAGAAGAACGGAGGCGCGCATGAAGCCGCTTAACTACGCCATCCTCAAATTCTTCACCAAGGTGGAGGAAGCCTGCGCAGACGACGTGATGAACGCCCTGCGCGACCAGTACGGCCATTTTGCCGCCTTCAAGAAGCACTCGGTCATCAACGCGCTGATGACGGCAGAAGCCAACGGCCTGCTGGAAGAAACGCGGTTCGATCTGGACAATGCCAACGCCCTGCGGGTGTACTACCGCGCCCATGAAGAAGGCGCGGCCACCATAAACCGCTACATCGCCGACTGATCGCTACGGACATAACAGAAGGGGCTGCCTCACAACGGGGCGGCCCCTTTTCGGATACGCCCTCCCCCGCAACCGGCGGAACGGACAATGACAGTGCCCGCAGGGGCAGACCGGTCCCTTCCGGCAACAGCCGCAGGCTGCGGCAGTCCCCGGAACCTCCGTACGGCAAGGATGACGTTCAGAAGATAGTCCTGTACACTGGCCGCTCAAACGCCGTAATCGCCCGCCCCCTTTGTGCCCCGGCGCAGAGAGCTTCTTCAGGGGGACGGCCGCCGCAAGGGGAAGCGCGCAGCCGGTACGGACTCCGTTTTCAGGGCATTCCGGCGATAGACATCTGTCGCGCTGCATGCCGCAGCACACGGCAACGGCGACCGTTGAGGAGACACCGTCATGAATTCCAAGGCCCGCTATTCCATCGGTGACATGAGCCGGATATGCAATATTTCCAAAAAAGCCCTGCGGTACTACGATAAAATCGGGCTCATCACCTCGCAGCGGCAGGACTACAACAACTACCGGTATTATACCGAGCAGTCCCTTCTGGCTGTTCCCGTTATCAAGTATTACAAACAGATGGGCTTCAAACTGGAAGAGATGCGCGTCTTCATAGAAGGCGACATAGCCAACGTCTACCGCGCCATCAAAAGCTCATTTCAGGCAAAGATTCAGGAGCTTGAAAAGGAACAGGAAGAACTGCGGCGCAAGTATGTTTCCGTAAAAGACTGGTACGACCTTATCCGTGAAGCGGAAATGGTCATAGAAAACGACATTCAGGAAGTCTCCATCAAGTTCATCGACCCCTGCGACCTTATCTATCAGGAGCAGGACTTCGACAACGACATAGAAGCCTCCATCATCAACATAGACTTCACCAATTTTGTGGAAGGACAGGGCAACGAAATCACCGGGCCGGTCATTCTGCACTTTTCTTCCTTCAAAGAGCGCATGCAGGGAACAATCTCGCGGGTGCGCATCCTGCAAAAGACCCTCATGCCCTGCCCGGAGGAGGCGAAAACCTCCTTCGGCGGACACATGATGCTCGGCTGCTACCACATAGGCAGTCACGACACCATCAGCCAGACCTATGAAAAGATGTGCCGCTGGGCACGCCGCCGGGGCTATTCGCTGGGCGAAGACGCCTATGAACGGTATGTCACGGATTACTGGACCACGCGCAACACATCCCAGTTCGTCACCGAGATACTGGTTCAGGTCTCCCGGCAGGGAGCCCCCACAGACTGCACCCCGTCCAACAAGGGCAAACGCAGCTGCGAAGGCTAGCTGCGGTCATGAAGAAAAGGGAATCCGCTGCGGTACAGCAGGAAAACCGGAACGCTCCCCCGCCGCATCCGGGTCAGAACCGGGCCTGATCCGGGCCGAATCCGGGCCTGATTCGGGCCAAATCCGGGCCGGAGTCTTCCGTGCCCCCGGCATCCTTATCCCGCCCGTCTACCGGAACATGTATTTCAGCGTGTAGCCGAACGAAGGGTACGCCCAGAGCATGGACTGGAGTTCATCCACGGTCACTCCCTTGCGCATTGCCAGAGCAAAAAGGTTCACCGCTTCCTCCGCTCCGTCACCCAGCACATGCGCCCCCAGAAGAAGGCGGCTGTCCTTCTCCACAAAAAGCCTGAACCCCGCACACTTCTGCCCGATCCGGCGATACTCCGACCACGGAGCCGCATCACCGGATACTATGTCAAAGCTCCTGCCGCTGTTCCGAGCCTCCTCTTCCAGCATCCCCACTGCGGCAAGGGGCGGGTAGGTGAACAGGGTATAGGGGGTCACTTCGTCCTCCACGGCGTGCCCGCCGCCTTCCAGAATATTGCGGACCACAACCTCCGCCTGCACAGCAGCCACGGGAGTAAGCGGCATCCCCCGCCGCACCGCATCGCCCGCAGCATACACAACGGGATTGGAAACACTCCGCAAATGGCTGTCCACGGCAATGCCGCCCCCTCCCCGCCCCTGCTCCGTCCGCACGTTCCCGGCGGCAAGGTCCAGATGTTCCAGTGCGGGAACCCGGCCGGATGCGTTGACAATCAGGCCAGCTGCAAAACGCTCGTTCCCCGCGTGCAGTTCCAGTCCGCCGCCCGGGCTTTTGCCTGCTTCCTTGCCGGAATCGCTCGCCGCAAGCACGCTGTGCGGCGGGCAGTTCATATGAAAGGTAATGCCCAACCCCGTCAGGTGTTCACGCAAACGGTTCACAAGTTCAGGATCAAACTGCCTGAGCAACCTGTCGCTGCGCACAACAACGGATACATCGACACCCGCAACCGCTGCAATATGAGCCAGTTCGCAGGCAATAAACCCGCCGCCGATAAAGACCACACGCTCAGGCATGACATCCAGATCAAGAAAATCCCGGCTGGTGGCGAGCAGGCCGGCACCGGGAATATCCAGCCGTCTGGTCGCCGCTCCCGTCGCTATGCAGATATGCCGGGCCTTGAGTAGTTTTCCGCCGCATGCAATGGTGTCCGGCCCCGCAAACCTGCCCGCTTCCGTATACGTGGCTATGCCTTTTTTTTCGTAATAACGGCGTATGCGGTCAGGCAGTCCGCCCGTAAATGTGCGCTTGAAGGCCATCAGCTCCCGCCAGTCCAGGCGCGCGCTGCCCGCCACGCCCCTGCCCGCACCGTTAAGCAGGCGTTCCGCCGTATGCGCAGCGTCCGCCAGCACCTTCTTAGGCTCACACCCTCGCAACGGACACGTTCCGCCGAACCCGTCATGTTCCAGCAAGGCGACCGAAAGCCCCGCCTCGCTGCACCGCGAAGCAATATGTCCTCCGGCCACACCGGCACCGAGCACCACCACATCATACTGCGTATCCGTCATGATAAGCCTGCCTCCCAGTTTGCTCCAGACTACCACACATCACGCAACGCGCAACCCTGTCCTGCGAAC
>CAYRLL010000059.1:0-18899 GCA_964425115.1 uncultured Desulfovibrio sp. | reverse complement strand
GGGGCGTGCACATCTGCGGTTTCGACATGACCTCCGCCCCGGCGCGGCGCAAGCCCATTGTCTGTGCGCAATGCCGGTTCGATGGCACCGTGCTGCACCTGCTGGAACTCACCCGGCTGGAATCGGTTCAGGCCTTCGCAGAGCACCTTGCAGAGGCGTCGCGGCGTTGCCGGGACGGGGAGCCATGGGCGGCAGGGCTGGATTTCCCCTTCGGGCAACCGCTGGAATTCCTGCATGAAGCGGGCTGGCCCACGGAATGGAGCCACTATGTGCGCCACGCCGCAGGACTGAATGCTCACGACTTCGCACAGGTCATATACGCGGTAATGGCCAACCGTCCGGCAGGCAAAAAGCTTATCCGCAGGCTTACGGACCGTGCAGCCAATGCCGCCAGCCCCATGAGCCTTGCCTATGTGCCTGTGGCGCGCATGTTCCACGTGCTCGCGCCTGTTCTGGAAGCTGGCGGAGCAGACGTGGTTCCCTTCCGCATGGCTGGCGGGGCTGCATATCTGCCGCAGGCGGCGGGCGGCATTCAGGGTATTCAGGCGCAGAGGGGGGATGCGGCGGTTCCGCAGGCCGTTCCTGTTCCGCAGCGTCCGGTACTGCTGGAAGCGTATCCGGCCCTTCTTGCACGGGCTGTTCTGGCTATGCACACCGGGGAGGGGCAGCCCGCAAGGGGCGGCAGGCGCAAGGCTACAGCCGCAGCACCCTATAAAGATGGCCCGCCTGCACAGCGGACACTGCGCCGCGCCAACCGGGAAAGGCTGCTTCGTGATTTGCCGGAGTACACGCAACGCAGCTTCGGGATTACGCTACGCATGACGCAGGCGTTGTGTGAGGCAATGGTGCAGGATGCGCAGGCAGACGCTCTGGATGCCGTTCTCTGCGCGGTGCAGACGGCCCGTGCCTCCCTGCTGCCGGACTGGGGCTTTCCCGCTGCACACGATTGCGGCGATACTTCTGTCTGCCGTGAGCATCTGGAACGCATGCGCCGTACCGAAGGCTGGATTGCGGGAACCGGCCTGTCCGCATTGCCCGGCCTGCCCGCCCTTTCCGGCCTGCCCGAAGAAGAGTGTTGAGCCCATACGGGCCGGTTTGTGTCTCCTACCTCAGGCAGAACGGCTCCTCTTCCAGTGTGCTGGTGTCTCCGGTGTCTTCGCCCAGTTCTTCGGCGCGGAGAATGCGCCGCATAATCTTGCCGCTGCGGTTCTTGGGCAACTGCGCACGGAACTCCACCCCGCGCAGCACCGCCACAGGGCCAAGCTCGCGCCGCACATGCTCCATGAGTTCTGCCTCCAGATCCTCCGCCTGCACAAACCCGCCTATGGGCGGCACATCGTCATGCAGCACCACAAATGCCTTAGCCACCTCGCCGCGAATGTCGTCCGGCACGCCTATAACGCCGCATTCCGCAACGGCGGGATGCGAGGCAAGGGCGGCTTCCAGTTCCGCCGTACCCACGCGGTGCCCGGCTATCATGATAACATCGTCGGCGCGTCCCTGTATCCAGATATAGCCGTCATCATCCTTGCGTGCCACGTCGCCGGGGAAGTACCAGCCCGGAAACTGTGACCAGTACATGGATTCATACGCCTGCCGGTCATTAAACACCGTGTTCATCATGGCGGGCCACGGTCTTTTTATGACCAGATACCCGCCCGTGCGGGGCGGCAGCGAATTGCCCTTTGCATCCACCACGTCCGCCTCTATGCCCGGCATGGGCCGTGTAACGGACCCGGGCTTGAGCAGCGAGACAGGCAGCGGCGCAATCATGATCATGCCGGTCTCCGTCTGCCACCACGTATCCAGCAACGGGCACTGGCCGCGCCCTATATTTTTGTGGAACCATACCCACGCCTCGGGCGATATGGGTTCGCCCACGGTTCCCAGCAGCCGCAGCGTGGTCAGGTCGTGGCGCGCAGGATACTGCGTGCCGAACCGCATGAGCATGCGGATAAGCGTGGGCACGGTGTAGAGTATGGTCACTCCCCAGCGTTCCACCATGGACCATAGCCTCCCCGCCTCCGGGTAGAGGGGGTGCCCCTCGTACAGCAGCGTTGTGGTTCCCGCCATGAGCGGGCCGTAAATGGCGTAGGAGTGCCCGGTAATCCAGCCGGGGTCTGCCGTGCACCAGAAAATGTCCGTGGGCTTAAGGTCAAACACCCAGTTCAGGGTCCGGTGCACGCCCACCATATAGCCGCCGTGGGAATGGACTATACCCTTGGGCTTGCCCGTGGTGCCCGATGTATAGAGCACAAACAGCGGGTCAGTGGCGTCCATGACCTCTGTCAGCGCCTCAGAGGGCTGATGCAGCATAACATCGTGCCACCAGCGGTCGCGTCCGTCCTGCATGGCAACGTCCAGATGCGCCCGGTGCACAACCACCACCTGCTCAACCCCAGAACCGGCAGAGGCTCCGTCCCTGTCCTGCGCGGCGCGGCGGCAGTGGGTAATGGCATCGTCCACCAGCGGCTTCAGGGCAATGACCCTGCCGTTGCGGTAAAAGCCGTCCACCGTCACGATGATGCGCGGCTGTGCGTCCGCAATGCGGTCCGCCAGCCCGCCGGAAGAGAACCCCGCAAACACCACGCTGTGTATGGCGCCTATTTTGGCTGTCGCCAGCATGGCAATGGCGGTTTCCGGCAGCGAGGGCATGTAAATGAGCACCCGGTCACCCTTGCGCACGCCCATGCCGCGCAACACGTTGGCAAACCGGTTAACCTCCCGGTATAGCTCAAAGTAGGTCAGTTTGCGCGTGTCGCCGGGTTCGCCCTCCCAGATCAGGGCAAGGCGGTTCTTGTTCACGGTCTCTATGTGGCGGTCCAGCGCATTGTGCACAATGTTGCAGCGTGCTCCGGCAAACCAGCGGTAAAAAGGCGGCTCGGCATCGTCCAGCACCGTTTCCCATTTGCGGAACCATTGCAGTTCGTCCGCTGCCTCTTCCCAGAATCCCAGCCAGTCCTGTTCCGCGCGGCGGCGTGCATGCGCCGCGTCCTGCGGGTTTACGGTGGCTTCCGCCATCACGCGGGGCAGGGGGCGAAAAACCCGTTCCTCCACCAGCAGGGTGTCCAGTGTGCCGCAAACGCCCCCGGCGGCATTGGGGGTGACATTTGGGGTGGCATCCTTGGCGGCAGCCTGCTGCGCCGCGCGCTGTCCGGCTGCGCCACAGGTGTGGGCGGGGGCGCTCTTCTTGGGTTTGCTCATGGTCATAGCCCCAGTACCTGTTTGAGTTCTGCAAGCCTGCGGCGGCTGATGGGCAGCTCGATGCGGGTGCGCCCGGCGGTGCGCAGCATGAAATTGGAACCGGGCAGTGACGCTATTTCCGTAACCATGTCAAGATTCACCAGATATTTCCTGTGCACGCGGAAGAAGCGGTGGGCACGCAGGCGGCTTTCCAGCACCTTCAGGCGGTAAGAGGTAAGGTATTTCTGCGTGGCGGTGTGCACGTAGGAATAATCTTCATACGCCTCCACAAAGATGATCTCGTGGTAGGGCAGGAGCATGGTTTTGCCTTCCAGCGTTATGGCAAGGCGCTCAATTTCCACCGGGCGGAATCGGCTGCTGTGGTCCCACGCCTGTTTCAGGGCAGAAAGAAAATCCTCCTGCTCATCGTCCGCAAGCGGCAGTTGCACGGTTTCTTCCAGTTCGTCGTAATCGCCTTCATGGTCAACCTGCACGGGAGCATGTGGTTCCCGCCAGCGGGAAGAAGGTTCCGGCGCAAGGTTGTGGTGGGTCTTAAACTGCCGCAGGCGGTCCACGGTGCGGGCAAACCGGTCTTCCTGACAGGGGAAGATAAGGTAGTCCGTTGCCTCCAGTTCAAAGGCGGCAAAGGCGTGCTGCTCATCCGTGGCAAGGAATACCAGCGCAGGACGCTGCCTGCGTCCCAGCAGCAGGCGGGCAAGGTCCAGCCCGTCTGTGGTACCGGCAAGCGACACCCCCAGAAAGAATACCCCGTAGGGAATGGCGTCCAGCAGTTGCAGTGCTTCCTGCCCTGTTGCCGCTTCGCCGAGCACGCGGACAAAGGAAACAGGCTCCAGCATGGCGCGCAGGCGGGCGCGTATCGCGGCGTCCGGGTGGACAAGCAGGGTAGTGAGATGGCTCATGTAACCTCGTTGCGTTGCGGGGCTGTCCACGGCAGCCCGTACCTTGCCGCATTCTTCCGGGTGGCGTGCGGACTTTCGCACTCTACAACGATGCGTGAATCATGAAAAGGGGTTAGGCGGATAAGGTGTTGGTTGATTGCTCAGTTCGCGGGGCGCGTCTTTCTCGCACCCAGCCTGCATCCAGCCCGGCTCCAGCCCGCCTCCAGCCTTGTTCCCGGCCGGTGTCGCCAAGTCGTCACCGTTTTGCGTGTAGTTTCCATGCCGAACATTCATCCTCAAGAGGAACGATTATGACAGCACCCATACGGATTTTGGCCATTTGCGTGCATAACAGCGCGCGCAGCCAGATGGCGGAATGGTATCTGAACCAGTTCGGAGAAGGACGTCTCGTGGTGGAAAGCGCCGGTTTGGAACCGGGCGTCATCAACCCGCTTGTCATAGAGGTGATGCGGGAGGAAGGGGTAGACCTCTCCGGTAAACCGACCAACGGGGTATTTGATTTTTACCGGCAGGGCAGGTTATATGACTATGTGCTGACCGTGTGCACGGCGGAACAGGAGGCGCGCTGCCCCTTGTTTCCCGGTGTGGTCAGGCGGCTGCACTGGGATTTGGAAGATCCCTCCCGTGTTACGGGCAGCCACGAGGAAAAACTGGAAAAGGTGCGCCGCATCCGGGATGATATCCGCGGGCGGGCGCGGACGCTTGCCGCAGATCTGCTCGCTGGCAAGGCGGCGGGGCGTGTGCAGGCAGATGCCGGAAAAGCCTCCCTCTGATGTTGCGGTGGCCGGTTGTGTACCGCCGGTCAGAGGCGGCCCTGACGTAGGCCCTACGCTGGCCGGATTCAAGACCGGATTCAGGCCGGATTCAGGCCGGATTCAGACCGGACACAGGCCGGACACAGGCCCGACACAGGCCCGATGCTGACCGGACGCTGGCCTCGCCGGACACCCTGCGCATGCGGCACGTCCGTAAACAAGCCGGAGGAGTAGCTGTTGAGCAAGAAAAAGATGCTTATTCTGTGTACCGGAAATTCCTGTCGCAGCCAGATGGCAGAGGGATGGGTGCGCGCGCTGAAAGGTGACGAGTTCGATGTCTGGTCCGCAGGTATAGAAAAACATGGCCTCAATCCCCATGCGGTAAAGGTCATGGCGGAAGCCGGGGTGGATATCTCTTCCCATGTTTCCAAGCTGGTGGGCGAACTGCCGCAGCAGGAGTATGACTACATCGTCACCGTGTGCGGTCATGCCAGCGAAAATTGCCCCTTCTTTCCGGGATCTGCGCGGCGTGTGCACGCGGGCTTTGACGACCCGCCCAAGCTGGCTGAACATGCCACCTCGGAAGAGGAGGCCCTTGTGCATTACCGCCGGGTAAGGGACCAAATCCGGGCATGGGCTGCATCGCTCCCCGCCTCGCTGGAATAACCCGCCGCACGGCGGGAGCGCATTTCCCTATAGATCAGAGCCACAGAAAAGGCAGGCCGGATACGCTTCCGGGCCTGCCTTTTTTGCGAATTGGTATGCCGGATATCCGGCGTTGCGTCAGATAATGCGCAGCCGCCGGTCCTGCGGCAGCTGTTCAGGCGGGGCGGCGTGCCCATCCTTGTAAGCCCGCATGGTGTAGCGGGCCACGGCCACCAGTTCGTTAAGCATGGGAAACTGCGCCAGAAGGGGCTTGCGTGCGGGAGCGGGCCGCCGTTCCGGTATGGCTATGATGCGGCGGTAAAGCCGTTGCGCCATATCCCGTTCACCGCCTTTTTCCATGGCCCGGCACAGCGCCACCGCAGCTTCTTCCGGCTTGTCGGTGAAGTGGCAGGCGCGTGCCACCTGCGTGCTTATGTCCGCATCCGGGGTGAGCTTGTAGCCTTCCACATAGGCCATGGCCGCCGCCCGATAATTGCCCTGCCGCACCAGTGCGCCCGCAGTGCCCAGCAGCAGGTTGGGCATATCCGGCCATTCCTGCGAAAGCTGGCTGAAAACAGACCGCGCATCGGCAAAGGCCTCCAGCCGTGCGTAGGCCTCGCCTGCCATCATCATGTACTTGCGGGCCTTGCGCTGGTCTCCCTTGCCGCGCCATGCGTGAGAGAGCCCCATGTAAGCCTCGGCATAAAGCACGTTCAGCCTCACTGCGCGGTTGAATGCGGCAATGGCGGCGGCGTAGTCACGGGCTTCAAGGTGCGCCATGCCCTGTTCGTAGCACTCCTGCGCCTTGGGTTTGGCAACAGTCACCACCTTGCCCAGCGTGGCAAGGGCGTTGTCAAATTCTTCCGCGCTCAGAGCCGTATCCGCAGAATACATCAGCTTTGCCATGTCCGGCATGGCCGCACTGCGGGCCGCCAGTTCCAGTTGTTCGGCAAAGGCCGCTGTCGTGTAGGGCCGCACAAGAAAGCCGGAGCATCCGGCCCCTATGGCCTTCAGCACGTCTTCCCGCGTGGTTTGGGGAGCGGTGAGAATGACAGGCAGCGACGCCAGCGCTGGGTGCTTGCGGATAAGCCGCAGAAAGGCAGTGCCTTCCATGTCGTCCAGCGTGGCGTTGCAAAGCACCACATCGCAGGCGGGCGGGGCTGTACGTGCTCCACCGGTTTCTCTGGCTTCTCTGGCCTCTCTGGCCTCACCGATTCCTCTGGTTCCTCTGGTTTCTCTGGCTCTCCCGGTTTCTTCCTGCCCCCTGCCTGCGTGCAGGGCTGTTCGGGTTTTTTCCCTGCGGGCGGCTTCGCGGGCAAGCAGGCGCGCGGCCTCCTCGCCGGATGAGAGCACCCGTACATGGCGTATGCCGTGGGCACGCAGGGTAGTGCGGTCCACGGCGGCAACGCCTTCCGAATCCGCCAGCACAAGGGCGGACAAAAAGGGCGACTGATTCTTCTTGGTCATGGTCAGGGCCTCGCTGTTGTGCCGCCCGGACGGGGGAGAACGGCGGCGTGAGCTTGCATACCCTATCGGCAGATGCCGCTATCTCTTTAGCGGAACATGGCAACGCGCATGCTCTGTAGTGTGTGCTGCCCATATTCGCAGCCATACGCATATGGGCGCACGTTGCAATGCACACCTACCGGCGCACACGCACAGGGGAAAAAATAAGGCCCGCCGGGGGGCGGGCCGGGTGTCTACCGGACGGACTGCAAAGGCAGACGGCTACATGGTCTTGAAGGTGAGAAAGCAGAGGGCCAGAACGGAAACCAGACCGGTTGCGATATAGACTCGTTGCAGAAACAAACCGTACTCCATTGTTGCGGCGCGAGACTGGCGCATACTCGGCTCCTTATTTGTACAGGGGTATGACCTTGGCCAGCCGTTGCGGTGCTGCGGATTTCTCCACTCCCTGCGCAGCCGCGACGACAATTTCCCGTTCGTGCTGTGTTCCGCAATTGTAACATTTGCGGGTTTCTCCGTCATCATGCAGACGGATGAGAATGCCGTCTCTGTTGTAGCACGCGGAGCAGAACGGACCTTGTTTTATGTTTCCGGTAATGAGCCAGTAATAGCTCCCGTCATACACAAGGTTTTTGGAAAGATAGAGTATGTCTTCAAATTCCTGAACCTGCGATTTAAGAACATTGTTCTCATCGCAGACTTCTATGTACCGTGATTGCAGGTCCATGAGCAGGTGCTTGGCCTCGTCCGGCTTTCCTTTGAGGAAAAGCTCGTACACTTCTTTGTAGCGGTAATAGTTGAGCATGCGGCACACCTCTCGCGCATCTGGAACGCGTCTTGGTTTCGGATACATGAGTCCTATCGGCAGAAGTGGCGGCAACTTTAGAATGCTTTGCGAAAAAGCGTGTGAAAAAGCGCATTGTCCCCCATACGGCAACGGCATCCCGGAGACTTTTCCGGAATGCCGTTGCATGAGCGTATGAATGGAAGGGCTGCGGCGTTATTCTTCGCCCGTACCCGGTTTCTCCATGCCTATGACAAAGAGCAGCAGGGCGGGAATGACAAAGACCGTAAACACCGTGGAGATGGCAATGCCACCCAGCACCACGGACCCAAGGCCCCTGTAAAGTTCCGAACCGGGGCCGGGAGCAATGGCCAGAGGCAGCATGCCAAAGATGGATGTGGTCGCGCTCATATAGATGGGCCGCAGACGTGACCGCACCGATTCCAGTACCGCCTCGCGGTGCGCCATGCCCCCTTCCCGTATGTTGTTCAGTGATTGGTGCACAATGAGAATGGCGTTGTTCACCACCACGCCGATAAGGATGATGAATCCCAGCATGGTCAGAATGTCCATGGGCTGCCGGGTTACGAGCAGGTTTTCCAGCCTGAGTCCCAGAATCCCCCCCGCTGCCGCCAGCGGCACGGTGAACAGGATGATGAGCGGGTAGATAAAGTTGCCGAACAGTGCAGACATAAGCAGGTAGGTAATGACCACGGCAAGCAGGAAGTTCCACTGCAACGCCTCCCGTGTCTGGGTAAGTTTATCCGCAGCGCCGGAAAGCCTGTAGTTTATCCCGTGCAGCGGCCCTTCCTGAAGTTTGGGAATAAGCTCGCCAGCAATGGTGTCCATGGCCTGCTCCAGCGGCATTTCCTGCGGCGGCGTGACTTGCAGGGTTATGGTGCGGTCGCGTTCCAGATGGCGTATCTGCGAAATGCCGTAGGTGCGTTCAATATCCGCAAGAGAGGATATCGGCACCGGCACCCCGCCGGAAGTGGCCACCAGCGAGTGATACAGTGCCTCCGGGGAGGATACGTCGGCATCAGACGCCATGATGGTGAGGTCTATCTTCTTTTCGCCTTCTTCATTGAAGTCGCCCACCTTTCTGCCGTCCATAAGCACATCCACGGCAATGCCCAGCTCGCGTGAAGACATGCCCGCGGCCCGCAGCCTGTCGCGGTCCGGGTTCAGGCGTATTTCAGGAAAAAGCAGCTCCAGCGAAGGAATGGGCCGTATCTGCGAACCGGGAATAGACTGCATGATGGAGCCGAACAGGGCGCCCGCGCCGCTGACCAGCTTGTTTATGTCTCCTGCGGAAAGGTCCACTTCAATGGTTCTGCCCTTGCCTATGCTGTCCTGAAAAATTCCGGCCTGCATGGAAACGCCGAACATGCCCGGTATGGAATTGATGGTGGAGGTGAAGGAAGGAATGTACTCCGCCGCCCGGTCCTCAATCTTGGAGGAGGACACAAAGAGCATAAAGTCCGCCGCGCCCACGTAAAAAAGGGCATTCATGGGCGGCAGGCCGTCCACGTCTTCCATTTCAGAGGCCAGTTGCCCGCTGTACGTCTGCTGGATGTAGGAGCCTATGGCATAGCGTTCCTCATACGAAAGTCCGGGCGGAGGAATAAGAATGTTCAGGATGAGGTTGCGGTTGCCCTGCGGCAGATACTCCATCTTGGGAAAGGCCATGTAGGTGGAAACCACGGCAAAGGCCGTCAGTGCGCCCACCGTGAACAGGCGGGTGAAGGCGTTGCGCAGCGTCACGCCAAGCACTCCCATTATGGCCGCGCTTATGCCCCGGCCCACGCTGTCTATGAACGGGAGAAACCTGCGGCGGTCCTTGCTCTTCCGGGAAAGCGAGAAAAACTGGTTCGCCAGCATGGGAATGACGGAGAGCGAAACGAACAGGCTGAGCGTTATGGCGCAGGTAATGGCAATGGAGATATCCTTGAAAAGCTGGCCCGCCTCCTGCTGCACAAAGGCCACGGGCAGAAACACCGCCACCGTGGTCAGGGTGGAGGCAAGCACCGCTCCCCATACTTCCGTGGTGCCGTCATAGCAGGCGCGGAAGGGCGATTTCCCCATGCTCCTGTGCCTGTCTATGTTTTCCAGCACCACAATGGCGTTGTCCACCAGCATGCCCACGGCGAACGATATCCCGGCAAGGCTCACCACGTTCAGGTTCCTGCCCAGCCCGTTCATGAAGATAAAGGTGCCCAGCACGCTTATGGGAATGGCCACGGCCACCACCACTGTCGAGCTCAGTGAGCGCAGGAATACCAGCAACACGCAGACGGCCAGCATGCCTCCGAGCATGATGTTGTCCTTCACCAGATCAATGGCGCCATTAATGTAGGGCCGCTGGTCATAGGTCCAGTCCAGCCGCACGCCGTTGTCTTTCAGCAGGCCCGCATTCAGTGCGGTTACCACGGCTTCCGTGGCGTCCGTCATGGTCAGCACGTTGGTTCCCGCCTCCGGCCGCACACCGCAGACCACGCCGGGAGCCCCGTTGTGCAGCATGGCGGCGGTGCGCTTCTGAAATCCGTACGAGGCTTCCGCCACATCGCGCACGGTTATGCGCCGCTCGCCGCTGGAGGTGATCACGGTATCCAGAATGGTTTCCGGCGAGTCGAATTCGCCCACGGTGCGGATGCGGTACTGCCTGCGCCCCAGCTCCATGTTGCCTGCGGCAATGTTGGCGTTTTCCGATTGCAGCACGGCTATAAGGTCAGAAATGGTCAGCCTGTGCGCTGCCAGCTTATGCGGGTTCACCGTAACCTGCATCTCGCGCTCGGTGCCGCCGAACACAAGCAGGTCAGAAACACCGTCAACGCGCTCCAGATGCTGGCGCACCTCATTTTCAAAAAAGGTCCGGTAGGTGTCTATGGGCCTTTCGTTGCCCGGCAGGGTCTTCAGCACCATCCAGATGACGGGCGAGGAAGATTCGCCCGAGGCGCTGATAATGGGCTTGTCCACATTCTGCGGGTAGGAGGGAACTTCATTCAGCTTGTTGGAAACGCGCAGCAGGGCGGTGTCCACCTCGGTGCCGATGGTGAACCGCAGGGTAATCTGTCCCCTGCCGTTGGAAGAGGTGGACTCCATGGTCACAAGGTTGGGCAGGCCCTTGAGCACCTTTTCCTGTTCCTCAATGATATCGCGCTCCACCTCATACGGGGTGGCACCGGTCCATGTGGTGGTTACGGTTATTTCCGGTTCCGTTACCGTGGGGCTGAGCTGATAGGGCATGTTCATCAGCCCCAGCGTGCCGAACATGACCAGCAGGATAACGCCCACAAGGATGGCGACAGGCTTTTTTATGGAAAATCCGATAAAATCCATGTGTCTTCCCGTTTTCTGTCTGGCGGTTGTTCGTAGGGTGTATACGGTCTGACCAATGTAACGCGCCGGGGCGGCGCAGTAAAGCGCTGCTCCCGGCGCGGTCAGGGTCGCTTGCGGTTACTGGCGCGACATGCTTTCGGCCACGTCCCGTTCAAAATCCACAAAGGCCTTTTCCAGCTGCCATTGCATGCGCGCCTTGTCGCTGGCTTCCAGCAGGCGGGCGCACAGGGCAGTCTCATGCCCCATGGGAGAATCTTTGCAGTCTCCTCCCATGATGAAGGCGGCAGGGTCAGACCACAGGCTCGCGCCGGAAAGGAAGCTGTATTCCAGGCTGTTGCGCGAAAGCGCCTTCATGTCCTGATACCCGAGCGCATAGGTCGTGGCCGCACGCAGATACTCGTTGGTCAGGTCTATACGCGCCACGCCTTCGTCATCCGTGTTCAGCACCATGGGCACACCGTATTTACGATAGACGGGGAAGGGGTGGTCCGCTCCGCGCACCCCCAGAATCTGGTCATTGCTTGAAAGGCATATCTCCACGGCC
This sequence comes from uncultured Desulfovibrio sp., assembly GCA_964425115.1. Lineage (GTDB taxonomy): Bacteria > Desulfobacterota > Desulfovibrionia > Desulfovibrionales > Desulfovibrionaceae > Halodesulfovibrio. The sequence continues at coordinate 7,262 of CAYRLL010000059.1, read as the reverse complement.
ACGCGGCGCTCGCGCATGGTGCGCAGCAGGCCAAAGGCGTTGTCTTCATGCATGACGGAAACCCCGTGTCCTATGCGGCGGGCGTGTCCTGTTTCCACAGCCTCGCGGATATGGAACCGCAAATCCCGTGGGGGAACAAGGCCCATGGCCAGCTCACCCGCGTGCAGGGCTATGCTGGTGCCCGTGTATTCCGGCAGGGCATGCAGGGCACCTATCATGCGCATGTGCAGGGAATAATCCCGCAGCGCGGTGGGGTAATCTTCCGGTGCCACAAGGTTAAACGCAACCACATTGGGGTCGTGGCGCACCAGTTCAAAGCTGTAGGCAAGCTGGGCGAACACCTGCTCCGGAGACGAGTTGCGGTGTATCTGCTGGATGAACCGCACGGAAACGTCCGGCAAGGGGGCAGATGCACCGGCTGCGGCCCCGGGCTCCTCCTCCAGACCGGCCTGCAGCAGGAAACGGGCCTCGTCCAGCAGTGCGCGGCGTGCCGCCACGGAATGCTCAATGGATTCAAACAGGCCCGCCTGCCGCAGGGCAGCCAGTGTCTCTTCCGCATTGCCGGACCACCCCACGGACGTTGCGATATTCTTCAGGGTGGCGGGGTAGATGGAGTCCATGACCTCAAGGTGCAGTATGTTCTGGCCTGCCGCGCGGCGTATGACGGAAGCCAGCATGTCCGCGCCGCGTCCCAGTTTTCCCGCATTGAATTTGGCGAACGAATTGAAGAACTGTTCATGTCCCCACATGCGCGACACGTAGTGCATGTCGCGGGTGGAGAGCGCGTTCACGGCATCGGTGTACAGCGTGTTGTCATGAAACAGGCGTTCGGCCGGAACGCTGCCCTGCGGGCACGGGTCCTGTGCCGTGGATTTATTGGAAGGGGCGTCGGGGCTCAGAATGGTGAATGTGGCGGTGTCTATGCAGCGTCCGTCCTCCATGGCCCATTGCAGGTAGTCTTCGGCATAGACCGCACCGGAAAGATGCGTGTGCAGGTCCGCCCCTTTGGGCATTGCGCCCAGAAAAGCCCGCATCATGGGCGGGCTGTGGCGAACGGATTCAAAAAACTGGATGGTGGCCTTTTCATTCTGCGACAGGGCAGGCTGGCTCATTCCCTGTGCCGGCAGCAGCATGATGACAGCCAGCAGCAGGAAGCAAACCACAGTATGGAGCCGGTAATGGGCAGATGGGCGGGGCATGAAGGTTCTCCTGAAGGCGTGGTTCTGTTGAAAAATCCATTTCCGCTGAAGGTCAGGCGTGGCGCAGCAGCCGGGCAACCAGTGCGCGGCTGTTTTCCTCTGCCTGCCGTATCTCATCAGGCGTCATTCCCGCGCCAAGGGCAATGGCCTTGCGTTTGTCGCGGGAAACGAAATCGCTGGAGTGATGGGCATCGTTGTTGATGACAAGTTTGGCGCCGCATCGGCGTGCTGTGGCCGCCACATGGCCGTTGGCAAGGGCGTGTCCGGGGCGGGTGGTTATTTCCAGCAGCACACCCCGCTCGGCGGCGAGCACGGCTTCCTGTTCCGTTATGAGGCCGGGATGGCACAGTATGTCCGCGCCGCCTTCAATGGCGGCAAGGTTGGTTCCTTCCTCGACTATATCGGCCAGCGTCTGTCCGTGCACGCTGACAATGTGCGCCCCCATGCCGCGCGCCTCGCGGATGGCGTCAGGCACCAGCGCGGCCGGCACATGGGTAAGCTCCACGCCCGCAAAGAGGTCTATGCCCGCATACGGGCCGTAGGCACGTACCATGGGCAGCAGGCTTTCCAGCACGTGCCGCATGTTGCTGGCGTCCACATGGTCGGTAAAGGCTATGGCGCGGTAGCCGGCAGCCTTGGCGTAGCGCATGGCCACGGCCGGAGAGTTTTTCCCGTCACTGAAGTAAGTATGCACATGCAGGTCTATCATGCGGTGTATTCCGTTGTGTCCTTTGTTCCGGAGGTAAGGTTCGTTATGCGAATGTGACCGGACCCGGGCAATATACGCCAGAGCCGGTAGGGTTGCAAACGAAACGGCCCCCGGACCGTTGCCGGACGGGGGCCGCTGCATGCAGAACCTTAGAATCTGTCCCTTCGTGTCCCTAGGGCATTCCTGCCGGATTGATGAAACCGCCTTTCGCAGAGCGCGTAAGCGTGTGAGGCGCAGGCTGTTCAGGCCGTATCCGCACAGACGCGCAGGGGGCCATGCGGCAGGTCGGAATCCTGCGTAGCTATGCTGCGGAGGTATCTTCCCTCAACGCCCGGTTATGCCGCCATTTCCCGCATGGATGAGCCAAGAAGCGCCGACATGGCGTCCATGGCTCCCGACTGCGCTCCGTACGCCTGTTCCGCCATCCGGCGTGTGAACATGCTTCCCGCGATGGATGTTCCGGAAGATTCACCGGAATTTCCGATCAATCCCTGCATCATGGCCTGCCGGAGTTCGTCTGCGGAAACAATGCCGTCCTTGTTCAGGTCCAGTTCATCGTATTCCTCTTCGGAAGCTCCGGTGCCGGAAGCTCCTGCTCCGGAAGCAGCCGTACCGGACATGGCAGCCGTTTCGGCAGCGGCAGCCTCCGTCCGTGCGGTTTCAGCCTGGCTGTTCAGCGCATCGGCGAGTTCCGTCATGGTGATGGCTCCATCGCCATCGGCATCCAGCGAACCGAAAAGGTCATCATCCAGTCCGCTTTCTCCGGCACTGAGCACGCCGTCATTGTCCGTATCCAGAGCAGAGATGAGCGATGCGGCAATCTTGTCCGTATCCAGCCTGAAAGACTGCATCGCCACAGTAAAGGCTCCGGATTCCTGCCTGCGCTGCTCTTCTGCGCTCAACTCTCCGGCAGAGAGAAAACCGTCTCCGTCGGTGTCAATGCTGTCGAACTGTTCCTGATCAAAATCCGTCTCGCCCATGGCGAGCAGACCGTCACTGTCCTTGTCATGGTCTGCAATGAACGACTGTGCAAACCGTTCCGCGCCTTCGGTATCCGTCTGCTGCGCCTGCCGCCGGGCAATTGCCTGCGCCAGCAGCTGCGCAAGGCTGCCGGATGACCCGGACCCGCTTACTCCGTAAATGGACATAGCCTGTACCTCGCTGTTCTCCTCGGTTCATTGTTGAACGCGCCGCCGGGGGGAAACATTTTCCGCTCCGGCGTCCGGAGAAAAGGCGTGCAAGAGTTCAGCCGGGGTGTATGGAGAAGTCCCGGGCAAACCATTAAGAATGGTAAAGAATTGTTAAGAGGATACAGGCAGCGAAGGGGAAGAGGGAGCCCGGAAAGCATGCGGAAAAACTTTGCCGGAAAAAACGCGCCGGGGCTTTCCTGAAGGCAGAGCAGCCTTGTGCGGGGGGGGGAGGAGTAAGCGTGCAGGGGCGAGGGGGAAATCACATCTTGGTTTTGATGTCCGGTTCCATCTGTCGGAGCAGGTCCGCAAGGCTTTCGTCATCCTGCGGCTCACCGGAAGCCCGGGCTGCGCGGGCTGCGGTGTCCGCAGACTTGTTTCCCATACGCAGGCCGGAAGGGCGGCCCTGTCCCATCCCGCGTGAGGCGCGGACCATTTCCGCGGCGGCATCGGCAGGTTCCTGCAGGCGTTCGCGTTCTTCTTCCGTGGCGGGTTCTGTGGAGGGGCGCAGATTCTCGCGCAGCGCGGTTTCCAGCACATGGTCGTGCACCAGAATGGGCACCTGCGCACGCAGCGCCAGTGCCACCGCGTCAGAGGGGCGACAGTCCACTCTGTGCGTGCTCTCGCCTACGCCGAGCGAAAGCACCGCAAAGTAGGTTCCCTCCCGCAGGGCCACTATCTCCACCCCCTGCAGCACCGTGCCGGATTCTTCCAGAGTGCGCAGCATAAGGTCGTGGGTCAGGGGACGGGGCACGGCAACTTCATTCAGGACCACGGAAATGGCCATGGCTTCCATGGCTCCTATCCATATGGGCAGTACCTCGCTGCCATGCACGTTCTTCAGCACAAGGATGGGAGCCTTGGTCTGCTCGTCAAGGGTAAGCCCGGCCACGTGCATGACTACCATGGATCACCAACCCCTTCTCCCGTCAGGGAGTGCTTCTTCGCCTCGCAGATGCGCACAGCCATGCACCTGCCCTGCATGTTCATCCCTTCCGGCAGGCGCACATGCACAAGCTGCCCGTAAACATCGCGCCCCTGCCATGTTCCGCCGCCTGCGTTTGTGAGCATGTCGGCAGTATCGGCAGCATTGGGCGCATCGGCCGCCATCTGGCCCGCCGGACGCCTGCTCATGCCTTCAAAGAGAACCTCTACCGTCTTTCCTACCATACTTTGCAGAACCTGTTCAGTATATTCCGACTGCCAGTCCTGATAGCGCTGCAGGCGGTCCTGCATAATCTCCTTGGCAACCTTGTCCGCCAGCATTTCCGCCCGCGTCCCGGGGCGGTCGGAGTAGTTGAACGAGAAAGACTGGGCAAAGCCTATCTCTCTGGCAGCGGCAAGTGTCTGCTGAAAGTCGTCTTCCGTCTCGCCGGGAAATCCCACGATGATGTCGGTGGTCAGTTGCAGGTCGGGACGCGCGGCGCGCAGCTTGTCCACGATGGAACGGTAGCGCGCCATGTCGTATTTGCGGCCCATCCGCCTGAGCACTTCGTCGGAACCGGACTGCATGGGCAGGTGCAGTCGCGGGCATATGTTCTTGCGGCTGCCAAAGGCTTCAATCACCTCGTCCGCTATGTCCTTGGGGTGCGAAGTGACAAATCGCAGCCGCAGCAGTCCTTCCGTGTCCGCCACGCGGTGCAGCAGCTCGGCAAAGGAGGTTCCGTCTCCGTGGGCGTCCTGCCCGAAGGAATTCACGTTCTGCCCCAGAAGCGTGATGTCGCGTGTGCCTCTCGCCGCCATGGCGCGGCATTCTTCCAATATGGCTGCGGTGGAACGCGACTTCTGCCTCCCCCGGGTGTAGGGCACAATGCAGTAGGCGCAAAAATTGTCGCACCCCTGCATTATGTTCACAAACCCTGCAGCAGGGACTTCGCCGTCCGTCCAGTCCTGCTCCTTTTCCGGGTATTCATCGGAAAAGTCGAGCAGGCTCATGCGCAGTTGGGTTTCTTCCGTCAGGCGGTCCAGTGCCTGCGGGGCGGATGCCAGCCCGTCTGTGCCAAAGACCAGACGCACCTGCCTGAAACGGTTAAAGAATCCCCGTCCCACCTGCTGCGCCACGCAGCCGCCTACGGCCACCAGAATATCCTCGCGACCCTGCGTCATGTTCTGGATTCGTCCGAGCAGGCTGTAAACCTTCTGTTCCGGCTTTTCGCGCACGGAGCAGGTGTTCAGAATGAAGACAGAGGCGTCTTCAGGCTTCTCAGCCTCCGTGAACCCGCGTGAAAAGAGCGAGCGGCGAAGCCAGTCAGAATCGTTGGCGTTCATCTGGCAGCCAAAGGTCATTATATGAAAAATGCGTTCAATCATGGTGCATCCGAATCGTTATGGGCGGAAAAAAGGCTGTGCCGTCAGCGGGCATGCGGGGCGTGCCGCCTCTGTCCCGGGCGGCACCGGCAACTGCCGCAGGGGCACGAAATTACTGGGGGGTCAGTTTTTGTTCCGGGCTGCCCGCTCTTCCGCCTCACGGCGGAGTTCATCCTTTTCACGCTGGAAAATGGGAGGCAGCGGTTCTCCGGGGGCGCGCATTCCGCCTATGGCAAAGAGCGCAATGGGAGCGATGAGGCATAATACGCCCCAAAAGAAGGGACTGCGGCCTTTTTTGTACGCAAGCCATGCGCCGAATACGCCTGCCAGCAGCCAGATAAGCCCCATGAGCACATAGCCGGTTTCCGTAAAATCCAATTCTATCATGTCGTTCCTGTATTCCGGCCCGTTTCGGTCCGTCCCGGGTCTGGGCGGATCGTGTTTGAACCTTGTTTACGTCGGGCTGAGACCGGTTTGAACCGGAGTCTGTTTCTGCCTAGTCAAGGCGGTATTGCCATACGGCATTCCCGCAGGTGGCGCAAGTACGGCCCGCCAACGCAAAACCGGCGCATGCCTGTGCCTCTGCATACGCCGGTTCCCGGTCGTAAAGGGGTTCCTTCCTCTTTGGTCCGGTGCTGTCACACGGTAGCCCGGCTGCATGAGCGGTTACGGCAATGCCTTGCGGAAGGCGGCGGGAGGAACGGCGGGGAAGGGGGTCCGGGGCCTTCGGATCAGCCCTCCTGCGCGCCCTTCAAGGGATGCGGTCTTCTCCTCCTGTCCGCGTCCGAGCAGAACCGGTACGGGTTCCCCTGCCTTGCGCATACCGTAGATGGCCATAAGGGCAATGGGGGCTATCATGCACACCACCGCCCAGAAGATGGGATTGCAGCCTTTGTCATAGGCAAGGTGTGCACCGAGGAATCCGGCAAAGGACCAGATGATTCCCATGATAAGGTAGCCCATGGGCGAGACCTCATAGTCCATCATGTCCAGCATCTCAATGACTTCTGCTTCAACCATTTCTACCATGGCCCACCTCCTCTTGCGGCCTCAGGCCGTTTGACACCTTAGCGGCGTCAGAGCTGTGCGGCATCTCTCCCCGGCATGCTCACGGGCGGCATAATGCCGCTGCGAATGCGGGAAAGGCTGCCGGAAAACAGATACGGCGTTTGGATTCCGCGCGGGGTGGCTCCGTATCGCGTTTTCCTTTTTTTATAGTAATATCATATAGTCGCGCGTTGCGCGTTGTGTTCTGAAGAGGGGGTGTTGTAATCATACTCAATTTTGGGCCGCTGTTCCATCTTTTTCGGACAAAAACAGCAGGCTTGCACAAGAGTACGCAGGGAGGGTATGCAGAACCATCCGGAGGATGTAAAGACATGGGCACAGGTGCTCACAGCGCCTGCAGCATACACTTTTCCGCAAGAACATGAACACCCGCAAAGCGGAGGATACCATGAAAAAGATACGAGTACGGGGCATGCAGACCCCGGATTGCGCAGCCACGGTTTCCAAGGTGGTTTCCACGGTCAACGGCGTGGAGAACGTGAACGTGAATCTTGCCACGGGCGAGGTGACTTACGGTCCCGATGCCTGCGTGGATATGTCCATCCTTAAGGAAGCGGTGGAAAAGGCAGGATACGAAGTAGAGGAATAACCCTGTCATCCTGCCCGTAACAGATAGCGGACAAACCGTGTTTTTCGAAAAAACGGATTTCCGTAAAGCCGAGTAAGAAGTCAAAAAACGGATTTATCTCGCTAATGCGGGGTGCAGGCCTTCAGCCGTTGGCGAATCTTTGAGCCTTACGGATGAAGAGAGCAGAGCGGGCTCAGTTCCCTGCCCGCCGGAGGCGAAAAAAA
>CAYRLL010000058.1:2678-19356 GCA_964425115.1 uncultured Desulfovibrio sp. | reverse complement strand
AATTGCTGGAAGACACCTATGTGGTTGCCTTTTTGCGGGATATTTCCGAACGCAAACAGATGCAGGAACTCATGGTGCAGAATGAGAAAATGATTTCCGTGGGCGGGCTGGCGGCGGGCATGGCGCACGAGATTAACAACCCGCTGGGGGGAATTCTTCAAGGGGTGCAGAACATATCGCGGCGGCTTTCCGGCGATGTGGACGCCAACCGCAAGGCAGCGGAAGAAGCGGGGTGCGGCCTTGAAACAGTGCAGGCTTATATGCGGCTGCGGCGCATTGACCGGATGCTGGAGGGCATCCGCGAATGCGGGCAGAGGGCGGCAGACATTGTTTCCAACATGCTCAATTTCAGCCGCAAAAGCGAAACCAGCCATGCCCTGCGGTCTTTGCCGGACATGGCGGAGCGGGCCATAGCGCTTACGCAGGCAGATTACGACCTGAATACACGCTATGACTTCCGCAATATTGAAATCCTGCGCGAGTACGCCCCCAATCTGCCCAGAGTGGAATGCTCCGAGATGGAGATTGTGCAGGTACTGTTCAATCTTATCCGCAACGCCGCGCAAGCCATAGCGAGAAGGGAACTGCCCGCGGGACAAGCTGAGTGGGCCGAATGGGCTGGACGGGTTGAACGGGCTGGACACACTCGGCAGGCTGTGCAGGGGCGGATATCCATCCGCCTGACGGAGCAGGACGGCCACCTGCTAGCCTCCATTTCCGACAACGGCCCGGGAATGGATGAAGAAACACGCAGACGCGTGTTTGAACCCTTTTTCACCACCAAGCCCCCCGGAGAGGGAACAGGGCTCGGGCTTTCGGTGTGCTACCTGATAGTTCACCGCAATCACAGAGGGGATATAAGCGTGGAATCCGCCCCGGGAAAGGGAGCCACGTTTCATGTGCGCCTGCCCCTGCCCCAAAACGGATAAGCCGCCTCGCGCACGGGCGTGCTCACTGCGGGCCTTCCTTTCAAATAATAATTTTCTCCCTCCCCTTGCCTGCGCAAGGCTGCAGGCATATATGCCCGCGTTGCGGGTCATGCGGCATGAGGCGGCCCAGGCTGCTGCAGTGCGCAGACCGATTTTCTGACACGTTAAACCAAATGGAACATCGCAATGCTGCTGGCAGTCATCGCACTTGTGGCCGGATTGGCGCTTCTGGTATGGAGCGCCGATCGTTTTGTGGAAGGAGCGGCGTGCACCGCACGCTATTTCGGCATGTCCCCGTTGCTTATCGGCATGGTGGTTGTGGGATTCGGCACCTCGGCTCCGGAGATGGTGGTTTCCGCCATTGCCGCGTTACAGGGGAATCCCGGCATAGCTCTGGGCAACGCTTACGGGTCCAACATTACCAACATTGCCCTTATTCTGGGAGTGACCGCCCTTATCAGCCCCATTGCCGTGCACTCGCTGGTGCTGCGTAAGGAACTGCCCATACTCACCGCCATTTCGGGCCTTGCCGCGTGGCAGATATACGACGGGAGCATTTCCCGGATGGAAGCCTTTGTCCTTCTGGCAGTGTTCGGCGCGCTGATGGCCTGGACGGTGTTTCAGGGCACGCGGGCCAAGTCTGACCAGCTGGGAACCGATATGGAGAAGGAACTGGAGTCTGACACCATGCCGCTGAACCGGGCACTCATCTGGCTCGCCATCGGGCTGCTGCTGCTTATTGCCAGCTCCCGGCTGCTGGTTTGGGGCGCTGTGGAGATTGCGCACGGCTTTGGCGTGAGCGACCTGATCATTGGCCTGACCGTGGTGGCGGTGGGCACATCGCTGCCGGAATTTGCCTCTTCCGTCATCGCCGCCCGCAAGGGAGAGCACGACATTGCCCTTGGCAACATTCTCGGTTCCAACCTCTTTAACACGCTGGCTGTGGTGGGTATAGCGGGAACCATATCGCCCATGTCCCCCATATCCTTCGGGCCGGAAATTTTTTCGCGCGATATCATGGTGATGCTGGCGGTAACCGTTTCGCTTTTTGTTTTCGGCTACGGGTTCCGCGGTCCCGGACGCATAAACAGATATGAGGGCGCAGCTCTGCTGGCCGTGTATGTGGCCTATACGGCGTATCTGGCCTCAACGGCCTTTATGTCCTGATAAACCGTCGGCCCGGATAACCTTCCGGAAGCCACGCCTGAGACCATGCCTGAACATCGGGCCTGAACATCAGGTCTGAATATCGGGCCAGAACATCGGGCCAGAACATCGGGCCTGACACGCCGGGCTCCGCGTCTGCATACTGACGCGGAGCCCTTTTTTACAGGCTTGCAAGGGCTTGGGGCAATACGATATCTTAGCTGGCTGGGCGCGACTGCGCATGTTCCACCCAACTTTATTCCGAGAGAATCACATGAAATTCATGCTGTCGCAGATGAGCGCGCTGGTGCAGACCGGAAAACAAAAAAACAACACCAGACTCATGGTGCGGTTTCTGCTCATTCTGCTGTTCCTGTTCTTTGCGTACACTGCGGGCTTTCACTTTCTCATGCTGTATGAGGGACAGGAACATTCATGGATCACGGGGCTGTACTGGACCCTCACCGTCATGTCGACGCTGGGGTTCGGCGACATTACCTTCACCAGTGACGCCGGCCGGCTGTTTTCCATTCTGGTGATGCTGAGCGGGGTGATTTTTCTGCTCATCATGCTGCCCTTCACCTTCATTCAGTTTTTCTATGCCCCGTGGCTGGAAGCCCAGAACAAGGCCCGCACCCCGCGCAGCGTGCCGGAAGGAACCAAAGGCCATGTCATTCTCACCCACTTTGACGCCGTTGCCGTGGGCATTGTGGAAAAGCTGAACCAGTATAACATTCCCAACGTGATACTCGTGCCTGACCTGCAGCAGGCGCTGAACCTGCATGAGTCCGGATTCCGCGTGGTGGTGGGCGAACTGGACGATCCGGAGACGTACAAACGGCTGCGGGTGGAGGATGCGGCGCTTGTCATTGTGATGAACGAGGACATAGCCAGCACCAACATCATTTTCACCATCCGTGAAGTTTCTGACAGCGTTATCACCGTTACCAACGCGGATCAGGACGATTCGCTGGACATTCTCAACCTTGCGGGCAGCACCCACACCTTTCAGTTCACCAAGATGCTCGGGCAGGTGCTTGCGAGGCGCGTGCTGGGCGTGAGCATGAAGGCTAACGTGATTGGCAGCTTTGACGAACTGCTGATTGCGGAAACGCCGGCCATGCGCACGGCACTGCAGGGGCGGACCCTTGCCGAAAGCCGGCTGCGCGAAACGAGCGGGGTTACGGTGGTGGGCCTGTGGGAACAGGGGCGGTTTATGCTCCCCAGTCCCGGCAGGCGGATTGAGGCTTCTACCGTGCTGGTGCTGGCCGGTTCGGAAGCGCAGCTTGAACGGTATGACAGGCTGATGAGCAGTTCCAAAACGCCTGACGCTCACAACGGGCCGGTTCTGGTACTGGGTGGCGGCAGAGTGGGCATGTCTGTTGCCTCCACCCTGCGGGACAGGGGCATAGACTACCGGGTGGTGGAAAAGAAGGCCGGACGCGTGCAGGAAGATTCGCGCGTGGTGCTGGGAAGCGCGGCGGATCTGGATGTGCTGACGCGGGCAGGCATTAACGACACGCCATCCATTATCATCACCACCCACGATGACGACCTGAACATCTTTCTTACCATCTACTGCCGCAGGCTGCGGCCGGACGTGCAGATTATCAGCCGCGCCAGCCTGGACCGAAACATAAACACCCTGCACCGCGCGGGGGCAAACCTTGTGATGTCGTTCTCATCGCTGTGCCAGACCACCATACTGAACCTGCTCAGGCCGGAAAAACTGCTCATGATCTCCGAAGGGCTGAACATATTCCGGTCCATGCCCAATCAGAAGGTGGTGAACAAGGCGCTGCACGAACAGACCATTCGTGAAGAGACGGGGTGCAGCGTCATTGCCATAAAGCGCGGCGAAAGGATGCTCATAAACCCGGACCCCGCCACCGTGGTGGAACCGGGAGACGAGCTTATTCTCATAGGCACGGCTGAAGGGGAGCGCAAATTCGCGGCCTTTTTTCAGTCTGCCGCGTAACGGAACATAGCCTTACGCCTTTTCGAGCAGCATCACCACGTCTTGCCCGTCTCGTTCTTTGGTGAGCACATCCACCCGCTCTTCGCGCGCGGTATTGACCACCTTGCCCACGTAATCTGCATGGATGGGCAGTTCGCGATGGCCCCTGTCCACAAGAACCAGCAATTCAACGGTGCGCGGCCTGCCGAAATCCAGAATGCCCTCCAGCGCCGCGCGGATGGTTCTGCCTGTGTAGAGGACATCGTCCACGAGCAGGATATTCTGCCCGTCTATGTTCTGCGGCAGCTCCGTACGGTTGATGACGGGGTGGGACTCGAGGCTTGTCCAGTCATCGCGGTAGAGGTTTATGTCCAGAGCGCCGAACGGGGGTTCGCAGCCGAGACGCTGCCCGAGAATGGCACGCAGCCTTGCCGCAAGGTCCACCCCGCGGCGCTGGATGCCGATGATGAGCAGGTTGGCGCATTCTCCGTGTTTTTCCAGCACCTGATAGGCTAGCCGCTCCAGCGTGCGGCGCATGTCTTCTTCTGTGAGGATGACTATTCCGTTCTTCATGGGGACCGGCCTTGTTAGGTGGTTGAAGGGGTTAAGGGGCTGGGCGGTATGGGCATTTACGCCTGTTCCGGGAGGTACGCCGCATGGCAGGTCGATCTGTATAACGATTCGGATACATGCCGGGAAATAACCGGACCAACCGACTCGGGGAAACGGCCCGCAGGACTTGCACAAACCTTAAGCCGCCACTCTATTTCGCACACATACCCGCAGGCGGGCAACAAATCAATGTGTGAACACGCTCTCTTTGCCCCCTGCCCTTCCGGAATGTTCGGGAGAGCCGAAGCCACAAGCCTGAAACATGACGCGTGAAGCCAGACGTCAGCTTAGGGAAGTTGTCTTTCTTCTCCGCACCATTGCAGCAGGGATGGAAGGCCTGTCGGAAGGGACGGCTGCTCATCGTTGACAAAAAGTGAGTATTTTGGTATATTTAAATAACAAATAGACGGTGCCGCAAGGCATTGAAATACGTAATGCGGGTGTATACACCCGCAGACCGGAGGCAACATGATCACATTGGAAAACAGCGCCCGGCAGGAACTGGATGCCTATTTCGCGGACAAGGAGAAGTCTTCCATCCGCGTATATCTGGCACCGGGAGGATGCAGCGGACCGCGCCTTGCCCTTGCGCTGGATGAAGCCGGAGACGACGACGCCACTGCGGAAAGTAACGGCTACAGCTTCATCATGAATAAAACACTGCTGGATCAGGTGCAGGGAGCGACTATTTCCGTTTCCTGCGGCGGCTTCAGCGTTTTGCCCGTTGTTCCTCTGCCCGGTGCGGGCGGCGGGTGCAGCGGATGCGGCTCTTCTTCCTCCTGCTGCTCGTAGCAGCACAGTTTTACGCTTCTTGCTGCGGACGGCCCTTCGGGGCCGTTTTCTTTTTCAGGAAGATGCTCCGGGAAAAAGGACACAACGTCCCGGTTTTCCTACCCAACAAGTTGTGAAATCTATAACTATGACCTCTTGCCATTGACAATACCTCTAGGTGTACGTACTTGTTCGTTTCACACCCTACGGAGGATTGCGATGTTTACATTGACGGAAAGCGCCCACAAGGAATTGGCGGCGTATTTTGCGGATAAGGAAAAATCCGGCATACGGATTTATCTTGCGCCCGGTGGCTGAAGCGGCCCCCGCCTGGCATTGGCTCTGGATGAGCCAAACGATGACGACACGGTTTTCAATGAAAAGGAATTCACCTTTTGCATCAACACCGGCCTGCTGGCCCAGACGGGTGCAGTGAAGATTGATCTTTCCTACATGGGCTTTTCGGTAGAATCTGCCAACCCCATGAGCAGTGGCGGCAGTTCCTGCGGCGGATGCTCCAGCGCGGGCAACTGCGGCTAAAAGGACATTCGATTCCGCTACGCGACTGCGGTATGCGAACAATGCAGGGCGGCCTTCCACACGGAGGGCCGCCTTTTTGTTATGCGCCGCTAACGCTGATCTCGAAACGACGTTGCAGACCTTACCGCATGGGTACGCTACGCCTGTGCAGAAAACAGGGGCTGCCACGTACTGCGCCTTGTGGTCTGGTGGCCTGGCGGCCTGTTGGAAAAGCCTCTTCCGCCTGATACCCACGAGTAAGCGGCTACCACCCCGCCTCTTGCAGAACGAGGTTTACCCTGCGGATGATTTCCGGTGAAACGGACCGGCTGAACATGATGTAGCGGGTGTTGCCCTCCGGCACATCCGCCAGCAGGGTAAAGCTGAAATCACGCTCGTTTTCTCCTGCGGAAAGAAGAAGGTGCGACACCTCTTCCGGGGCGACCAGCATGTAATCCACACGTCCTGCGGCAAGCATGCGCACAAGTTGCACCTGATCGCCGGAAAGCACAAAGCGCGGCGGGGAAAGACGCCGGATGCTATCGTCCACCTGATCGCCGTAGGAGTAGCCGTCCAGCACTCCGAGACGCAGTTGCGGGTTGGTAAACAGGTCACTCAGGGAAGACGTTTCACCCAATCCGTCCTTCGCCTTCTTTCTGTGCAGGGCGATAAGCGGCTGGTCTCTGTACAGCGGGCTGCTGAAGCTGGCCCACGCAAGACGGTCTTTGCTCTTGAACCAGCCGATGGCGGCCACCTGCGTCTGCCCTTCGCGCACGATCTGCAAAATGCGCTTGGCGGGAAGGGAGCGGATTTTCACCTCCACTCCGGCCTGCCTGAACGCACGCAGGGACTGCTCCAGCAGGAAACCGGCCGGTTGGTTGTTTTGGGTATGGTAATAGGGCGGGCGCTCCATGTAGAGCACCTCTATGACCTGCGCCTCTGCCCTGCCGGAAAGGCAGAAAAAGGCGAACAGAATGTGCAGGACGGGCAGGACGCCTTTCAGCTTGGGGAGCAGCATGAACGGAAAACCACCTTCCTGAGTCTTTCATGGTTGGGGCGGGGCCGGAAATCCTTGTGCCCACCCGGATATGCCCGACTGATTAGTCCGGATGGACTACCGCAAACAGCCCTTTTCTGAGCATGGACAGCATCGGGCATACAGGGGCGTCTGTCAACCCGGATATGACCGGGTTGGAACAAGTTCCTGTGTTGTATCGTGTACCTGCAAAAATGTAGCTTGCTGCACTTTTGTAGGTGCATAGATAGCCCTCTCCTTATGCAATATTCATCATTTCGGCTAGATACAATATGGCACTGTTTATGCTTTATGGCCGTTAACACTCAGGAGGTTACCATGGCCACACTGCATACGATTTACGGAAGCATACACGGAGCCACACGGGCAGAGTATCATTCCAACGGTACCCTGCGGAGCTGCACGGCGGGCGAAGCAAGTCCGCTGGCGACCCCGTGGGGGGTGCTCATTCCCCAGTACACGGCCGCAGAAGTGCGCCGCAGACAACTGCCCACCATTGAGTTTCATGATAACGGTCTGCTGAAGTCGCTGCCTCTGGAGGCGCAGACAATGATTCAGACGCCTGCGGGCACAATGCCTGCTGAGCTGGTCACCTTTCATGAGACCGGAGCGTTGCGCAGGGTTTTTCCGCTGAACGGGACCCTGAACGGCTACTGGACACAGGAAAACGAAGATGCTCTGGCAGTGCCTGTTGCCATGGACACGCCGCTGGGTAGGCTGGAAGTGCCTGTTGTGGGTGTGCATTTCGGCAGTACGGGGCTTATGCGCAGCATAACCCTGTGGCCGGGAACCAGACTGGATGTGAACACCCCGGCGGGCAGAATTCCCGTGCGCAACGGCATTGCCTTTCATGCCAATGGGGCCATTGAGTCCGTGGAGCCGGATATGCCGGTGGAGATAGAAACGCCCATAGGCACGATACACGCCTTTAACCCGGATGCGGTGGGCATATGCGGCGACAGGAACTCTCTGTGCTTTGACGCTGAGGGCAATATTGTGCATGTGGCCACGGCCATGGACTGCGTGCAGGTTATCCTGCCGGACGGAAGACGTGTGCAGCACGCACCGGCTGTGCGGGAAAGCTATTGCGAGGAAGCCGCAAACGAGACCGTTCCCATGACCTTTTCCTTTATGAAAAACAGGCTTCAGGTATGCGCTGGAGACGTTTTTGAATACTCCTTGGGGACATGCCTTTTCAGCATCAAGCGCACGCTGGGCGGCTTTACCCTGCCCCGGTTTGTGTGCAGCCTGTAGGAAAACGACAAGGCCCCGGGCAGATGCGCGGGGCCTTGGAAAAAACAGGCACGAAAGAAAGGAACGGAGGCTACTCTTCCCCGGAGGACGGCCCCACAGGCAGGCTGCGCGGCACATGGGAGCCGGTTCCGCCGGATTTCATGGGCAGCGCCTCAATGGTCTTGGTCCGGTCTTCGCCGCCGGAGGTGATCATGCGCCCGTCTGCCGTGATGGCTGTGTTCTGATCCAGAATGGCGATGCCCGTGCGTTCCAGCACATCGCGCCGGAAGGCGTATTCCTCCGCAAGGCGTCTGGTGCGGTACATGAGCCAGAGTTTGGCGATGTAACTAATGAGCCATGCGGCAAACAGACCGGCACCCACCCACAGGGCAAGCTCCGCAGCCGTTTCGCCCAGCTTGAGCAGAAAGCCCATGATGACGTCCAGATTGTAGAGCACCAGCCCCACAAGGAGCAGACCCGCCAGCATGATGATGGTGGGCATGCCCTGCACCAGCCCGAACCAGCGCTTCATGCGTTCGGGCATGTGCTCTGCGGCGGCGTCGGCAAGGTCCGGATCACCGAGGATGATACGCGAGAAGCCCATGCCGATGATCTGGATGATGAACATGACGCCTACCGGAGCAAGGAATACGGCCACAAGATACGCCTTCCACGGGAAGGAGTATTCCATGGTGCCGTCCGGCAGGGTGTGCATGTTGGTTATGCCGTGCAGGATGGCCACAACCGTGACCATGAACTCGACAATGATGACCCCAAGCGCAATATAGGCAAGCAAGGATTTACGCTCTTTCTCATTGAGCATGGCCCCGAGTCCGCCGGGGCTGAAACCGCGGGGGCCTTTCCCCTTGGGGTCGGCCTCCTGCCGGGTTTCCTGCTGCGTATCCTTTTCGCTCATTCTTTCCATTCCTTCATGTAACGCCGGTTACGGCGACGGTTTTCCTCAAAAAGTACCCGAGTTGCTACAGGACGCAAGAATATTTTGCAAGCGTATGAAACTGTGCAACTTTTATCACAAGGGCGCTTCCGGTCATTGCCGGTCGCCTGACAACATGCCGTAATGCGGTCTTACTCAGCGGACGGTGCCTGCACTGAGGCGGCGAAATCAAATGTTCCGCCGTACACATACCGGACGGCATCGGCGGGAAGATCGCGTTTGCTGACCGGAGAAAAGCGCGCGGTGCGGGTACCGTCCGCCTGCTCCACCTCTCCGAAAAATTCTGCCGAAGGCCGGGTAAACAGCGGGTACGGCGAGGGGTACAGGGTGCGGTACACCACCACGGGCGTATCTGTGCTTGCATCCAATGCCTCGCCTACTACCTGATAATACCGGCCCTTGAAATGTCGATAGAACGCACTCATGATTATCCCCGCAAAATTCTGCCGTACGGCACCGCCCGCATCTCAGGAGACCGGCGCAACATACCTGCGGGGGCTATACAGGGGATACGGGCACAATGCAATTCCAACTGCGGGCCAGCCGGACGGACAATACGGCAAGGCACCGGAGAACCATACGTTCTCCGGTGCCTGAGATACCCTGAGTTATCGTGCCGGGCTGTTATTCCACGAGGAACACGATAAGGTCTGTGGGGCCGTGCACGCCGAACTGCAGAATCAGTTCGATATCTGCCGTCTTGGACGGGCCGGAGATGAGCAGTGCGTTTGTGGGGGCCTTTGCGTTCCAGTCCAGTTCGCGGACGGCTTCCGAGAAGGAGGTCCAGATGCGGTCAGCCTTGACCACGGCAAAGTGCACGGGGGGCACAAGGGACAGCAGGCGCGGCTCCTGCGGCGAGGGCCACAGGATCATGGCTGCCGCTTCGGCTATGCCGCCCATGGTGGTGGTGATGCCCGCGTCCGCAGCGAACAGATCGTCGCGGAACACTTCCACATCATCCTTCCAGGGCACCAGTTCGGTGCCGCTGTCCTTCTTTCCCTTCCATGCGGATTCCAGCTTCTTGGCGATTTCGGTTCCGGGACCGTAGACAAGGTTCTTCAGGCCACGCTCTGCGAGGATTTCCTGAAGCTTGCCGACCCACTCGTCGCCCTTCACCTGATACACCTCGGAACGCATGGCCTTCATGAGTTCCACGAAACGGGCCACACGCGCCTTCTTGTCTTCTATGGGAGCCGGCTCCCACTTTTCCGGCACGGGGGCATACGTCTGACCTGCACTGCGTGCGGTATGCAGACGGGCGAATATACTCTCACGGGCACTGGTATTACTCATTGCGGATACCCTCTTTCTTCGCCAGATCCTTGAGGCTCTGGCGGGCGAACTTGGGAGCGGTGCGGACGCTGGTCCACGCCTTCAGCGGACCGACCTTGGGCAGTTTGTTGCCGAACAGCTGGAGCTTCTTAAGCATGATGGTATTGAGCAGCGGGTACACCTGCATGTACTTCCACGCCTTCCAGATAATGGTTTCCATCAGGTTTTTCTTGTCTCCGTGCCCCTTGACCACGCCGTTCTCATCCATGTCGTACCATTCGTCACGCAGGCGGCGGATGAGTGCGGGGATGGGAATCATCACCGGGCACACCTCTTCGCAGGCATTGCACAGGGAGGATGCCGTGGCCAGATTGCCCTTCTTGTCCAGGCCCTCTATCTGCGGCATCAGGATTTCTCCGATGGGGCCGGGATAGGTGGAGCCGTAGGCGTGCCCGCCGATACGGGTGTACACGGGACAGTGGTTCAGGCAGGTGCCGCAGCGGATGCACTGCAGGGTCTGGCGAAGCTGCTTGTCGGCAAGGATCTTGGAGCGGCCATTGTCCAGAATGATGAGGTGGACTTCCTTGGGGCCGTCCTTTTCACCGGGCTTGCGGGGCCCCTTGATCATGTTGAAGTAGGTGGTGATGCGCTGCCCCGTGGCGGAGCCGCAGAGCAGGCGGTACAGGGCCGGAACCTCTTCCAGCGTGCCGACCACCTTTTCAAGGCCCATGAGAGCCACATGCACGGGAGGAACGGCGGTACACATGCGGCCGTTGCCTTCGTTTTCCACCAGACACAGGGTGCCTGACTCCGCTATGGCGAAGTTGACGCCGGAAAGGCCGATATCTGCGGTGCGGTAGTGTTCACGAAGCCTGCCGCGGGCAATGGCCAGCAATTCCGCCGTGTCTTCCGTATAGGAGACGCCGGGAATGTTATCAGCGAAGATCTGGCCGATCTGCTTGCGGTTCTTGTGCACCGCGGGGACGATGATGTGCGACGGCGGCTCGTTGTTCAGCTGGATGATGTATTCGCCAAGGTCGGTTTCCAGAGGCAGCTTGCCCTTGTCTTCGAGGAACTTGTTCAGGTGCATTTCCTCGGAAACCATGGACTTGCCCTTGACCATCTTGTGCGCGCCGTGCTGTTCCATGATGTCCAGCACGATGTTGTTCGCCTCGTCCACGGTTTCTGCCCAGTGAACGATGATGCCGTTTTCCTTGCACTTGGCTTCCAGCTGCTCCAGCAACTCAGGCAGCCGGTTCAAGCCCGCACGCTTGATCTGGTTACCCACATGGCGCAGACGGAGGGTTTCTTCCGGATCGGTAAAAACGGCCAGACGCTTGCCCCGGAGGGTGTCTGTGGCGTTCTTGAAGTTGCTGCGCAACTGCTTGTCAGCAAGCGCACCAGCGATATTCTGCTTGAAATCGAAGGTTTTGTTGCTAGCCATGGATGCGCTCCAGAATAAATTCAGCAATGTGCTGGCCTTCAATGGCTACTTTTTCCTTTTCCATGTGGCCGGTGATGTTCATCATGCAGCCGCAGTCGCCGGTGAGGAACTTGCGTGCTCCGGTGTTCTTGATGTCTTCCACCTTGTCATGGACCATTGCCGCAGAGATTTCAGGCTGCTTGATGGAGAAGGTGCCGCCGAAACCGCAACATTCGTGCTCGCGGGCGATTTCCACCAGTTCCACATTTTTGAGCTGCCGGATAAGCGCCTTGGAATCTTCGGTACAGCCCATTTCGCGGCGGGCATGACAGGACGAATGCCACGTGAGCTTGATGGGAGCACCCTTATCTGTATACTGAGCGCCAAGCTCGTTACGCAAAAAGGAAGTGAGTTCGTGGATGCGGTCACAGAAGCGCTTCACATCGTAATATTCCGGGTCGTCCTTGAACAGTTCTAGATAGTGGTATTTCATCATCCCGGCACAGGAGCCGGAAGGTACGATGATGGGATAGTTGTTGCCGGAAAAAATCTGCACCTGCTTCCAGGCAACGTCCTTGGCTTCCTGCCGGAAACCTGAGTTGTAGGCGGGCTGCCCGCAGCAGGCCTGTTCACGGGGGAAAATCACTTCCACCCCTTCACGCTGCAGCAGCTTGATGCCTGCCATGCCCGCCTTGGGATAGGCCATATCCACAAGACAGGTGCCAAAATAGTACACTGTTTTAACTTTGGCTGGATTGTTACCCATACTTCCTCTCGCTTCGTTGTTCAGATGCGCACCCGCGCAAACGGAGAACGCACCCTGCTGAAATACTCCGTAAATGTCGGGCAAACCCCAGAAGCCCGGCAAAGAGCATGTGACGGATGAATCATATACCATTTTTTTCATAAAAATGTCGACTTTTTGATTGGTTGAACCAATACGGCCGGGAGGTTGATTTTTCAAACAACCCCTTGAAGACAAAGCAACAACACGATAGAAGCCCTCATCCGCCACGTTGGAAATTTTTCCTGCCTCACTGCACTTTTCTGCCGTAGCACACACAGATATCATTCAACCCTTTTTATTTATGACGTATTCTTATCCGGGGCCACGAACCGGTTTGACCAATTCTACCCGCAACGCTCTGCCGGGTTTCCGTATGCCCTGCAACCCATGAAGGAACACTGAAAATGGAACACATAACCCTGTTCATCTCCACGTATATAAAGATGTTTTTCGTGCTGGCACCCTTTTTTGTCATGACGATGTTTCTTGCTCTTACGCGGGACATGCCTCCGGACCGGCAGAAAAAGACAGCCCTGCGCGTAACACTTGCCGTAGTGGTCATCTGCATAAGCCTGTACTTTTTCGGGGACACCATCTTTGCCATATTCGGCATTACGCTGGACTCCTTCCGCATTGGCGCGGGCGCCCTGCTCTTTCTTTCTGCCGTGGAACTGGTGAGGGGCACCAAGGCACCGCCCAAGGCGGAAACCGAAGGCGACATAAGCGTGGTGCCGCTTGCCATTCCCATTACCGTAGGCCCGGCAACCACGGGGGCGCTGCTTATCATGGGCGCGCAGATGAAGGGCGCGGTTGCCAACCTTGTGGGAACGGCCGCGCTGGTGGCCGCCATTCTCTCCATGGGGGTGTTGCTCTATCTGGCTCCCAAGGTGGAGCGACTGATCGGGAATATAGGCCTTTCCATCATGACCAAGCTCACGGGGCTTGTTCTGGCAGCCCTTTCCGCCCAGATCATCTTCACCGGCGTGCGCAACTTTCTGGCTTAACACGCCTGATTTCGCCTGATTTCGCCTTATTACGCCCTGCCCGAAGAACTTGGGGAAGGAATCATTCCGGAAAGGAAAGGGCCAGAGAAAGGCCACCTACAGGATGCCGGACAAAAAAACGGGCCGGAACGGATAATCCGTTCCGGCCCGCACTGCATGCAGTGGTGGGGACGCCGGTTCAGCTTGCCAGATCCGGTATGCTGAGCCGGCTCTTGATGAACCGCTTCATCAGATCATGTACCAGCTCATCCTTATTAAGATGCTCGGCATACCCCGCATTGGCGATGATCTTCTTAAAGTCCGAGCGGGAGAGAATGTCATCCTTCTGTGCCACTACCTCCAGCCGCTGGGCATAGGTGCGCATGGCTGCCTGCAATTCCTGCTCGGAAGAGGATTCAAAGGCACGCATCTGCCGCACTATGTCTTCCGCTGGCGGCAGATTGGAGTCCTCCATGATGCGGCGGAACCCGTCCAGAAAACGGCGGGTGCCCGACAGGATATGGCTGCGCTTCACCACGTTGAGGTTGGCCCAGCCGGCTTTGAGCCATTTGAACACGGCATACTGGGTGTGCGCACTTTCCGGCCCGCCATCGAAAAAGACGGTGACGGTGGAGGAATCGTACATGTAGGTATCCATCCAGCCTATGCCGCGGGCAGTGGCTCCGTTAACGCCGGAATAGACATAATCCCAGCTGTTGTCATTGCCCACAATGGCGCCCTTCATGCCCACGGTGGAAGGGGTCTGCTGACGGGAAACGGAGACAAACATGCGATGCCCCTTGTAGGGCAGCACGATCAGCAGCCTGTTCAGGGTATACCCGTAATAGGAACCGCTGAAGGCATCCGGGGTTATCTCTTCATACTCTGCTCCGCGCATGACCAGAGGCTCTTCCAGCCCGTCCAGCACATCCCACAACTTTACGCCGCTGACGAGGATATCACTGCCGGAAAGCCAGTGCCCCCTGCGGATGGAGTTGGGGAACAGCACCGACGGCGGCACCTGCGGGTCATAACAGTAGCGGACCAGCTTCTCCATGGGCACGTTTATCTGTTCGCGCATGAAGATGCCGTTGCCCTGCTCCCGCTTGCGGGGCATGGGTTCTGCCTCCGGTTTGGCGGGGGCGGGATCGCTTTGCAGGGCATAATCCAGCACGGCGGCTATGGCATTGAAATCGGCGGCAAGGGTTTTGTCACCCACGGCGGCTATGAGGTGGTCCAGCCCGGTCTCCACATCGGCAGGCATGGACGGGGCTTCGGGCGTAGTGTTGGCTGCCGCAGGCAGGACGACTGCGCCTGACAGCGCAAGACACAGGAAGCCGGTGATGAAGCAGTTCCGCAAAAACGCAAAAACGGGGATTGTATTCAATGGCATTCTTTTCTCCGAAAAAAAACGAGCATAACGCTCTTGAGGCGAATAAAGTAATTGGTTAATATCGACGAGTCAAGAATTGACGGTCGGCGTGCGGGGAGCCCTGACTTTACCGTCCACGCCGTGTCTGTGGGATTATTATGCATCGGTATCCCGGATGTGCGGTACTTCCGGGATGTTCGCCGCCACCGGCATATGGAGAGCACCCTTGCCGTGCCTTTGGGTGCGGTGGCCGGCCCGAGGACAGATAACGGACCTTCTTGCCATTCTTTCCGGGGGAACCATGACACTTGACTCTTCGCAGATGTGGAGCGCCATTGCCGGTGCCTCCAGTATTTCCCAGTCCGTTGCAAGCCAGAATCTGCGCACGCTGGCGAAGACCTTCACGGCACTTCAGTCGCTGGGCCTTGCCTCGCCGGAAATGCCCAGAAGTGTGACCGTGCGCCCGACCATTGAAAGCACCACCGGCAAGCTGGTAAGCACCATCACCTAGCTGCCGCCGGAAGAAGCAATCTGCTGCGGTGCGGCGGAAGGTTCCGGCCCTCCGCTGTCTCCCCTTCCTTGGGCCATGGGCATTTCATGCGCCTGTGCTCTGTCTTTTTTGAGCGGCCCGCGTAACACGGCGCATCCGGCAACCGACCGGAACGGGAAAGGTTGCCCGGAAGGGACGTTCCCTATATACACCGTGTGCAAACATCTTATTCCCACGGTGGTACATTATGCTCTGGTTTCTGCTTAAAGCCGTTATCCTGCTCACGGTGCTTGTCTCACTAATCACGTACCTGCTCTACTGGTACGAAGAAGGAAGCCGCCCCTACGGACCGCATCCGGGCGTGTGCACCCGCGCCGCCTGCATTGCGCGCGGCATGGGCATGAGCTTTCTGAGCCAGACCATTGTATTCTTCACCTACCCGCTGGCACTTTTTAACCGCGCAGCCATTCCCCGCCCGGGCACTCTCGCGGGCGCCAGCCGGGCTAATCCCCCCATCCTGCTGGTGCACGGCCTGTACCACAACGCATCGGCATGGGTACTGTACCGGAAGTGGCTGAAGGAAGCCGGGTTTACCAATGTGTTCTGCTATTCCTATTTCAGCTTCAATACCCACTTTGACGCGCTGGTGGACAAGCTGGAAAACCGGGTTGCAGCACTGGAAGCAGCCTGCCCCGGCATAAAGCCCGTTCTGCTGGGGCACAGTCTGGGGGGACTTGTCATCCGTGCGTGGCTTGCCCGCAACGGGAACCAGAACCGCGTTCTGGGCGTGGTGACGCTGGGTTCTCCCCATCAGGGCAGCAAACTGGCCGGATTGGGCATAGGTTCGCTGTGCCGCAGCATAGTTTTTCGCAGCCCGCTCATACGCCGCATTGAAAGCGAAGACGTTCAGCCCGCCATACCCTGCTACAGCCTTTCATCCGCGCTGGACAACATGGTGCTGCCGCAGGAAGGGCTGCACATACGCAACCCCGCGTGGCGCGAAGAACGCACGCCGCTGGTAAGCCACATAGGCATGCTCTACCACCGGGGAACGGCGATGCAGGCCATTGCCGCCATACGCGCCATTGTGGACGAACATGCAGGACAGGGGGACGGATTGCTGCACCGGGACGCGGAATGGGAGCAGGAAGACACTCTTGAGCCGGAGAGCCGTGCGTAAAACAGGCAGGCCC
>CAYRLL010000058.1:0-2578 GCA_964425115.1 uncultured Desulfovibrio sp. | reverse complement strand
TGGGAGCAGGAAGACACTCTTGAGCCGGAGAGCCGTGCGTAAAACAGGCAGGCCCTCTGAGAAGAACGGCAGGCCCGAAAAAGACTCAGGGCCGGGCAGAAAACCGACCCGATAACCGATCGGAGAACTGACCGGAAAACCGGGCGTAGAACGAACGGTAATCGCGAACCATGCGCTGCACGGTGAACCGGCGGGCGCACACATCCTGCGAGCTGTGCCGCATTTGCCGCTGTTCCGCACCACCGGCGAGTACGGCTACGCAGGCGCGGATAAATGCCTGCCAGTCTCCGGGTTGCACAAGCACACCGGTTTTTCCGGAAACGATCTGTTCCGGCACGCCGCCCTGCGCAAAAGACACCACGGGACACCCCGCCACCATGGCTTCCAGCACCACGAGGGGATGGTTATCCGCCAGTGTGGGATAGGCGAAACAGTCTGCAGCCGCCATGAACAGTTGCGCCCGCTCCCTGTCCACATAAGGCCAGAGGATTAACGAATCTTCCCGCACGTGCCGCTCCCCCCCCACCATGAAACACACTGCCCCGGGCACCGCTGCACGCACGCTATGCCACACATCGCGCCAGCGCCCTCCCGATTTATATGCCGCCTGCTCCCCGCCGTGCGCCATGAAGAGCACAAGACGCGCTGCGGGTGCAAGGCCGAGCCTGCCGCGCGCGAGTTCGCGGGTGATGGCCGGGTCCGGCGTTTCCACACCATTGGGAATGACGGTGCAGGGCACATCCGGCATGGCAGCCTTGGCCATGGCACGCAGCCAGCCTGAAGGAGCTGCGAGGCGGGCCCTGGCCGCCCGCACTGCCGCTTGCCGCGCCCGTTGCACCGTTGCGGCATCCGGATATCCGCGCGGGCACGGGGACAGGCAGCCCTGCGTGGCACCGGGGCAGTCCAGCGGATAGACGCAGCCGCCCGTGAGAAGCGAACAATCATGCAATGTTATGGCACAGGGGAGTTTCCTGCGGGCAACGCCCTCAAGGCAGGTGACCCAGTCCTGCGTGCCATGCAGGTGCAGAAGGCTTGTGCCGGGTACGGCAAGGGCCACATCCGCAGGGGATACAGCGGCACAGGACAGGGTTGAGGACGAGGAGGAAGAGGAGGAAGACGAGGTGGAGGAAGCGCCTCCTTCGTCCGCAATCTCACAGGTGCAGGAGACCGGCACGGGTTCCTGAAAATGAGTTTGAACAGTATCCTGAAGAACACCCTGAACATCACCCAGAACAGTACCGGCCGGATACTCTGGACCTTCCGGAGACGCTATACCGTGCGCGAGATGGTGGCGCAGCATGGCGGCAATGCGTGCCGCCCCGCCCCGCAGGGCCAGCAGGGAATGCAGATGCACGCCGTGCGGCATGGTGCCGGGGGGAACGGGAGAAGGCGGCATCACACCCGCTCCAGAAAGTCGTGCTTGAGCGCCCAGAGGACAAGCGCCTCATAGGTTCGGGAATGCGGGCGGCTTCCGGAGGCTGCCGGGGTTTCCCGTTCCGCAAGCAACACGCACAGCCGTGCCACGGAAATGCCGCGCCGCGCGAGGAACAGCATATGGCGCAGGGTTTGCGGGTCTACGGATGCCGCAATGCCCTCGTAGATGACGGGCTGTTCCCTGTTGCGGTAGACGGCCTCGCCCGCCGCTGTCCAGACCACTTGCATGGCCCCGTCCAATACGGCTGAAGGATACTGCCCGAACAGTTCCGCATACGGCATGTGCAGTGGATGCGCCGCCGCGCGCAGGGACTGCTCCTCGTGTGCGGAAACGGGAATGGCATTGAGGCTATCCCAGCAGGCGAGGTAATGATCCAGCACGGTATCCCAGCCGAAGGCAGCGGCCACACGGGCACGGCCCTTCAGTCCCATGTCGCGTCGCAGGGCGGCATTATCCACCAGTTGCCGGAGGGCATCTGCCAGCGCCCCCACATCCACCACCGTGCGCTGGGCGAGGGCAAGATGCGTTGCGCTGTCGTACGCGAGGTTGGCCATGGAGTCTGCATCGTCAGTCCATGACGGGCCGAGGGTGGGAATGAGAAGCCCTGTCTGGCCGTGCACCACCAGATCGCGGTAGCCGTCGAAGTCCGAGGCGATGACGGGAAGGCCCGCCGCAGCCGCTTCCAGCAGGGTGAGCCCGAAGGTTTCCTGCAGATTATCCACGGGGGAGACGAAGACATCCGCAGCCGCGTAAAGCTGGTTGCGTTCCGCATCCGGGGGGTTGGCCCGGACATGCATGCGCACACCGAGGGCTGAAGCAAGTCCGGCAAGGGTCTGGGGGGTGGAGTCTCCCGGCGGCAGAAAGCCCGCAACACATAGATGCAGGCGGTGCATGGGGACGCCTGAACGGGCAAGGCGCTGGAGCGCCCGCAGCAGGGGCAGGATATCCATTTTGGAATAATGGGAAATGCGGGCGAACACCAGCAGCAGGACATCCTGATCTTCCAAGCCCAATTGGCTGCGCATCTGCCCGCGAGCGGCTGAGGCGGCAGAATCATCCGTGCCTGCGGCAGGTTGTGCGTCTGCATCCGGACTGACGGCGCAGGACAGCGTGGTGCAGTCTATGCCGAGCGGCACATGCTCC
>CAYRLL010000057.1:14534-19703 GCA_964425115.1 uncultured Desulfovibrio sp. | reverse complement strand
ACATCATAGCCAAAGGGTTAACGGTTACCGCCGAGAACAAAACCGTAACTTACGGATCGCCCACGGAGCATCGCCGGACATCCGTGTGGATGCGCATCCCCACCTCGGCTCCAACATGCTGCCCAAGATAGTGAGGCGCATGCGCGAATCCATTCAGGAGGCAGGCGGAGAAGTGCATTTCAACGCCCATGTCACCGACCTGCTGCAGGACGGCGGAAGAGTCGCGGGCGTGCGCCTCGCCGGGGGCGAGACCATTCCTGCCCACGCCGTCATTCTGGCAACGGGCCACTCCGCGCGCGACATTTTTCATATGCTCGTCCGCCGGAACATTCCCGTGGAAGCCAAACCCTTTGCCCTAGGGGTACGCATCGAACACCCGCAGGCACTCATAGACGAAATTTTCTACCACCATTCACCGCGCCACCCCAACCTGCCCCCCGCCAGCTACCGGATAACCGCGCAGGTAGATGGCCGCGGAGTCTTCTCCTTCTGCATGTGTCCCGGCGGCTTCGTCGTCCCCGCCTCCACGGCACCGGGCGAACTGGTGCTCAACGGCATGAGTCTTGCCGCGCGGAACGCTCCGTTTGCCAATGCCGGTCTGGTGGTGGAAGTGCGGCTTGAAGACATTGCCGGTTACGGCATGCACGGCCCGCTGGCGGCGCTGGAGTATCAGGCCGGGGTGGAAAAGGCCATGTTCGCAGCGGGCGACGGCATAACCCAGCAGGCACCCGCGCAACGTGTGGGCGATTTCGTTCGGGGCCGCGTTTCCGCAACGCTGCCGAAAACGTCCTACATTCCCGGCCTCTACACCGCGCCGCTGCACGAGCTGCTGCCACAGGGAATAGCCGCACGCCTGCGCGCCGCCTTGCCGCTGCTGGGAAAAAAGCACAAAGGGTACGATTCAGAAGAAGCCAAGGTTCTGGCCGTGGAATCACGCACCAGCTCACCCGTGCGCATTCCACGCTCCCCGGAAACACTGGAGCACCCGGCCGCGCCGGGCCTGTTTCCCTGCGGAGAGGGCGCAGGATACGCGGGAGGCATTATCTCGGCAGCCATGGACGGCGAGCGGGTGGCGTGTTCCGTTGCCGCCATGCTGCACCGCTCCTGACCGGCCAGTCCCCCCAGTTTCCTCCGTCCGGCACGATAAAGCCTTTTCCCGAATCCTGTCCGGGAAAAGGCTTGAAATAATGTGCGCACACCGCTGCATCCAGCGCAAAAGTTGCCTGCTATCCTTCCAAACGCACCACCATAACAGGGGTTACGCTCTTGGACAGTACGTGCTGGGCCACACTGCCCATCACCAGCCCGCCTATCCGGCCATGTCCCTGTGTGCCCATAACCACCAGATCGGCGTGCCTGCCTTCAGAAATAATCACTTCCGCAGCCTTACCGTTACGGATAATGAGCCTCTCCTTGGCCAGGGGCTTCACACCAAAGGCAGCGCAGGCTTCGGCTACCTGCTTCTCCAGATGCTTGTACGCTCCCTCAATGCTGCTCTTCTTGAAACGCTCCCACGTATCCTTGTCGATGTCCGGCACAATATCGAAGCCGGAGAGCAATCCGTACTCCTGAGGCATTTCGGGCAATACGTGCAGAACGGTAAGCTGGGCACCAAACTTCTCGGCAGTGCTCAGGGCAAAGCCAAAAGCGTGCGCAGCAGCTGGAGAAAGGTCGGTCGCATACAAAACCTTCTTGAACATCGGCAACATAACGCACCTCCAGTCATCGGGTTATGCAGAACCACACCCGCAGGTTGTACCTGCGGCACCAAACACAATTCAGCAACTTACACTGATCTTGCTTTATTCATAATCATCTTTCCCGCCATGCCACAAGTGATTCTCATGATAATAATCACATCACCCGGAAAATGTAATGTGCCCCGCAGGCCGGCATTCCATCCGGACCACAGGGCACACAAATCATACGATCATACGGGCTCTTAACTGGCTGTTAAGAAATTCGTCTCCTGCCGTCGTTCAAAACGGGCACAAGAGATACGCAAAAAATGTTCAGGCCTGTTGCCAAAGGCACATAGGCAAGCATGTGCGGATAGCTGAATCCCTGGCAGGGCACTGCAGGCTGCTTCAGCCAAAGGCCTGTCAGATGCAGGTTACAGAATCTGGCTGAGGAACAGCTTGGTCCGCTCGTGCCGGGGGGCCGTGAAGAAATGCTCGGGAGTTCCCGTTTCCAGAATCTGCCCGACGTCCATAAAGACCACCCGGTCCGCCACCTCACGGGCAAACCCCATTTCGTGCGTCACCACCACCATGGTCATGCCCTCCCGGGCCAGATTACGCATAACGTCCAGCACCTCACCCACCATCTCAGGGTCAAGGGCGGAGGTAGGTTCGTCAAACAGCATCACCTTGGGGTCCATAGCCAGCGATCTGGCAATGGCCACACGCTGCTGCTGCCCTCCGGAAAGCTGATCCGGGTACACTCCGTGCTTTTCCGCTATGCCCACCTTGCGCAGCAGTTCCATGCCCTTCGCCTCCGCGTCCTTGCGGCTGCGCTTGCGCACGGTCATCTGGGCCATGACCACATTCTCCAGCACCGACATGTGCGGGAAAAGGTTGAATGACTGGAATACCATGCCCACTTCGGCGCGCACTTTATTGATATCGCATGCCGGGTCCAGAATATTCTGGTTCTCCACAAAAATCTCGCCGGAGTCTGCGTATTCCAGCCGGTTCAGGCAACGCAGAAAGGTAGACTTGCCGGAGCCGGAAGGCCCGATCACCACAACCACTTCACCGGCTGCCACATGCAGCGACACGTCTTTAAGGGCATGCAGTTCGTCGGGGGTATAAAAAAACTTGTTCACATTGACAGCACGAATCATCGCAACGCTCTCCTCTCAAGCTGCTGGATCAGGAGCGACAGCGTAAACGTCAGCACGAGATACAAAACAGCACACAAAATCCACAGCTCAAACGGCTGCAATGAAGAACTTACCACCTCGCGGGTGCTCTTGGTCAGTTCGCGCACGGCAATAACACCAAGCAGCGAGGAATCCTTTACAAGGCTGATGAACTGCCCCGCGAGCGGCGGCAGAATACGGCGGAAGGCCTGAGGCAGAATTATCTTGCGCATGGCCTGTCCGTATCCCAGCCCCAGAGAACGGGCTGCTTCCATCTGGCCCCGGTGCACGGACTGAATACCCGCACGTACAATCTCGGCCACATAGGCCCCGGTGAAGATGGCAAGAGCCATAACACCGTACCACAGGGGCGGCATGGCCCCCAGCCCCACGCTCTGCAGGATACCGTTGATCAGTGTGCCCGCCACGAAATACCAGAGAAAAATCTGCACCAGCAGAGGCGAGCCGCGGATAAGCTCAATATAGACAATAGCGGTCCAGCGCAGGGCGGGATTCACGGAAATACGGCACAACCCGGTTGCCACGCCCAGCACAATGCCGAACACAATGGCAAGCATGCTCACCTTCAGGGTAATCCACATGCCCTCAAGAAGCACACCGGGCTTGGAGTGATGATACTCCGCAATGGAATCGCCCATGTATACATAGTCTCCCACGGCGACCCGCAATTCCGAATCACCGGGAATCCTGCGCACGGACTCATGCCCCTGAGACGCGATGACAAGCACCATGGTGCCTGCCTCTTCCCGGGCGGCTATCAGTTCGCCTTCCGCTTCAGCGCGTACATCCACATCTTCCTTCAGCCAGAAGTACTGCGGAACACGCTCCCACCTCCACACGTACTCAACAGCGCTGGAAGCATAATATACAAAGCTGAGAAATCCCAGCAACATAACTACAAAAACGGCTTTCCAGAACAGGAAATACCCCGGCCCCTTGGGGCGATCAAGACCAACATACCGACTCATGTCACATCCTCTGCTCTCTAATCTAGGACCCGCTCATACGGCCCCTGCGGACCGGCACAGGAGGCCCCGGCTCCGGCTCCGGCCACATGCCCAGGGGACATTGCGAACGGAGCCAAAAACGGAACACACCGGGCAGGCATACACACGCTTCTTTCAGCGTACCGGGCACGCACCGGGCACGTACAGGCCGGACGGGAGAACCGCCCGGCCTTTTCATACGCTGGCGGGGTGCTACTGCACCTGCTCCTGCCATGCGTCGGAACGCAGCCACTTTTCGTACATACGCTCGTAGCGGCCGTCGTTCTTCAGCTGACGCAGGAAGTTGTTCAGGAAATTCATGAAATCGGGGTCGCCCTGCTTCACGCCAATGGCCATGGGCTCAAAGGTGAAAGGCTCCGCCAGCAGGTAAGTCTTGTCCTGACCCTGCTGACGCTGGAATACCTCGTTCACGGGCAGATCGTATACAAAGGCGTCGGCGCGTCCGTTAAGAACTTCGACAACGCAGTCCACTTCCTTTTCAAAGGACTTGTACGTAGCCTTGGGCAGGAAGCGCTTGGTGGCTTCCTCACCGGTGGTGCCCATACGGGAAACCACGATGAACTTGGGATCGTTCAGATCCTTGTAGCTGGCAACGGTGCCCTTGTGCTTGGCATTGACCAGCACGGTCTGCCCCATGATGATGTAGGGGTCGGTGAAGCCCACCTTCAGGTTGCGCTCCTGAGTCAGCGTCATACCGGAGATGATGATATCGAACTTGTCTGCCAGCAGGGAGGGGATCATGCCGTCAAAATCCGTGTTCACGGGAACGTACTTCACGCCCATGGCCTTTGCCAGTTCCTTGCCGAGATCAATGTCAAAGCCGATGAAGTTACCGTTCTTGTCGGTCATTTCAAAGGGAGGATATCCCGCGTCAAAGCCCACGCGCAGTTCGCCGCGCTTAAGGATTTCATTAATCGTAGACTTCTTGGCCAGTTCAATATCCGCCGCAGAAGCCGGAGCGGCAAACGCGGCCACGAGCAGAGCAAGAACAAGAATCTTAAGGAATTTCATACCATTTCCTCCAAAACCCCGTTAAAGTTCAGAGAATGCGAGGCACTCCCTACGCCGGACCCAATCCCGGTCCTCCGTCTGACGAAGACCCGGAAACCATTTGCCGGAACCTTCCCGTCCGGCACTGCAAGCACACCGGAACCCGACCGGTGCGCCGTAAGGCATAATCAAACACGCATGGCAGCGTGTGCGGAAGCATCACAAAAAGCGGTTCGGCAGCCTGCATGCGGCCAGACCATCACGCAACAACGGCTCAACTGGCTCAAC
>CAYRLL010000057.1:0-14434 GCA_964425115.1 uncultured Desulfovibrio sp. | reverse complement strand
CGGCTCAACTGGCTCAACTGGCTCAACTGGCTCAACGGGCAGCAGAACAACCCTTTCCAAGGCCGCACAGCCAGTACTTGCCGTCAATACTAGCCTTCCGTCAGTACTTGCCTTCCGTCAGAACTTCCTTGATCACCATATCCCTCTTGCAATCCTCGCAACGGGGCATGGATTCTTCGGGAACGGCAATAATCTGGGTGCGCCTGCACTTGGGACACACAACTTCCACAAATTCCCGCTTGTACCGGTCTTTCAAAGGATTCTCACTGGGCACAGAACTGCTCCTTGCATGCAGAGTCTCCCCTTCTCCAGCACGGAAGGGAAGGGGCGTGATAATGGTCTTACGGAAAATAGTGATTCGCGGCAACGCAGCGGATTATCCGTGTCTACTGTCAGCCCTGCGGCTAGAAAGTAAGCCCCGGTATCTTGACGTACAGGTTCACGCTGTCATCATCCGGCGTTCTGGAAAATTGAGCTATGATTTCGAAACATTGATGCGTGTATATGAGTTCCACCGTCTTCTCCAGATCGGTTCCCTTTTCAATGTCGGACCGGTACAGGGTGCGGAAACTCCACGGTTTGAAGAAGGAAAGTGTGGCCTCAGTCTTGAAGATGCGCAATCTGTCTTCACGCTGCCGTTTGTATTCGTCAATCTTGTCACGGAAATCCAGCCCCGTGTCCACGCGTCCCACATCATCCAGATAAAACCCCAGCAGATGCTCGTGACTGGTGATGCTGCCCGTGTAGGGAGACCAGAATGTACGGTGGGTCACATCCACATACTGCATGGGAGAGAACATAAGCTCGGCTTCAGTGTCGGACAAAGGCCGCCGCTTGTACTCATCCAGATGGTCGGCGCGCTCCGCCTCACGGAAGTCATATGCCTGGTCCAGACGAAACCGCATGACATCCTTATATGAGTACTCAAGGGCAGGCGCAGAAGCATGTTCACCGTCCAGCATGGTCACGGTGGCCGCCTTACGGCTGAGCACGTTGGTCAGCGATACCCGCAGTTCGTTCTCCGGCTCTATACGGTCGCTCACGTCATAGTACGGGTTGTCCATCTGGTTCACATTGGGCACGTTGGAATACTCAATGCGGGGCTGAAAACTATGCCGCACGGCCATCCACCGGCTCTCGCCCACATTATCGGCCGTGGGCAGGAAGGACCCTTCGGAAGTAACTTCAAAGGTCCGCGCAAGCTCCGTAAAGGCGGCAACGCTGAAATCCGGTATATCCCGCTGCGTTCCCCGTCCCGTACCCCGGTCGGTGTCCAGTTGCTGCACCTTGTCGGTGTTGTACTGGGTAACCCGCCAGCCGGCCTTGGGTATAATGGTGCCGTATTCGCTCACCAGCGGCACACTGACGCTGGGATGAATTTCAAACCGGCTGCCGCTTGTGCCGTTGTGCCGGAAAAAATTCACCGCCTGCCCTTCCGCTTCGAATTCTATCGGAATGGCAGGCGACTGTACGGGCAGACCGCCCTTGAAAAGGAACATATCAAACTGGGGCAGACGTTGCAGCGTGGTGTTGCGTCTGGAGGTGATATTGCCGTTCCCCACATCCAGATTCTGTTCAAACCGTGCACCAAAGGCAATGCCCAAACGCTCCCAGTCCCGGGAAACCAGAATCTCGCTGGTTCTGTTCTGGTCTATCTCCTGCAGGTCGCGGCCAAAATGCTCATTTAACGTCTTGCGCGTGGGGTAGTAGGCTGCGGAACTCTGCTTGAATTCGCGCAGGTAGTTCTGGTCGGAGACGACATCAAGGTCCATCTTCATCTTCCAGCGCGGATCGCCCAGGCTGCCGTCAAACATACCGCGCAACCAGAAACGCTCCGGGTTGGTGCGCACCAATCCGTCGTCATCCAGTCCTCTCGGCTCGCTGGTTTCCGCACGATGCCGCCTGTTGTCCCACATGGCATCAAGCCGCCACCAGCCCTTGTCGTAGGGGGTGTACTGGTGCCGGTACTCCACACCGGACATCATGCCGCGCCGCTCTATCCACTGCTCGGAAATGGTCAGATCGCTGGACTCGTTTATAGCCCAGTAGAACGGCTGGCTGTACCATGCGCCCAGCCGCTTGGAATAGCCGAACTCGGGAAACAGAAATCCGGTCTGCCGCGATGTCTTCATGGGCAGCACAAAGTAGGGAATGTAGCTGACGGATGTATCTTTGATGGCGAACGAGGTGCCCCACAACTGAGAATAGCCGTCCAGTTCTATGGTGGCGGACCCGGCGGAAACGGACCACGCCGGAACATCGCCGTCGCAGGCGGTTATCTTGGCATTCTTAAAGGAATAAAAGTCGCCCCAATGCTTGTTCACCCGCTCCCCGGAGAAATACATGTGGGGGCCGTCCACGAAAACCTTGCCGTTCTTCAGCCAGCCTATGCGGTTGCCGAGGTCGAACTCCGCCTCTTCGGCTTCCATGAGGTCCTCGCCCAGCTTTATTTCCACATTGCCCCGCAGAAGCACCCAGTTGGTGGCGGCAAAGTAGCGCACGAAATCGGCCTTGAGGTAGTCGTCTCCCTGCCGCAGGGCCACGTTCCCCTCTCCTTCCATCACCTTGCTGTCGTTCAGGCTGGTCACCTTGTCGGCGTGCAGGCTCCACACCACGGCTTCTTCGTCCTCATTGAGCACGAACAGGCTGGTGGCACAAGCCATGGAAGGAAAAATACAGGCATACATCAGGACAAGGCACGCACAAAAAGCCGCCACGCCCCGGAAAGGAGGCCTGACGGAGGGCGGGAACGAGCAGCAAAAAAGCCCGCTATCTGCTTGAATTGCCTTGGTCAAATCTGTATGAAGCATGCGTACCCTTTGATACGGCAGCTTGTATCATAGCTTGCCACACAGGGAAAGCCCCGAAATGGCGGACTTTGCGGCTGGATGACATCTTGTATCACCCGCAGCCCCGGAAAGGGCCGCAACAGCAACAAACCTTCCGCACACTAAACTGCCCGGACGGGCATCCGCCCCGCCAGAGGAAGCGTATATGACCATATCCTATAATAAACTGTCTGTCCGCGTCCATACGGACCGCATCTGCGATAACTTCCGCCTGCTCGGCAAGACAGCCCCAGCCCCTGTCGCCATCATCAAGTCAGATGCCTACGGGCACGGACTGCTGCCGGTCGCACACGCCCTTGCCGCCGCAGGTGCCGCCACCATGGCTGTGGGCACGGTGGGAGAAGCCGTGCAACTGCGTAACGGCGACAGGAATAACGGGGGTAACGGGGGCTACGGGGGATTTGACGGGCGCATCATTGCCCTTCTGGGTGCCACAGATGCGGAAGAAGCCCGCACCTGCCACGCGGAGCGCATCATCCCCTTTGTTTTTTCGCTGGATCATCTTCGGCTTCTGTCACAGGCAGGCAGCACCCGCAATCCCATTGCCGTGGCCCTCAAGTTTGATACGGGCATGGCCCGGCTGGGCTTTTCCGAAAACGACCTGCCGGATATCATCAGCGCCCTGCACTCCCTGCCCGGCGTGCGTCTTGCCATGGTCGCATCGCACTTTGCCGCATCGGACGAACCGGACAAAGACGACTTCACACACGAGCAGCACGTGCGCTTCACCGGCATCATCCGGCACCTGCGCGAGGCGGGCTTCACCTTCGAGGCAACCATTGCCAATTCTGCCGCCCTGCTGGCGCATCCCGAAACCCACCACAACCTGCAACGCCCCGGCATAGCGCTGTACGGTGCCAACCCTCTGCACGGCACCAAGCGCCAATCCCTCGGAGCGGGCCTTGCTCCCGCCATGGAAGTAAGCGCACCGGTCCTGCAGGTGCACGACCTGCCGCAGGGCGCAAGCATCAGCTACGGGCGCACCTTCACAGCCCCCCGCCACATGCGGGTGGCCATTGTGGCGGCAGGGTATGCCGATGCGTACAGCCGGAGGCTCTCCAACAGGGGAAGCATGGTCATACATGACCACCGCGCTCCCATTGTCGGCCGGGTCTGCATGCAGATGACCGCTGTGGACGTGACGGACCTTCCGCCCGTGTGCAGCGGCGATACGGCATGGCTTCTGGGCGGCGGCGGAAGCAATCCGGTCACGCCGGAAGATCTGGCGGCATGGTGGGGCACCATCCCGTACGAAGTCTTCTGCCTTCTGGGCATGAATCCCAAAACAATTATCTGATCCCGGCCAGTCAGGATGACACCCGGTCCGCAACGTGCTAGGGTTCAGCCCTGCGCCTGCGCTGTGCTGCCGCCCATATACATGTTGACAAGCGGTCAGGCTTCCATTAATCAACCTCGTTCTGCCTTGCTCACCCCCCGTGCGGGTGGGCCAAGAGACCACAAGGAGATACAGGAATGAGAAAATTCGAAACGCTGCTGCTCCTTTCCCCGGAGCTTGCCGCCGACGCCCGTGAGACCGTGCTCGCCACCCTCACCGG
Organism: uncultured Desulfovibrio sp.; assembly: GCA_964425115.1. Lineage (GTDB taxonomy): Bacteria > Desulfobacterota > Desulfovibrionia > Desulfovibrionales > Desulfovibrionaceae > Halodesulfovibrio. The sequence goes on along the minus strand of CAYRLL010000057.1, from coordinate 10,029 downwards.
CGTTGTGGAACGTGTCGAAGGCAACGTGCTCGCCGCTGACCATTGGGGCATGCGCGACCTTGCCTACCCCGTCAAGAAGCAGATGCGCGGTTACTACGTGCGCCTCGAATACGCCATGCCCCCCGCAGGCGTTGCCGAACTGGAGCGCATTATCCGCATCACCGACGGCATCTACAAGTTTGTAACCGTGAAGCTGGCTGAAGAGCTGGAGGAGGTAGCGTAATGGCTTTCAAAAGACGTTTCACCCCCCGGAGAAAGTTCTGCCGCTTCTGCGCCGACGCCGATCTGCCGCTGAACTACAAGCGTCCCGATATCCTGCGCGATTTCGTGACTGAGCGCGGCAAGATCATTGCCCGCCGTATTACCGGTACCTGCTCGCATCATCAGCGTCTGCTGACCACTGAAATCAAGCGCGCCCGTCAGATGGCTCTGCTCATCTTCACCTCCACGCACGCAAGTGACGTAAAGAAAAAGAGCACCCTGTAGGAGGAGCGGGAAATGAAAGTTATTCTTCGCGCAGACGTCGAGAACCTTGGTGTTCTCGGTGACATAGTGGAAGTAAAGCCCGGTTACGGCCGCAACTTCCTTGTCCCCAAGGGTTTTGCCATGATGGCCACTGCCGGCAACATCAAGGCTTTTGAACTGGAGCGCAAAAAGCTTCAGGAAAAGATGGAAGCCGTCCGCGGTGCAGCCCAGGCCCTTGCTTCCAAGCTGGAAAAGGCCGAAGTCACCATTCAGGTCCGCGTTGGCGAAAATGACAAGCTGTACGGCTCCGTCACCGCCGCCAATATTGCCGAAACACTGGCAGCGCAGGGCATTGAAATTGACCGCCGCCGCATCCTGCTGGATTCCCCCATTCGCGTTCTGGGTGAATACCCCGTGCGCGTTCGCCTGCACGCAGGCGTCATCTCTGAAGTGCTGGTCAAGGTTACCCCCGAAGGCCGCATTGCCGAAGAGGCACCCGCTGTAGCAAATGAGCCCGCAGAGGAAGCCGCTGAGTAACGGTTCTGACCATGTCTCCGCCCCCTGGGGCGGAGACATGGATTACGCCGAGGCGCTGTCACAGCACTCGGACGATATGTTGCGCAATGTCCCCCCCCACAGCATGGAGGCCGAACAGGCCGTGCTGGGGGGTATATTTTTGCGCTCCGATGCCCTGTACACCCTCGTTGACATCATCAACGAGGAAGACTTCTACGCCCCCGCTCACCGCACCATCTTCACCGCCATAATGGACCTGCACAGGCAGAACAAGCCTGTGGACCTGCTCACCGTGGGGCAGTATCTGAAAGACAAAGGGCAGATGGAAATGGCGGGCGGCGCGGTATACCTTGCCGAACTCGCAAGCTCCGTCATCAGCGCGGCCAATGCGGAGCACTACGCCACCATCGTGCGCGACAAGTCGCTCCAGCGCAATCTCATCGCCTCCTGCTCCCAGATAATCAGCAAGTGCTACGAACAGTCCACAGATGTAGATGCCCTGCTGGACGAATCGGAACAGGCCGTCTTCGCCATTTCAGAACGCACCGCCGGGCAGACCTTCGTAGACTCCAAAACGCTGGTAAAGAACGTCTTTCAGGAACTGGAAAAGCGCATAGACAGCAAGAATCTGGTCACAGGCGTCACCACCGGATTCTATACCGTAGACAGGATGACAGCGGGCATGCAGCCCACCGACCTCATCATCATTGCTGCGCGTCCCTCCATGGGCAAAACAGCCTTCACGCTGAACCTTGCCACAAACGCCGCCCTGCAGGGCGGTGTGCCCGTGGTGTTCTACTCGCTGGAAATGGGCATGGAGCAGCTCATGACCCGAATGATAGCCGCCGTGGGCGGGGTAGAGCTCAACAAGCTGCGTACCGGGCGAGGCATTACCGACGAAGACTGGCAACGCCTGCACTGGGCGGCAGACGTGCTGGGCAACGCCCCCATCTACATAGACGATACCCCCTCGCTCAGCACGCTGGACCTGCGCGCGCGCACCCGGCGGCTCAAGGCAAGCAAGGACATAGGCATGGTGGTGGTAGACTACCTGCAGCTCATGCGTTCCAGCCGCAAGACAGACTCCCGGGAACTGGAAATCTCAGACATCTCCCGCAACCTGAAAGCCCTTGCCAAGGAACTGAACATTCCGGTTCTCGCGCTCTCGCAGCTCAACCGCAAGGTTGAGGAACGTGCGGACAAGCGTCCCATGCTGTCAGACCTTCGCGAATCCGGCGCCATTGAGCAGGATGCAGACGTCATCATGTTCATCTACCGCGATGCCATGTACAACAAGAGCGAAGACCGGGCACTCATCCACTCCGCAGAAATCATCATCGGCAAACAGCGTAACGGTGCCGTGGGCTCCTGCCCCCTGCAATACAACGGTCAGTTCACGCGGTTTGAAAACGCCACCGACCTCTACCCTTCCGAATCCCTGCCGGACGGCATGTAGCCCCCCGCAGCGTCAGCCATGAAAAAACCGCCGCATTCCCCGGACAACGGGAGATACGGCGGGATAAAGGCGGGCATGAATCCGGCAGACGGACTGCAAAGCGCCTAATGGCAGCCGCAGCCGCAACCTTCGGATGCCTTGGGCTGGTCGTCTTCCAGCAGAAGTGCCAGCGGCATGAAGGGGCCAAGGGGAATCAGTTCAAAGTCGATCATCTTTTCCCGCACCAGCGGCAGTGTTTCAATCATCTTCCGGGCATCTTCCAGACTGGGAGCCTCCAGTACCAGCACGGTGCCGGAACGGTCCTGGCGGAAGTATATCTCGCGGACCACATCCGCAAGGTACAGCTTCACCGTCTGGTCCACTTCCTTCATGAAATTAGCCTTTATGCCTTCCGGCGTAGCGCTCTCCAGAACCTTGTCGATGGCAAGTATCTTCATCCCATTCTCCTTGCGTTGTCTGCGGCACGGTCCGCAAAGGCCGCTCCGCCAGCAGGGAGTACGCAATTTCCCCGCATAATTCAAGGCATATCAGGCCGGAAGGGAAGCCTGTTTCCCCCTGCCTCCGGATAACCGGCAGCTCAGAAAGTCATTTCTGCAAGGCGGTTACATGGCCCTCTGTAAGACGCAATCTGCACCTACAACGGTTTCCAGACCAGCACCTCGGGCGCATGCGCCAGCAACCCGCTCACCTTTTCCCGAAAAGCCAGCAGGTGCGGCTGGTGCATATGCGCATCCAGATGATCCTGCGATACCCATTCCTCCAGAAAAAGAAACTTGTTGCTGTCTGTGGTGCAGCGGTGCGGGTCATACTGTATGCAGCCTTCTTCCTTGCGGGTATGGGTCGCAACGGTTTCTATGGCCGCCTGCACGGCATCGCTTTTTCCGGGCAGCGCAATCAGAACGGCGGTAACACGAACATGAGAGGTCATGAATACTCCTTTGAGTGGCCAAAATCAGGCAGTACACGCAACAGATAATCTAACCTTATGAAACACTTCCGGGTCGCAGGCACACAACATGGCTCTGCCCGTGCCGCAACAGCACTCCAGCATTTCACGCGGTTATGAAGCAGACGGAAACCGCTCAGCACAATTCCGGGGCGCTACCGGCTCATGAAGGCGGACGGTCCGCCAGCAGCACACCGCCCACTCCAATGGTGTCCGGCGATTTTTCATCCAGCACCACCACAATGGTCTGCGCAGGCAACCGCATAACCCGCGCACAGGCTTCGGTCACATCACGCACCAGTTCACGCCGCTGTTCCGCAGAAAGCGGATTGGACACAATGGTTACTACCGGCATGGCTACCACCTGTTCCAATGCACCTTGGCCGCATCATATCTGTCCTGCGGCCCCGCGCTCTGGTCCGGTGCGCCCACCGGAATGAGCGCCAGCGGGATAATATGCTCCGGTGCCCCCACCAGTTCACGAAACGCCTCCACGCGCTCCTCCACGGGCCACAGCCCGCACCAAACACCGCCAAGCCCTTTGTCGTGCAGGGCCAGCAGAATGTTCTGGATCGCGGCGGAGCAGTCCAGCATCCAGTTTCCGGGATACTTTTCCACAGTCGGATCACCGCACACCATGATGGCGCAGGAAGCCTTCGGGGCCATTCCCGCATAGGGATGTATGGCCGGAATCCTCTCCAGCACGGCCCTGTCTTCAATCACGACAAACCGCCACGGCTGCTGGTTGCCCGCGCTGGGGGCCGCCATGCCCGCACGGAGCAGTTCTTCCACAACGTCCCGCCCCACCTTGCCCGGTGCATAACGGCGGATGGACCGGCGGGTATGAATGGCCTGCAATGTTTCCATACAACCTCCAAGGGCTTTGCTTCGTTGGCATGAGTATCCGCCGTAAGCGTTGCCGCCCGGCGACACTGTTCCGACAAAACGGCTGCATCTGATGCCACCTTGCCATGCTCACGCGGTTTCATGAAGGCGTGCTCACGCAATTCACCTTTTCAGGCGCAGGTTGGCAAACAGGTTCAGGAAGCCAGCAGCCGGCCGAAAGACTGAGCCCTCTCGGCCGCCAACGGATCGTTTTTCAAATCGCCCGCTTCCATGCGTACATCCGGGAACAGACAAGAGGTAAATGAACATCCGAGCATGGCCGCAGGATTTCTCAGCTGACTCTCCAGAACCTCAAGATTATCCTGCATAGGCCCGCCCGCAGTGGCTATAAGAGCCAGCGTTTTTCCGCTCACCGCAGACCGGATTCCTTGCTCATCCGAGAATTTGCACAGAGAATACATCCTGTCTATGAACATTTTCAACTGCGCAGAATAGCTCCACCAGTACAACGGGGTCGAGAACACTATAACATCGTACTCCGCCAGTGTCGCCACGTTCCGCGCAAGTTCGTCACCCAGCGTACATTCATAGGTATCCGACTGCTGGCATTTAGCGCAGCCGATACATCCGGGAGCACTGAACTCCAGCTTCGTGGCATCAATCTCCGTTACCACGGCCCCCTCTCTGCGGGCAGCCTCGGCAGCCAGCCCGGTCACTGCGCGGGTGTTCCCCTTCTTGCGGGGGGCTCCGTGCACAAACACAATACGCTTAGACATACCCGCCTCCCATGGCATTGTTTCATTCAGGATGCAGCGTGGGCATCCCACAAGCATCCACAACGCTCATAGACCACACAACAAACATACCGGCAAGTACGCACGAAAATGTTTCATAGCGTACTTTCTGATACCATACCCCCTTGAAAGATACCACAGAGAAGCGTAGGGTCTGCGCTGGCATTGAACCCGCCCGGACAATGCCGCACAAAAAGCAGCCGGAGCGCCCGGAGAGGAGCATGTCATGGGATGTCAGTTGAAACGCTGTTCCGGTAAGGAATATTTTTGCGCCATGGAGCTTACCCTGCTCCTCATAGGCGGCAAGTGGAAACCCATAATCCTGTACCGGCTGGGTCAGGACGGCACCCGCCGCTTCAGCGAACTGAAACGTTCCATGCCCAGCATCACGCAGAAGATGCTCACCCAGCAGCTGCGCGAACTGGAAAACGACGGAATAGTCCACCGGCAGGTGTATGCGGAGGTACCGCCCAAGGTGGAATACTCGCTCACGCCCATGGGGCAGTCCGTGCTCCCGCTCCTCAAGCAGCTCTGCCAGTGGGGTGCGGAATACGAACGCCAGCGTGGCGTGGAAACCGTGGAAAACCCGGACGACCTGCCCTGCGATACCCCTGCCGCCCGTACCGCCCTTGCAGGCAAGGCCGTGCCCAGACAATAACGGCTCCCCGTCGCGACCTTTCCCGAAGATGCCCGTTTCCGGCCGCTCCGATCAATAAGGCGCTCCGCAAAGGGAATCGCTAGCGCAAAAACAGCATGGCCGTGCCCGCAAAGGCGATTGCTGCCCCCACCGCCAGCCGGGGGGAAGGCCGCTTGCGTTCATACACGGCCAGCAGCGCGATAACCACCAGCGGCTCCAGCCCGATAATGGTGGCCGCAATGCCCGCCTTGGTGTACTTGACGGCCACGAGTGAAAGCCACACCCCCACCGTGGGACCGATGATCCCGGCAGCCAGCATGAGCCGCAGAGCCTGCGGGCTGCCCCGCAGGGTACGCACCACCTGCCCCGCCCTGCCAGCCATCAGCACGAACATCCAGAGCGCAAGCGATGCGCTGCCCGTCCGCAGGGCTGCACCGGCAAGCACATCGCCGCCCATAACCAGCGCATTGCGGGCACACACGGTGCTCACGCTCTGCGCAGCCACGGAAACCAGCGCAAAGAATATCCCCTGCACCCAGCGCTGCGGGGTCAGGCCCGGTATGCTGCCATCGTGCTTTTCCAGCAGCACCCACAGCACCCCGAGCATGGTAAGTGCAATCCCCGCCATACCGGTAAGGCTTATGGTCTCGCCAAGAAAGAAATAGGCCAGAACAGCGGTCGCGGCAGGCGTCAGTTCCCACAGCAGCACGGAGAGACGCGCGCCCAGACGCACCGCGCTGGCGTAAAACACCACATCTCCGAACGCCAGCCCCACCACGCCGGAAAGGACGAACCAGCCCGCCGCTCCCTCCGGCAGCGACCACGGCGTTCCGAAAATCAGCATTCCCGCAAGGAAAAAGAGCAGCGACAGCGGCAGGCGGAAAAGATTGAGCGACAGCGACCCGACAAGGCGGGCCGCAGACGTGTGCATGCAGGCGGAAAGGCCCCAGAGAAGGGCCGTGAGCAGGGCCGCCGCCTCTCCCATCAGGGGCATCACGGACACCATGGACGCCATGGGCAGCAAGGGCATGAATTCACCAACCGGATATGAGGTCGAAGAAAAAGGCAGTCAGCCGGCAGATACGCGATGGGAAAATTCAGAAATTCCAAGTGGTCCGGGATGCTGCGGACACCTTACTCCGCAGAGCCTCCCTGCAGGACACTGCGGCACAGCAGCGGAAAATCCGTAAACAGGCCGGTAACGCCCCACGCCACAAGCCGCGCCATTTCCGCCGCATCGTTAATGGTGAACACGTTCACGCCGAATCCGGCATCGCGCAGACGCGCCACGTCATCCTCCGTGAACAACCCGGTCTCCGGGTGATAGGCGTGGGCGCGCAGCGAACGGACAAGGTCCACCGGGTCCATGTCGTGCGGTTCCTCCACCAGCACACCCAGCGGCATGTCCGGCATGATCTGCCCGGCTTCCAGCAGATAACGGTGCTGGAATGAAGAGAGCAGCACCCTGTCTGCCATGTCCGTGGCGCGAATAAGCTCCAGTGTGGCTTCCACAATGGTGCCATGGCCGATCAGGTGCTCGTGGTCCTTAATTTCCACGTTCACGCACCAGTCCGCATCACGGGTGAACTCCAGCGCTTCCCGCAGCGTGGGCACGCGCAGTCCGGCAAAGGCGGCGCGGTCTTTGGCATCCACTGTCCCTGCGGCTATCTGCCCGAAGGGATCTGTCTGCAAAAACCAGCTTCCCGCGTCCAGCGTGCGCAGTTCGGCAAGGGTAAAGTCGCAGACACGCCACGGCGCACGGGCAGCAAATTCCGGCCGAAGGGCCGCGTCCGTCGTGCGCTCCAGCGTGTCATCATGCACTATCACCAGTTCGCCGTCCGCCGTCATGCTTACGTCCAGCTCCCACATATGTGCACCGTGGGCCAGCCCTATACCGGCCGCCAGCAAGGTATTTTCCGGGCAGACGGAACGCGCGCCGCGATGCGCAATATTCATGACGGGAACGTTGGGAAGCATGGGCAGACTCCTCTTTTTTTACTCCTGTTGGCGGATGCGCACACCGTATATACCGAGTGCCTTCCATCCGCCAGACAAAAGAGCGTTCCCCGGCGAAAATGATAACCGCCCGGAAGCACCCCGCGTCTTTTCATTGCCCTGAGGCGCGGTTGCCTATAGAGTAACCGCCCATGAGCCTTGTACGTATTGCAGAAGACAGCGGTTCCGTCATCCGCCTTGTTCCCGGCCCGGTGCCCGCCGCCGCAACAGGCGCGTGCGTCCTTCTGGGGGCGGGTTTTTCCGTTGCCGCCGCCCTGCTTGTGCACCAGCCGGTACAGTTCCTCATCATGCTCATGGTATCCTGCGCCTTTTTTCTGGTGGCGTTCATGGTCCGCAGCCAGCGGCGCAGCTTTGAGATCAATCTGGCGGATAAGGCACTCTACGTCATGGGACGGCAGCAGCCGGACATGTACGTCATCCCGTTCAGCGACATTGCCTGCCTGCGAGTCACCCGCAAGGTTCCCGTCATCCGCGTTTCCATGCGCGAGATTCAGCGCGGCGACCAATTCCGCCATGAACGGCCGGGCAAACCCCGCTATGCGCTGGATGTGGTTCGGCACGATTCGGGCTTTGAAACGCTGGATACCTCGGTCACCCCGCAGGAAATTGCGCGGCTGGCAGACCTGCTGGCCTCGCGCACGGGCCTTTCCGTGGACGATGAGGCAGGTCTGGAACTCACCCGCGAGGCAGCCCTCCCCTTTCCTGCCGATGTAGCGGAAGCGCCCCATTCGCCGCCTCCGGGTTCCGTCATCCGGTACGAGCGCGGGCGTTCTTCTTATTCGTGGGTGTGGACTCTCTCCCCCGGCACGGTGGTCCTGCTGCTCATGGGGCTGGTGGGGCTGGGCATGCTGGCCATAGGGGCCATAGGCATTCTGGAAATTCTGCGCGAAGGGGGCAGCCACTGGGTGGGCGTTGTCGCCGCTCTGCTTGGCGGAGTGCTGGCCTACCAGATTTCGTGGCGGTTCATGTACGGCGTGTTCTGCACCCGCTATATCCACATGGACCACGAAGGACTTCACTGCGGCCACTACTGCATGGATACCCCCAATGAGCATGTCAGCATCCCGTTTTCCGCCATTGCCGCCCTCCGGGTCATTGCGCCGCGTCAGGGCCGCTGCTGGCTGGAGGTACTCACCACGGAAGGAGAACGGCATACGCTGGCATCGCTTACGCCGGGCCTGTATCCCCTCACCGTGGGCGACCTGCACTGGATGAACGCCAGCCTTGCGGATACCGTCCGCCGCCTGAGTCCCCACTAGCCGGAACCGGAGAGGTGCACCTGCAGACGCCGCCCCTTCCGCTATGCGGAAAGGTGATTTTTTCTTCGCCGCCATTGCGCATAAGCGCCCCAACGCGGTATGTTCATGCATGAACACCGCTCTGCCCGCCACGGGGGTGCTTCACGGCATGCCCCCCTCTTTCACAGACATCCTTCCGTGGCTGCTCTCCGCATTGCTGCTGACAGCTCTTGCCGCTTCCTTTGCCATGCTCAGGCGGGCATGGCGGCAGATATCCTCCCTGCGGCAGGATCTGGCCCTCAGCTACAATGAGACCCGCATGACGGCCGAGCAGCTACAGGCTGCCCTGCAGACCATACCGGAGGGGTTTGTGCTGGTGGACTGCGATGCCCGGCTGTCTGAATGGAACAGTCACGCCGCCGCATGGGCAGACACTGATACCCTTCCGCAAAAAGGGGCAGATTTTCATGCAGTTTTCCCCGCTCTGCCCGTCTCACCCGCCCAACTGACGCAGGCAATGGCCAACATGACCCCGCTGCATCTGCCCAACTGCGCCGTGACACTGTACGGAGAAGCGCACCGCGTCGACCTGCATATTCACCCGGTATCGCTGTCTGGCGGGAGCGCCGCCTTCGTCCGCTGCGCCTCCCGCGACGCTGTTGCCCGGCTCGAGCAATACATGTCCGGCACGGGCGAGGCAAACGCCCTTTTCGGCGCAGCCCTGCAGACCGTGCATGCCGCGACCAACGGCGTGGCGGCCGTGCTGCAACACAGCCAGAACATACACAGAAGACTCGCGGAAGCCCTGCCCGACAATGCCGAAGCCGCGCGGGCGTCCGGCTGCACCATGGAGGCTGTGCGTACCTACTGCGAACGGCGGGGAATTCTGCGCATGCTGGAAACCATGCGGACAGCGGGAGACGGCATGTCCGCGGCTGTGGCGAACCTGTCCGCGGCACTGGAGCACTCGGGAGCTTTCTCTTCCGCTTCAGACAAACCAGAGGATCCGGTCCGGCTGGCACGTCGCGCGGCAAGCCGCGCTGTCAGTGAATTTGCGCTTGAATCCCCGGGCGGCGGGGCCGAAGTCACCGTCCTTGCGCCGCAGCAGGAGGTGG
>CAYRLL010000056.1:14343-19718 GCA_964425115.1 uncultured Desulfovibrio sp. | reverse complement strand
TCCTGCACGGCTACCCGGACCCGTGGCTGGAGGCCATGGTGGCAGAACTTGCCGCACTGGGGCTGGACGCCATAGAAGCCTACCACAGCGAACACGATGACAGAGCCACCCGCAAGGCGGTGCACCTCGCGGCACGTCACGGGCTTGCCCTTACCGGCGGTTCGGACTATCACGGCGCGGTCAAGCCCAATATCATGCTCGGCAGAGGAAAGGGCGGACTGTACGTCCCGGATTTTGTACTGGAGAACCTGCACACCCTGCGCAGCGCACAGGGGCTTCCGGTCTGAGCATACGCCTCAGGCAGGCGGAGCGGGCGGACGCACCACACCCTCTGCACACTGCCACACCATACCGAGTAACGGAAAGACCTCCATGCCCCATACGCCCCCGCCCCATTCCGCTCCCGCGCATCCACAACTGCCGGAACTGCTCTGCCCCGCCGGAGACATGGACAGGCTGGACGCCGCCCTCGCCTACGGGGCAGACGCCTGCTACCTTGGCGGCACATCACTCAGCCTGCGCGCGGGTACCGGAGGCTTTACCACCGCCGCCCTGTCCGAAGCCTGCACCAAGGCCCACGCCCGCAACGCATCCATCTATTTCACGCTGAACATCCTGCCCCACCAGACCCACCTGCCGGACGTGGCCGCCACGCTGGACATGCTGGCACACTCCGCCGTGGACGGCATCATCATCGCAGACCCCGGCGTCCTGCGCATGGCCCGGCGCATGGCTCCGCACAAGCCCATACACCTGAGCACGCAGGCAAACACCGCCAACAGCGAAGCGGTGGGCTTCTGGCACGATCTGGGCATCTCCCGCGTCAACCTTGCCCGCGAACTGAACGCCCCCACCATGCGCCAACTGGTGCGGGCCTTTCCCGATATGGAATTCGAAGTCTTCGTGCACGGGGCCATGTGCCTCGCCCTGTCGGGCCGGTGCCTGCTTTCCGCGTGGCTGAACGGGCGCCCCGCCAATCTGGGCGAATGCACCCATCCCTGCCGGTTTGAATATCGCGGGGTTTCCGCTGCCGATTCAGGTAGTTCAGACGAGTCAGACTGTTCAGGCGATTCAGGCGATTCAGGCGGTTGCAGCGGTCATAACGCTTACGGCCGTTCCGGAGGCATCGTTCCTCTTGCGGCCGGAAACACCGCCCATGGCCCCTGCATGGAAAACACCGCCATTCCCCCGCTGGCCGTGGAAGAAAAAACCCGCAGCGGGGCCGTCATGTGGGAAATAACCCGCGAGGAGCCATACAGCGCGTTCTGGGCACCAGAAGACCTCTGCCTCGTCAAATACATCCCGTGGTTCGTGCGCACGGGCATAGCCTCCCTGAAAATCGAAGGGCGCATGAAAACCCCCGGATACGTGGCCCACGTGGCAGATACCTACCGCACCGCGCTCAACGATGTGGCAGCGGGCAGGTTCCGCCCCCACCTCTACCTGCACGAATTGCAGAACACGGCCTCGCGCAATCTGGGCACAGGATTTTTCCTGCCCGGCGGCAGACGCCGCTCCCTGCCCCCCCTGCCCGCCGGGGAACGCCGCCCCATCGTGGCACAGGTACGGGAACGGCTGGCGGACGATGCATGGCGCATCGCGGTGCGCTCTCCGTGGGATGACGAGCGCCCCGTGCAGCTCATGCTCCCCGGTCTGCGCAGACCGGAAATAGCCCCCGGCGCATACGGCTTCGAAAACCACCGGGGCGAGGCTTGCCACCGCCTGCACCCCGGCACCGAGGCCCTGCTCCGCTGCACCGACCCCGCCATGGCCGAACTGGAACCGGGGCTGTTCATCCGCTAGACGCCCGCGCCAAGAGCCATGTTGCGCAGCCCTCCCGGCGGAAGAATATATCGTAACCCGCCCCCTGTTCCGGTCTTGCCATGCCCCCCAGCCAACGCTAGAGTCGCGCCATGAAAGACCAGCTCAACAGTGAGGAAAACCCGTCACGCTTCCCCCAGCGGGAGGATCATGACGTCCGCAGCTTTTTCGACAATGCGGTGGAAGGCATGTTCCGCAAGTCCCGCACGGGAACATTTCTGCTGGTCAATCCCGCTCTGGCGCGCATTTTCGGGTACGCCTCCCCCGGCGATATGCTCCGCCGCTTCCCGGAAGAACGCACCAGCATCCTGCTGGATGCCCCCCGTTTCCTCTCCATGCTGGAAACCCTGCGGGCGCACGGCAGCGTGCGCGATTTCGAAATGCAGTTCCGCCGCCGCGACGGCAGACTGGTCTGGACGCTCATAAACGCCCGCGCGGTGTACACCACAAAAGGCTCCATCCGCTATTACGAAGGCTCTCTGGTCGATATCACACAGCGCAAGGAAGCGGAATTCCAGCGCCTCTTCATAGAGGAGCAGACGCGGCAGTCACAGCGGCTGGAGGCCGTGAGCATCCTTGCGGGCGGCATGGCGGCAGACTTCGGCACCCTGCTCGCCCCTCTGACACGCAATGCGGAAGAAGCCCTGCACCTCGTGCCGGAAAACCACCCCGCGCGCGGCAACCTGAACGCCGTGCTCGCCGCCGCCAACCGCGCCACCTCGCTCATGCACCAGTTTCTGGCCATCAGCCGCCAGCGCGAGGGAGAAAAGCAGCCCATTCCCATCTCCCCGGTGGTCACGGAAACGCTGGACGACCTGCGCCCCGCCCTGCCTCAGGGAGTGCGCCTGCACGAAGACCTTGCGGTCCAGCCCGATACCGTTCTGGCAGATGCCGCCCACATCCGGCAGGTGCTGGAAATCCTCATGAGCAACGCCGTACGGGCTGTGGGGAGCGGGGGCGACATAACCGTAAGCCTGCGCAACGTGGAACTGGACGAACGCACAGCCGCCTTCCGCGCGGACCTCAGCCCGGGCCATTACGTGCGTATGACCGTGCAGGACACCGGCTGCGGCATGAGCGAGCAGACCGCCTCCCGCATCTTCGACCCCTTTTTCACCACGGTGGAAGGAGCACAGGGACTGGGGCTTTCCGTTGCACACGGCATCGCCCGCGCCCATGACGGCGGCATCACCGTGCTTTCCGAGCAGGGCCTCGGCTCCACCTTCTGCCTGTACCTGCCCTGCCACGCGCGCGAGGTGGACCAGAGCCAGCCCCTCGGCCCCGCGCCCCGGTTGGGCAGCGAACGCATTCTGGTGGTGGACCCGGACCCCGGCGAACTGCGCAAATGGCGCGGCCTTCTGGCACCGCTGGGCTACCGCATGGATACCATTTCAGGCAGTGTGGAGGCCCTGCGGGTGTTCATGGAATCCGCCGCCACCATAGACCTTGTGGTCACGGCCTATTCCCTGCCCCAGATGAACGGGCTGGAGCTTGCCCGCACCCTGCTGGGCATCCGCCCCGAGGTGCAGGTGGCCCTGTGCCGCGACCCGGCAGACCCGGTCACCCCGGACCTCGCCCGCGAATCGGGGGTCTGCTGCGTGGCCCGCAAGCCCATGGACACGCAGTCCCGGCTGCGCCTTCTGGAAACCGCGCTGGATGCAAGGCAGGAATAATTCATGGCACGCATTCTCATCATAGACGGCGACCCCGCCTTCCGCGACACGCTGGGGGCCATTGTCACGGGCCTCGGCCATCATGCGGACCACGCCGCCACGCTGGCCGAGGCAATGGCCCCCGCCCCAACCCCCGCGCGCGGCACAGACATCATCTTTCTGAACGCCCGCCTTGAGGACGGCAGCGGGCTGGACGCCCTGCCCCGCCTGCGCAACAGCCCCGGCAAGCCGGAGATCATCATCGTCACAGACGCCGCCACGCCGGACGGGGCGGAACGCGCCATCCGCAACGGTGCGTGGGAATACCTGCCCAAACAGGGCACCGTGGACCGCATGGTCCTCCCCCTGCTCCGCGCGCTGGAATACCGGGGGCGCAAACCCAGCAAGCGCGAAGAGGTGCGCCTCAAGCGCGACTCCATCATCGGCAACGGGGCGGGCATAACCCGCTGCCTGAATATCGTGTCCGAGGCCGCAGCGTCAGACGCCTCCGCCCTGCTGTACGGCGAAACCGGGGTAGGCAAGGAGGTCTTTGCCCGCGCCATCCACGAAAACAGCCAGCGTCACAGCGGCCCCTTCGTGGCGGTAGACTGCGCCTCACTCTCGCGTACCCTCGCGGGGTCCACCCTGTTCGGTCACCGCAAGGGGGCCTTCACCGGAGCGGACAAGGACCGGGACGGCCTTGTGGCACAGGCGCACCGGGGAACGCTTTTTCTGGACGAGGTAGGCGAACTGCCGCTGGCCATGCAAAAGATTTTTCTCCGCGTCTTGCAGGAGCACCGTTTCCGGCCCGTGGGCGGCCGCGCGGAAATCACTTCCGATTTCCGCCTCATCTGCGCCACCAACCGCAATCTGGAAGAAATGGTCTCGCGCGGTACCTTCCGCAGCGACCTGCTTTTCCGCATGCGCACCGTGGTCATGCACATCCCCCCCCTGCGGGAACGCACGGAAGACCTCCCGGAACTGGCGGAACACTATACCCGGCGCATCTGCGGCAAATACGGCATGCCCATGAAAAGCCTGTCCACAGACCTGCAAGCCGCCCTGCGGGAATATCTCTGGCCCGGCAACGTGCGCGAACTCATCCACACGCTGGAACGGGCCGTCCTCGCCGCGCAGGATGACCCTAAACTCTTCTCCCGCCATCTGCCGGACCACGTGCGCATCAGTATCGCCCGCGCCGCCGCCAGCGATGCCGAGGCGCTTTCGCCGTCCGCACGCCCTGCACAACCTGCGGACCTCAGCCCGTCCGCAACGGTCCGGTCGTCCTTTGCGCCGCCGCCCGCAGACTTCCGCTCCGCAGCACCCTATCCGCTGCAAGATGACCTCCGGCCCCTGCCGGGACGTTCAGGCCCTTCGGGACCCGCAGCCCCCGCTGGACCTATAGCATCCGCAGCAAGCTGGGCGGCTCCGGCAGCCCCTGTCCATTCAGCCAATGCCGCCAGCTCAACACATTTAACAGGTTCAACAGGTTTAGCAGGCTCAACGGGTTCAGTAGGTTCAGTAGGTTCAGCAGGTTCAGCAGGTTCGCCCGGTGCAGCCCATACTGCCCATGCTGCCCATGCTGCCCATACTACTGGTCCCGCCACGACGGATACTACGAATACTGCGGATACTGCGGAACGTGGAGCACCCGAAACGCCTGCGACATACGGAATATCCGAGCCATACAGGCCGGCAACGCCCCACGCACCGCAGATGCCGCATTCGGCTCCCCGGCCCGGCGGGACTGACTCCTTTTCCCCGCCCCATCATCCTGACGAAACAAGATCCTTTGGCTCGTCCCGTCATCCTGACGAGACAAGACCCTTTAGCTCGTCCCGTCACCCTGACGAGGCAAGCGCCTTTGCCACCCCCCTCCGGCCCGATGAGGCAGACTCCTTT
>CAYRLL010000056.1:0-14243 GCA_964425115.1 uncultured Desulfovibrio sp. | reverse complement strand
CTGGTCTGGCCTGAATTGGCCTGAATTGGTCTGGTCTGGCCTGAATTGGCCTGAATTGGCCACCGCAGACCGCCACCCTCCCAACAGGCTCCACAACAAGGCACGCCCCCTCAACTGACCCCACAATAAGGGACACCCACCCTCAGCAGCCCTTCACAATATGGGCCACCTACCCCCAACACCCCGTCATGATATAAGACGCCCCCCTTAACTCTTCCCTCGTCCAGAATCGTCCACCATTCTTCCACCACCCGCAAACCCCGTGGATGAGCCGCGGACGATCTGCGTCGGACGATTTGGTCGGACAATCTGCGTCGGAAAGTCTGTGGCGGAAAGTCTGTGGCGGATGAGCAGCGTCGGACGAGCAGCCCCTCCGGACAAATCTCATCCATCCATTTGGCCTAATTACTAATCCTCTATCGAGGACACACTTGTCCGCGATAGAGGATTTTTCACTCTCTTACTCTCGGTTTGACCTTACAAACAGGCGCCTCATTGAAAAGAGGAATCACTCCTGATGTAAAATTAATACATTTTACATAGATAGAGCACATGGTACGCTTCTTGGAGTAGTAAGCCTGAAGACACCGGTCTGTCTTCGCCGCTACCTCCCCAAATGTCGGACAAAGTACGGGGCAGGTACGCGGCATGCCGGAATAACGCCCGGCACGTGCAGACGCCCCGCTCTCTGGACAAGGGTGGGGCAGAAACGTAGCGCGCCGCCCGAAAGGGCGGCGCGATATCTTTTGCAGGTATTAAGGGCAACTGTTCTGGCCGGGCAGGCACCGGTAAAAGCGCTGCCCGAAAAAGCTATGTTTACAGCCCTCTGGCTTCCAGCAATTCCAGCATTTTGTCGCTCAGCCGCTGCAGGTCCGGCTTGGCGAACTGGGCGTCCGCCCCCACAGCCTGCCCCTTGTGCTCCAGCTTTTCCGTGATCAGCGAGGAGAACAGGGCAACCGGCAGTGCCCGCAGAACCGTACTCTCCTTGATGCGCTTACACAGGTTATGCCCGTCCATCTGGGGCATTTCTATGTCCGATATCACTCCCTGAACAAAATCCGTCACCGGGCGCCCTTCCTCCTGAGCGCGATTCATCTGCCGCTCCAGAAATTCCCATGCATCACGCCCGTTGGTAAACTGCACCACCTTGAAGTTGCACGCCTCCAGCAGCGACTTCACCAGATTGCGAACACTGCCGGAATCATCTGCATGCACAATGGTGTATACCTTGCCCGTGTTGCGCGCAGCCGCGTTCGGGTCCATGCGGATGGCAAGGCTGGAGTCCAGATCCGCCACAATCATTTCCAGGTCCAGCAGAAAGACTACCCGTCCTTCCAGCCGTACCACGCCGGTTATGGCATTCTGCGTGGTTCGCTGCAAAAATTCGCTGGGGGCTTCCACCTCTTCCCAGCTCATACGGTGAATGCGGTTAACGCCTGAAACAAGAAAGGCGGAAACAACCTCGTTAAATTCTGTAACAATAACCTTGGGTTCGGCAGACTGCACCCGTTGCCGCCCCAGATAGGTGGCAAGGTCTATAAGCGCCACAAGGGTATTGTCCCTGTGCTTGAAAGCTCCCTTCACAGCGGGATGCGGCATTTCCGGCATGGCGGTGACCGGCTGCTTGCGCAGTATCTCCAGCACCTTTGCGACATTCACCCCGTAATGCGCCCGGTAGCCGCCCTCCTCATCAATGAAGAATTCAACGACCTCAAGTTCGTTGGTCCCTGACTCAAGCAGAATATTGGTATGCGACATAGCCCCGCCGTTCAGGAAAAAATCCATGGAAAACGCCTAGTTCCCACCCGCGAAAAGCCAGCCTTTTCGTTGTGCGTCCTCCTGTGCGAAAGTCATACTACACCCAAACCACCTGCATCGGCAATGCATTAGGTCCGTATCCGCACATTCGGAACTCCCGATGACAGCTTTTCCGCGACTGACGATAGAACAGGGAACTCAGGGATCGATACCGGATAGTATCCTGATTCAGCGGCCTTCGTTGTAAATGCGTTCAGCATGCTCCCAATCAACCAGACTATGCAGAAAGGTTTCCGCATAACGGGACCGGTCATCTCCGTAATCTTTATGGTAGGCCAGTTCCCACAGATCCAGTGCCAGCAGCGGCTGCCTGCCCGTCAGCAGGGGAGATGAGGCTGCCGTGGAATGCATGAGTGAAACGCCCCCACCCTCGGATACCAGCCACAACCAGCCTGCCCACAACCTGTTGGCGGCGCGTGCGAGGAACACATCCCGGAAGGCTTCCCACGAGCCGAAGGACGATACAATGGCGTCCATGAGCTTTCCTTTGGGCCTGCCGCCTCCGCCGGGCTTCATGCTGCGCCAGTAAAGCGCATGGTTGTGCAGTGTGCAAACGCATTCGGTCATGCGCCTCAGTTCGGGCCGGGAGGCGTCAAGCCGCGCCACATGGCGGACCATGGCTTCCAGTCCCTTGCCGGCAAAGGACGTGTTGCAATCCACAGCTTCCAGTCCCTGAAGAGCACCCCGCATACCGTCCGAGCCAAGGCTGCCACAATGCTGGATCACTGTCCGCGCTGATAAATACGGCTCCAGCGCAGTTGCCGCGTAAGGTGGCAGTGATTCTGCCATCAGCTGCATCGCCAGCCGCCCTGCCCGGCTTTCCGCCAGAAAAGCAGGCTGCATCCGCACCTGATGCTCACCCTTTGCTGTTGTTCCGGGGAAGGTTTCCGGTGCCAGAAGGCCGGATACCGCCCGTGCCAGCCCTCCGGCAATTTGCTGAAGTCCGGTCGCCTGCGCGGCTGAAACATGTCCGGACATCGTTGCGGCAGAGGCGCCCATTGTCTCGGCAAGTGTGAGTGCATGCATATCTTTCCCTCCCCTTGGGGCATAACTGAGTGTGTACGGTTGGTTGAATGCCTATACGAACAGTAGAGGGTATCCGTGCCGTGGCGGAAACGGCATTGTGACTTTTGCGCGAACACGCTATACAGCCATGCCCGCAGACCACAGGAAAACACGCCATGCATACCCGCACCCCCGACAAACCCAACAGGACCGACAGGCCCGAAGCTCTCGCCAACCCCGCTCAAAGCAGGCCGGGAAAGAGCGGAATGCGCAAAAAGCGCGGCGCAACCTCACTTCTGCTCCCTCTGGCTCTCTGCGGGCTGGCGCTGTGGATCATCTTCAGACACGACCCGGCGTTGCTGGCGTGGAGCAAGGCGTGGCCGGAACTGCTGCGTCCGCTCACGCGCATGCTGGCCTTTCTTGGGGCGGGGCTCGTGGCGGGTCTTGCCGTGGAGGGCATGGGCTGGTCTGCGTGGCTCGCCGCAGCCGTGCGTCCGCTCATGCGTTTCGGACGTCTGCGTGATGCTTCCGGAGCGGCCTTTGCCACGGCCTTCTTTTCCGGCACCGCAGCCAATGCCATGCTCATGAACGCATGGCGCGACGGCAGGCTTGGTGAGCGTGAAATGCGCCTTTCTTACCTTGTAAACACCGGCCTGCCCGTCTTTCTGCTGCACCTGCCCACCACTTTTTTTGTGGTGGTGCCCATGACCCGCTCCGCAGGAGCCATATACCTTGCCCTGAACGCTTTTGCCGCCATACTGCGCACGCTGGCGGTTCTGGCATGGACCCGCGCTACCCTGCTCCCTGCGCCCGCCAATACAGGTGTCAGTCCGGATGCCACCACGGATGCCAACCCGGATGCTGGGCCGAATGCTGGACCGGATGCTGGACCGGATGCTGTTCCGACCAAGGCAACGGCACAACCCGGAATATCCAACGGGGTACGGAACACAAACCGCACCACACCGGAGAAGATCCTTGCCGCGTTCCGCAACCGGTTCTGGCGTATCATCACCATAACCGTGCCCATCTACCTGCTCATGTACGCCCTGAACCAGA
Source organism: uncultured Desulfovibrio sp. (assembly GCA_964425115.1). GTDB lineage: Bacteria > Desulfobacterota > Desulfovibrionia > Desulfovibrionales > Desulfovibrionaceae > Halodesulfovibrio. The sequence goes on along the minus strand of CAYRLL010000056.1, from coordinate 10,361 downwards.
CCGGGGTGTTTGAGCACCTGCGCGACATGGCCGCCCACTGGGTCGTCACCGGCCTGCTGCCCGTAGAAGCGGTCAGCGTGGTGGTCTTTGCCGTGGCGGCAGAGTTCACATCCGGCATTGCGGCGGCAGGCGCGCTGCTTGACGCAGGCACCCTGACCACTCAACAGGCGGTGCTGGCCCTTGTTCTGGGAACCATAGTGGCCACGCCCATACGCGCCATCCGGCACCAGCTCCCCTCACACGCAGGGGTTTTCACCCCCCGGCTGGGCCTTATCATGCTGCTGCAAAGCCAGTTTCTGCGTGTTGGCAGCCTGCTGCTGGTCACGGCATGGTATGTTGCGCTGGCATAAACGGATTCGGTAAGGCTCTCCTTGACCACCCCTTCGCACTGGCCTATTGTGCGCCTGTTCAGGTGCCCCCCGGGGCCTAACAGGGAATCCCGTGCAAAGCGGGAGCGGACCCGCCGCCGTAAGTCCCCCGCAAGCCGTTTCCCCCGCGCGCCACTGGATGCACATCCGGGAAGGCCGGAAACGGTGGGACGAGCCGGAAGACCTGCCTGAGCTTTCGGTGCGGCCCTGCCTGCGTACGCCACGTTCGTTCTCCACAGGGCCGGAGGCATCTTCCGCATGCACGGGGCTACTGCTGTGCGGAAATCCGGGACGGATAAATACGGTATCCTTCCATGCCATATCGCATGGGAGGATTTTTTCATTCCCCGTCCCCTCACTGCCCCAAAGACATCTTTGGAGGTTTTTTTCATGCATTGTTCCATTGTCACGCGCCGCGTTGCCGCGCTTGCCACTGCCCTGCTTCTCGCAGTCCTGCTCACGCTGCCCGCCGCTGCCGGGCACGGAGACGCCCCGCAAATACGCAAAGGCATTCTGCTGGTAGCCTTTGGCACCACCGTGCCCGAAGCGCGTGTCGCGCTTGAAAACATTGAAGAAGAAACCCGCAAGGCGTTCCCCGATACGGAAATCCGCTGGGCTTACTCCGCCAGGCAGGTGCGCCGCACCGTGCAGGAGGAAGAAGGCAAGGAAAAACTCTCTCCCGCCTCTGCCCTTGCCCGCATGGGGGACGAAGGATTCACCCACGTGGCGGTACAGTCGCTGCACACCATTCCCGGTGAAGAGTTCCACGCCCTGCAAAAGACCGTTGCCGCTTTTCGCAACATGCCCAAGGGTACCCGCAAGGTCGTGCTCGGCTTGCCGCTGCTCTGCACCCATGAGGATATGGAACGCGCTGCAGCCGCACTGGTCTCCACCTTCCCGGAACAGCGCAAACCCGGCGAAGCCGTGGTGCTCATGGGCCACGGCACGCACCACCCGGCAAATATCTACTACCCCGGCATGCAGTACTACCTTTCCAAAACAGACCCCAACGCCTTTGTGGGTACTGTGGAAGGTGCGCCGGAACTGGATGACGTGATTGCCGCCCTTAAGGCACGCAAGATCAAAACCGTGTGGCTCATGCCGCTCATGGCGGTGGCGGGCGACCATGCCCGCAACGATATGGCCGGACCGGAAGAAGACAGCTGGAAGAGCGTGCTGGAAAAGCAGGGATTCACCGTCCATACCGTCCTGCGCGGCACCGGAGAATATGACGCGGTTGCCGCCCTGTGGGTGGACCACCTGAAAGACGCCTTCGGCATGCTGGACGAAGAATAAACCCGCTCCGCCCGCTGAAAAGGAACTTGGAACATGGCCGACACCACGGAACACACTTCCGCACGATATACGGAGCGCGCCCGCCGCTTCCGGCGCACAGCCCTGTGTGCTCTGGCGGCGTGCCTTGTCTCCGTGGTGTCGGCCTGTCTTTTCGGCCCCATGGATATTGCCGTGCGTGATGTGCTGACAGTGCTGGGCGCACGGATTGCCCCCCTCCTTTCCCTGAGCGCGGCAACAGAGCCCGCCTCCCCCACCGTGAGCCTTGTGGTGTGGGATATACGCCTCGGACGCATTGTGCTTTCCCTGTTGGTGGGTGCCTCGCTCGCCGTGGCGGGCACCGTGTTTCAGGGCATTCTGCGCAACCCGCTGGCAGACCCCTTCACCCTCGGCGTATCCAGCGGCGCGGCCTTCGGAGCCTCGCTTGCCATCCTGCTGGGCTTTACGGGCGCACTCCCGCTGCTTCCCGCCGTAGGTTTTCTGCCTGCCGCCGCCCTTGGCGGCGCGTTGCTGGCCCTGTTCGCGGTCATCATGCTGGGGCGTTCCGGGGGCAGGCTGCGGCGGGAAACACTGGTACTCGCGGGCGTAGTCGTAGCCACCTTTCTTGCGGCACTCATCTCGCTGGTCAAATCGCTGGATGAAGACTCCGTGGCCTCCATCGTCTTCTGGATCATGGGCAGCCTGCAAGGACGGGGCTGGAGCGAATGCGGCCTCATGCTGCCATGGCTGGTCCCCGGCCTGCTGCTCATCTGGCGTTACTCACGCGAACTGGACATTCTGGCTCTGGGCGACACGCAGGCGCGGCAACTGGGCATGAATGCCGATACGGTGCGCCTGCGCCTGCTCATCGGCGCGAGCATGCTCACCGCTGCATCCGTGGCTGTTTCCGGCGTCATAGGCTTTGTGGGGCTTGTGGTGCCGCACCTTATGCGCATGCTGCAAGGGGGCGAACACCGGCCGTTGCTGATCAGCAGCGGGCTTTCCGGCGGACTGCTGCTCCTGTGGTCCGATGTGGCGGCCCGCACCGTCCTGCCGCAGGGGGCGGAACTGCCTGTGGGCGTGGTCACCGCGCTTCTTGGCGGTCCCTTCTTCTGCCTGCTGCTGCGACGCCGGGCGGCAGGGGGAGATGCCTTATGATCACCCTGCGCAACGCCGTCTGCGGCTACGCCGGCATTCCTGTTCTTTCCGGTGTAAGCCTTACCGTGCAGCCCGGCGAAATGGTGGGGCTGCTCGGCCCCAACGGCAGCGGAAAAACCACCCTGCTGCTCACTTTATCCGGGGTGCTGCCGCCTCTTGCGGGCGAAATGCGCATCCACGGCGACGACTGCGCCGCAATGCCGCCTGCCGTGCGCGCCCGGCATCTGGCCTCTGTGCCGCAGCGCATGGGCGAACCACCGGATATGGAGGCCTTCTCGCTGGTACTCATGGGCCGTTATCCGCACATTTCCTTCTTTGGCGGCTACACGGAACAGGACCGCCGCATAGCCCTTGCCGCCATGGAAGAAACAGGTACCGCACACCTTGCGCACCGCTCCGCCTGCACTCTTTCCGGCGGTGAATTTCAGCGGGTGCTCATTGCCCGTGCCCTGGCCCAGCAGACGGAGTGCCTGCTGCTGGATGAAGCGACATCCGGCCTCGACATAGCCCGCAAGGTGGAAATCTTTGACCTGCTGCGTCAGCGCACCGGAAATGACCATGAGGGCGGAAAGGGAGAGCCGTCTTGTCATGACCTCGTGAACGGGCAGGACAGAGCGATTGGGCAGACCGGGCAAGAAGGTCACAACGGACACAGCCCGCAACGGGTGGCCGTTATTGCCGCCATCCACGACCTGAACCTCGCCGCGCTCTATTGCCACAGGCTCGTGCTTCTCAAAAACGGAGGCGTGGTCTGTGACGGCGGCGTGAACGAGGTGTTCACGCAGGCCATCCTTTCCGAAGTGTATGAAACCCGCATTCACATTGTGCCGCATCCGGTCACCGGTGCGCCGCAGGCGTGCCTTGTCCCCGGACAGACCGGCGCGGCGGGCCTGCCCTTTGCACCTGATACGGTCGGTGCCACCGTCCCGCAGGCTGCCGCCCGCAACGTTGGCCCCGCGTCCGCTCCCATGCCACTGCCGGATAGAACCGGAGGAAAGGCGCATGGTTAGCCGTTCGCACCGTTTCCCGTGCCACTATCTGCCTGCCGGGGAGTTTTTCCGGTGGCGTTTCCGGTCTGGTATCCCCCTGTCCGCCGCATCGCCACGCCTGCTGCCTGTGCGGCTGCCTGTGCGGCTGTCTGTGCTGCTGCCTATGCTGCTCTCTGTTGTGTTGTCCGGCCTGCTGTATGGCCTCCCGGTGCTGCCTGCCGGAGCATCAACAACCACCCCGGTTGCCGGTCATGCCCTTTCTGGCGGCATCGGTGGCGATGCCAACAACGGAGCAGGCGGCCATATCGACAAAGCACCCCGCACTGCCCCCGACCGCAACCCCGGCCTGCATACTGCATCCGATGCACCGGGTGCGACGTCTCCTGCGCAGGATTCAGGTCCGGTCTCCATTATCGATGATACGGGCCGCACCATCACCCTGCCCGCTCCCGCGCAACGCATCATCGCCCTGTACGGCGGCTTTAACGAAATCCTCATCCACATGGGACTGCAAGATCGCATCATCGCCCGCACCAATGCGGACACCCACCCGCCCTTTCTTGCGGCATTGCCCTCCATAGGCACCCACATGCGCCCCAACGCGGAACTGGTGGCGGGCCTTGCGCCGGACTGCATCCTGCAACTGGGCGGACGCAGGCAGGCCACGGAAATGCAGCAGTTTCTGGAACGGCTGGGCTTCCCCGTAGTCTTTTTCCAGCCTGCCACCTTTGCGGAACTGTTCCATGTAATTGAGCGCGTGGGCGTACTGACCGCCTCACCTGACCGAGCGGACGAGCTGGTAAGCCACATGCGGGGCAGACTGGACGCGGTGGCACAGGCCCTTGCGCATGTTCCGGCCCCACCTCCCGCAGTCTTTTTCGAGGTCCGCTACCCAAACCTGCTGGGCGCGGGGGCGGAATCCATTGTAAACGACATCATCCTGCACGCGGGCGGTGCCAACGTGCTGACCATGGGCCCCAAACTTATCCGCCTGAACGAGGAAGAGCTTGTGCGCCTTAACCCGGAAGCCTACCTCGTGCAGATTGGCCCCATGAACCCTTCGCCTGTGCCCCCGGCGCAGCGCGACCACTTCCGGACACTGCGTGCCGTTACCGCTGGCCGGGTTCTTTCTGTGGACGAGCAGGTCTATTCGCGCCCCGGCCCCCGTGCCGTGCTGGCGGTGGAAGAACTCGCCCGATTCCTGCATCCGCACGCCTTTGACAATACAACCGCTTCCGCCCGCGCATCCGGGCAGGGAGGAGAATGATATGTGCAGCCATGAACCAACCCCCCCGGCCACCGGGCATACTCCCGGAACCCTTTACGGCATAGGTGTGGGGCCGGGCGACCCGGACCTCATCACCCTCAAGGCCGCACGCATACTCGGCACGGTGGATGTGGTCTTTGCCGCCGCCTCCACCAAGAACGACTATTCCACGGCCCACGGCATTGCCGCCCCGCACATGCGTCCCGGAACCCGCACCGTCACGCTGGGCTTTCCCATGACGCGCGACAGGGCAGCCCTTACCGCCGCATGGCAGGCCAACGCCCAAACCGTGGCCGATGAACTGGATGGTGGCCGCAGCGGCGCCTTTCTCACCTTGGGCGACCCGCTCATCTATTCCACCTTCGGCTACCTTATGCGCACCCTTGCGGCCATGCGGCCCGATATTCCCATAGAGGTTGTGCCGGGCATTACATCCTATCAGGCATCTGCCGCGCGCACCCGCACCGTGCTGTGCGAATCGGAAGAAAACCTGCTGCTGCTTTCGGGTGTGGGCAATGCGGATACGCTGCGCGACATGCTGCGGCAGGCGGACAACAGCGTCATCCTGAAGGCCTACAAGAACTTTCCGGAAATCCGCCGCGTGCTGGGCGAAGCAGGCAAGAACGGCGAAACGGTCTTTGTCTCGCGGCTGGGCATGGAGGGTGAACACATCGTGCGCAATATCGCCATGGCCCCGGAAAAACCGCATTACTTTACGCACCTGCTTATTCCCAAGGAACCGCGCGACTGATCACGTCTTCGCATCCGGAAGCACCGCCGGACGTATTTGCACGCATCTGCTAGGTGGCCTGCATAAACTCACCCGACATGGCACATCCCAGCCCGGACCGTGATACGAAAGGAACACTTCACCGCCCCGACAAAAAAACGCCGGAGCCTTCTCTTACCGAGGAAGCTCCGGCGTTTGAAATACGCCTGCGTGTCTGTTCCGGCAATCCGGCAACAGGGAACACCCCCGCTATGCCAGACTGCGTTCCCGCACCTTGTAATGCCGCACGGTCTCATCGGGCACAATGCCGTACTTTTCGTCCTCCGGGTACAGCTTGGCCACGCCTATGTCGTCTCCGGCAAAAACCGCCACGGCCTCAAGCGACTTCCAGTAGGTGATGAGCACGATCTCCACCATGCCCTTTCTGCCTCCGGCTTCATCGCTCCGGCAGTCCCGGTCCATTATCTGGAACCCCATGTATCCGCTGGATGCCTTTATCTCGCGCACCCCTGTCTGATACAGATAGTCCAGAAATCCCTCGCGGTTCTTCTCCGGACACAGACATCTCCATTCGCGTGCGTACATTGCTATCCCTTCATCTCCGCCGCAGCGGGCGGACCTTGCGTTGCGCCATAAGAGTCCCGGCCTTCTGGCCGCCCTCCGCAGGCATTCCTCCCGGGCGCATCAGGCGCGGCAATGCCCACTGCCCGCACCGTGCATCCCGTTGGAAACACACAGGGCAGGGCCGCGTCAAGGGCAGCGCGGCCTTTTCCCTGAAAAAACGCCTGTTCAGCTGCAAAGACCTATGCCTTCTCCCTTCCCTTACCCACCTTCACAAAGCCGCCGTTGCGAAACTCATCAAAGGCAAGGCGCAACTCCTCATCTGTATTCATGACAATGGGCCCACGCCACGCCACAGGCTCGTTGAGGGGCGCACCGGAAACCAGCAGAAACCGCAGAGCCTCATTTCCCGCACGCAGGGAAACGGCATCGCCATCGTCAAAGAGCACAAGGGTTTTGTCAGAAACGGGCGCGCCTTCCAGCCCGCCCTCTTCCGCCGCCACAATCCCGCTGCCGCCTATGACATAGACAAACACCGTATGCCCACGCACGGTGGCGTGTTCAAACGTCACCCCGGCGGGCACCTGCACGTCCAGATACTCCGGGCTGATGACCACGTCCTGCACGGGACCGCGCACCTGTCCCGCACCGGGGCGCACATCCTGCACCGTTCCGGCAATAACCTTGACGCGCACCCCGTCCGCCAGATGGGCCTCGGGAATCTCCGCCGCCGTCACGCCGCGATACCGGGGGTCCATCATCTTCTGCGCCGCGGGCAGGTTTGCCCAGAGCTGAAAACCGTGCATGGCCCCCTGTGCATCGCCCTTGGGCATTTCCTGATGCACAATGCCGCTGCCCGCCGTCATCCACTGCACATCGCCGGAAGAGATGACGCCCGTGTTACCCAGACTGTCACCGTGTTCCACATCGCCGCGCAACACATAGGTAATGGTTTCTATGCCCCGGTGCGGATGCCATGGAAATCCGGCCACAAAATCTTCCGGCCTGTCGGAACGGAAGTCATCCAGCAGCAGGAAGGGGTCAAACATGGGGGCCTCGTAGTAGCCGAATATTCTGCGCAGACGCACGCCCGCCCCTTCGGTGACGGGCTCGCCCCGCAGTATCTCGCGGATGGGACGATACATGAAAAACTCCTGTAAAATGAGTGTTGGCAGACGGCCCGCATATAGTCTGTAGACAGCCCGCAAACGGCCCGCAGACAGCCCACGGACGACCTGAAGGGCAATATCCGCCTGTAATTTCCTCACGGCCAAAGGCAGCATCATCAACCAGAACCCGCTGCCGCACATTATTCCTGCCAGCGTACACGCATCTGCCACCGCATGACCAGCACGAAACCATTTTTTTTCGGTCCGGCCTCTTCGTGGCACTATCCGCAGACTACGCCACTCACACGCCGCAGCAAAAACCGGAAGCAAGCCGCACGTCCACGCGGTCGCCGGGGGCAATGCCGTTGTGCACGCCATATGCCGTGAGCACATGGCCGCGCACATCCAGCGTATAGCGGATGTAGTGCCCGCCAAAGGTTACCCCGCGCACAATGGCCGCCCCCTGCGGGTTGGAGACAAGGCACAGCGATTCCGGGCGCACGTACACCGCCTCCCCGTCCTTCGGCGCTTCCATGCCCAGCAGGGCGCACAGCCCGGCATCCAGCGTATTCACGGGGCCAAGAAACCGCGCCGCCTCGCGCGTGGCAGGGGCGTGGTACACCTCGCCCGGCGTGGCGTACTGCACCAGCCTGCCCTCCAGCATAATGCCTATGCGGTCTGACATGGCAAAGGCTTCTTCAAGGTCGTGGGTCACGCTCACCGTGGTGACCCCAAAGGTTTTCTGTGTATGGCGGATGAATTCCGCCGTCTCCATCTTCAGGTTGCGGTCCAGATTGGCGAACGGTTCATCCAGCAGAAGGAGGGTGGGGTTCACCACCATGGCGCGGGCAATGGCCACCCGCTGCCGCTGCCCTGCGGAAAGCTGAACGGGATAGGCCGTTGCCTTGTCGGAGAGATGAAACATCTCCAGCATGCCGCGCACGCGTTCTTCCACCTCACGCCTGCCCATTCTGCGGGCACGCAGCGCAAAGGCCACGTTCTCGTGCACGCTGAGATTGGGAAACAGCAGATAATCCTGAAATACCATAATCACAGGATGACTCAGCGAAGGCGGCACCGCGTAGCGCACCGTGCCCGCGTCCGCCGTTTCCAGCCCGGCGAGAATGCGCAGCAGCGTGGTCTTGCCCACGCCGGAAGGGCCTACCAGCGAGACAATCTCTCCGGATTCCACGGCAAAGGCGATATCGCGCAGCACGGCACCGCCTTCATATTCCTTGCACAAGCCTTCTACCGCAACAGCCATTCCACACCGTCCAGATACCGTTCTATGGTTGCCAGGGTGTGCGCATGGGTCAACGCGCGCCCTGCCTGTCCACTTTGTCCGCTTTGTCCGCTTTGTCCTGCCTGTCCAGCCCATGCTGCCTGACGCGCCTTGTCCGCCTGTTCTGCCTGTTCTGCCTGTTCCGGCAAATCGGGCAGATCGGACGGATCGGGCAAATCGGACAGATAGGACGGACAGGACGGACAGGACGGACAGGGCAGATCGGGCTGTGCAGGCCGCGTGTATTCATACCACGCCATATAGCACCACGAAAGCCCCCGCAAAAGAATGGTGCGCTCCAGCACACGGGTCTGCTCGTCCAGCATATCCCAGGGTGGAACCGCAGCCCCGGCCTCGTGCAGGGCATGGCAATACTCCCGCAAAAATCCGGCCCGGGCCTGCGCATCGAACACATAATCCGTTTTCCACAGCGTGGTGGTGGCCGCGAGAAAGTGCCCCAGATCCTGATGACGGCATGAAAGCACGGCCTTTTCCCAGTCTACCAGCGCGGCCCGTTGCTCACTTATCAGAAAGTTCCCGGAATTCACTTCCGTGTTCACAATACACAGCGGTTCTCCGGCAAAGAGAGGGCGCGACTCCTCACCCATGCGCGCCACCTCATCCCGGTAGCGCAAAAGCCGCGCCAGCACCTCTTGTCGCGGATGGTCGGGAAAACGGGCCAGCAGGCCTTCGCATTCACGCACAATGTCGCCCACAGGGTCTGCCTGCACCACCAGCCCGCAGGGGTCTGCATGGTCGTGCGGCCCCGGATTCTTCTGCGTCCCGCTGTCACAGGGTACAGGCAGGCTGTGCACCGCCGCGAAAATGCGCGCCGCCTTGCCCGCATCCCGCGTGTAGTCCAGCGCAACGCCGGGTATATACTCCATGAGCAGCACCCCGCCGGGCAAGGCTGGCTCCACCGCCTGCGGGTGCGGGTCCACACCATAGGGCAACGGGGTTACGCCGGAGTCGCGCACAAGCTCCAGCACCCTGTGTTCGTAGGCTATCTGCCCGTCGCCCAGCCCGAGTTGGCTGCCGTGGTTTATGCGGAAGACCCGCAGCCCCTGCCCTGTTTCCACAAGCCAGTTCTCGTTGTATTCTCCCGCCGCCAGAAAGGAAACCGCACCGGGAAAACGCATCCATCCCGCGTGCAGGCAGTAGTTGCGTATGGCTTCCTGCCGGGTTTCATCCATGCCGTTCTCTCCACGTGGCTGTTGCAACGTCTTTTCCCATGATAGTCAAACGGCCCACTGCCGGACAGTGGGCACGGCAACGTATGGTCGGTACCGCCACGTTCTGCGAATCGTGCGAATGGGCACGAACCATGGTGACGAACTGTCCGGAGCCGGAAACAGAAAAATGAAGTGGAAGGTTCCTGCAACATCTCGCCGGTAAAGGCATAACACTACGGAAAAGCGCAGCCTTCCACAAGCGGGAGACGCGGAACGGCGGCTTGAGACAGGAAATTTGGGGGATACGCCCTCTATCTTGCAGGCTATCCGCAGGATGCCGCATGCGTTCCGTCCGGTCTGCTCATCTGCATCATCAGTATTGTCAATTCATTTACTGCAATGATATAGATGCTATCTATACATGATACATCGGAGGTACCAATGCATGTACTC
>CAYRLL010000055.1:14016-19746 GCA_964425115.1 uncultured Desulfovibrio sp. | reverse complement strand
CGCATCGTCTTCCGCCGGGCCGGGGTCCGGGCATCCGGCGTTGTCCGCCCGATGTTCTGGCCGATGTTCTGTCTTATGTTCGGGCCGATGTCCTGTCCTATGTTCGGGCCGATGTCCGTTCTGAAGGCCCGCACGGCATGCGGTCAGGCGCAGGCCTATGTCTGTCATGGTATCAAACAGCAGGCGTATGTCATCCGGCGTGGTGCGGTGGTTGGCAATGCACAGCCGCACCGCCGCGCGCCCGCCTATGCGGGCAGGAGTGAGAAAGCCCTCTCCGCTGCGCTCCAGTTCCGCGAGAATGTCCACATGCAGTTGATCCAGTTCCTCCTGCGTCCACGGCGCGTCCATATGGTCCGGCGGCACAAAGTGGGCGCAGGCGATGGAAAGATCGGCGGGGGCGGCGGGTTCCCACAGGGGGGAGGCCTGCGCGAGATCCAGAAACTGCTGTGCCATGTCGCAGTTGCGTTCCACAATGGCGGCCAGACGGTCCGTGCCGTAGGTGCGGAAGGTGAACCACAGCTTGAGCGCGCGGCCCTGCCGCGAGAGCTGAAAATTGGTGTTCTTGAGGTCCCAGTCCGATTCCTGCCCCAGATAGGCGGCCTTGGCGCGGAAGGTGGCCTTTTGCTGCGCGCTGCTCTTGAACAGGGTTATGCCGCACTCCAGCGGCACGAAAAACCACTTGTGCGGGTCCACGCACACGGAATCTGCCCGGTGTATGTCCGCCAGCTTTGTCCGGTGAGCGGGAGAGAGCAGCGCCGCACCGCCGTAAGCCGCATCCACATGGAGCCAGATATTCTGCTCCCCGCAGAAGTCCGCAATGGCCGCCAGCGGGTCTATGGCTCCCGTGGAGACAGAACCGGCCTGCGCCACCACGCAGAAGGGATGAAAACCTGCCCGGCGGTCTTCCTCCACCATCCGGCGCAGGGCGTCCACATCCATGCGGAAAGAGGCGTCCGAAGGAACGCTGCGTACATGGTCGTGCCCTATGCCCAGCAGCATGGCGGAACGGGAGATGGACATGTGCCCCTGATCGGAAACGTACAGCGTGATGGGCCGCTCAAGGCCTTGCAGCCCTTTTTCCGCCACACCGGGCACATGGGCCTGACGGGCCACGGTTATGCCCATGAGGTTGGCCACGGTGCCGCCCGAAACCAGCGTGCCGCCCCAGCCTTCGCCATAGCCGAACAGGTCTGCGAACCACGAGAGAACCACATGCTCCAGCACGGTGGCCGCAGGGCCGCCCTTGAAGGACAACGGCGCCTGATTGAACCCCACGCTGAGCAGTTCACCCAGCATGCCCGCCGGGGCTGGGCTGGTGGTTATCCATGCCAGAAAACGGGGGTGCCCTATGCGGGTGTTCACCGGAGAAAACGCGGCCACCGCCTCTTCCAGCACGGTGGCGGGGTCGGTTCCCTGCCGGGGCAGCTCGTGCGGAATGGTGGCGTGCACCGCGTCAAAGGTGGTCTGGGCCACGACAGGGGCATCGTCAATGTGCCGGATATGGCTGGCTATGGTGTCTGCCACCTGCCTGAGCAGGTCGTCCAGACGGTCAAGGTCCAGCGAGTGGTCCGGGTTGCGTGAGAGCGAAGGGGCGTTCATGGCGATCCCGGAGCGCTAAAAGAATGTGTGGACGGACCGGGCAAGGGCGTACACGGGCAAGGCGAGCAGAATGGAATCTATCCTGTCCAGAATGCCGCCGTGTCCGGGCAGCAGGGTGCCGGAATCCTTGATGTCCAGTGTGCGCTTGAGGGCGGATTCAAAATAATCACCCACCTGCGAAGAGACATTAAGGATAATGCCCAGCACTACCCACGCGGGCCACGATGCGCTGCCGAAGGAAAGGCCCACCGCAAGGCATATGGCCACACAGAAAATCATGCCGCCTGCCGCGCCTTCCCACGTCTTTTTGGGGCTTACGGAGGGCCACATCTTGTGCCTGCCGAAGTTGCACCCGGCGTAAAACCCGCCGATGTCCGAGGCAAAGGCCGCGAACAGGATGAGAACAACCTCGGCGGTGGAAAGGTGCAGCACCGTCTGGATGAGCAGGGGCAGGTAGAGCATGCCTGCGGTGAGAATCTGCGCCTCTTCGAATCTGGGGGCATCTGCCCTGCCGGTGCCGAAGGCAAACAGGAAGCCGAGACTGCCCACCCAGAATCCGGCGGCAATGCAGCCGGTCATGGCATAGGGGTTGCCGATGAACGAGGCATACAGCAGCCCCGCACCCAGAAGGCAGCCGGCCAGCTTGTAAAACAGGTTGCTCCTGCCCGGCCAGAACATGGAGTAGAATTCGTACTGTCCAAGGGTGGAAACAATGACTGCCGCGCCCAGCAGCACCCATCCGCCCATAAGCAGGGCGGTAAGGAGGAAGGGCAGAACGATAACGGCGGTTATCCAGCGTTGTTTGTGGGAATTGGTCATGCCTTGATCTGTTCTCCGGTCTTGCCGAACCGCCGCTCACGGGTGGCATAGGCTGCGAGTGCGGCGTGAAACTCTTCCACGCCGAAATCCGGCCAGTAGGTGTCTGTAAAGTGGAATTCCGTGTAGGCGTGCTGAAACAGCAGAAAATTGGACAGCCGCAGTTCGCCGCTGGTGCGTATCATGAGGTCCGGGTCCGGCTGCCCCGCCGTGTACAGGTGCGATGCCAGCGCCTCTTCCGTGATATCCTGCGGCAGAACACCCTGACGCACAAGCGCCTGCACGGCGTGCAGTATCTCGCCGCGCCCGGAGTAGTTCAGTGCCAGATTCAGGGTCATGGCGCCGTTCCCGGCAGTTTTGTTCATGGCGTGGTTCAGTGCCGTTCGCACCGCCAGAGGCAGGCCGTTCACATCGCCCAGCACATGCAGGCGGATGTTCTGTTCCATAAGGCTGGGCAACTCTTCCCGGAGAAAGGAGACCAGCAGTTCAAACAAAAAGCTCACCTCATGCTTGGGCCGCTCCCAGTTTTCGCTGGAAAAGGTGTACAGGGTAAGGTGGCGTATGCCCAGCCTGCGCGCCTCGCGCACAATCCGCCTCGCGGTTTCCGTGCCCGCACGGTGCCCCTGCGTGCGGTCCTGCCCCCGGCTTTTGGCCCATCTGCCGTTGCCGTCCATGATGATGGAGACATGGGCGGGCAGGTTTTCGGGGGCGGCCCACGGGGGGCGGTTATCGGTGCTCAACTGTAACCCCTTGATTATTCGTGCGAAATTGTAAAAGCGCAACGCATGTTATTACGCCCGTTTACGCTGTTCGTCAAGGTTTGCTGCGGTCCGGGAAATAGCAGGCCGGGCCAGGCACATACGGGTATGGGCAGGTATGGGCAGGTATGGGCAGGTACGGGCGTATGGGCTGATGCGTCCGGTCGCCCTGCCGGCCTCGTGCAGTCGCGCGGGTTGCGGCACGTGCAGCCAGGCGTGCAGCCAGACCGGCAGTCAGACGGGGGGCAGGGCCGGTGCCGTCCGGTGCCGTCCGGCGCAGGAGGGGCGCAGGAGGGGAGAAGGGTGCATCGCACAGCGCCACCCATGAAGAACGGGACCCCCATGTGGGAGTCCCGGCTCAAAATTGACTTGGATGTTTGGATAGGGCCAGGGCCGATAGCCTACAAACGTATCCGGTTGTTGTTGGCTGATGGTTACCTAATACCGTTTCCTGATCTTGACTCAAGAGTAACACTTTATCCGTCTGCGTCAAGCGGAAAAGAAAATCTTTGTAATACGGAAATTTCCGGTTGCCATGAAGTTGCCTCGGCGTTAGGGAGTGCTGACTATAACCTGACGACCCCCCCGGCACCGCCGCAAGCCGTGCACGGGGGGCGGCCCGACACACTCAACCCGCTGCCGGACCGCAACCAGGCCGTACAGAGTCTTGTGCATCAAGAATTCTTTCCGGAGGTTGCCATGAGTGAACAGCGTTCCGGCCTGATCTCGCTGCAGATCAGGCCCGCCCTGCTTTCCGTTCTGAAAGCCGGGTACTCCCGAGCATTTTTAACCCGTGACATCTGTGCCGGGCTCACCGTAGGCGTGGTGGCCCTGCCTCTTGCCATGGCCTTTGCCATAGCCTCCGGCGCAACACCGGAGAGCGGCCTGTTTACGGCCATTGTGGCCGGTGCCATCATTTCCCTTCTGGGCGGTTCACGCTACCAGATAGGCGGCCCCACCGGGGCGTTTGTGGTCATCATCGCGGGAGTCATCGCCCGGCATGGGTATGAAGGGCTGGTGGTTGCCACGCTCATGGCAGGCTTTTTCCTCATGCTCATGGGCTTTTTCCGTCTGGGCAAGGTGCTGCAGTTCATTCCGTATCCGGTGACCACGGGGTTCACCGCCGGTATCGGCCTGTATATTCTGGTTTCGCAGTTCAAGGACTTTCTCGGTTTGCAAATCGGGGCACAGTCGCCGGAGTTTCTGGAAAAGCTGCACAGCTGCTGGCAGGGCATAGGCACCATGCAGCACGGCGCCGTCATAACGGGCGGCGTGACCATAGGGGCCATGGTGCTTGTGCGGCGTTTCTGCCCGCGCATTCCCGCCCATATTGTGGGTATTCTCAGTTCCATGCTGGTGGTCTGGCTGGCCGGGCTAGAGGTGGAAACCATCGGTTCCCGGTTCGGCGGCATTCCCGCCGCACTGCCCAGCTTTGCCATGCCGCACGACTTTTTCGGGCTTGCCGCCAAGGTGCTGCCGGACGCGTTTGCCATTGCGTTGCTGGCGGGCATTGAATCGCTGCTCAGCGCCGTGGTGGCGGACGGCATGACGGGGGAACGGCACGAACCTTCCACCGAACTGGTGGCGCAGGGGCTGGCCAATATCGCCTCGGGCCTGTTCGGGGGCATTCCCGCCACCGGTGCCATAGCGCGCACGGCCACAAACATCCGCGCCGGGGCTGCCTCGCCTGTGGCAGGGATTATCCACGCCGTCACCCTTGCGGTCTTCATGCTGTTCCTCGCCCCCGTGGCCTCGCTTATTCCTCTGGCCAGTCTTGCCGGGGTGCTGTGCATCGTGGCGTGGGACATGAGCGAAATACACAAGTTCGCACGGCTTCTGCGCGCCCCGCGCTCCGACGTGCTTGTGCTGGTCACCACCTTTCTGCTCACGGTTCTGGTGGACCTTACCGTGGCGGTGCAGGTGGGCGTGGTGCTTGCCGCGCTGCTGTTCATGCGCCGCATGAGCGAGGTGAGCAACCTGCGTCTGGGCGTGGCGGGCAACGGAAACGGCGAATTATCCAACGACTCCCGCATAGCCTGCGCGAACAGCGAATACTGTCCCGGCGAGGTCATGATTTACGAGGTGGACGGCCCGTTCTTCTTCGGCATTGCCGAGCGTTTTCTGAGCGTGCTGCATGTGCTGCGCGAGCCGCCCAAGGTTATCGTCATCCGCATGGATCATGTGCCCACGGTGGACGCCACGGGCATTCACGCACTGGAGACCTTTGTGGTGCATGCAGGGCGCATGAACATTCAGCTGGTCGTCTGCGGCCTGCAGCCGAGGGTACGCTTTGTACTGGAAAAGCTGGGCACGCTGAACAAGCTGGGTGAGGGGAATGTGCTGGAAACGCTCCCGGAAGCCATGCAGCGGGCGGATAATCTTGCACTGAGCGCCGGGTAACGCCCCTTGCGGAGGCAGGGAGGGCTGCTCACGGAGCATCTTAAAGGGGGCCTGCGCGCCCCCTTTTTTGTTTTCTGGCGCACGGGTTGCGCTTGTGGCCGGGACGAAATGAGGCTATGCTGGCACAAAATGAAGCGTACAATCACTTTTTGATGCC
>CAYRLL010000055.1:0-13916 GCA_964425115.1 uncultured Desulfovibrio sp. | reverse complement strand
GGAGGGACCATGTTTCGCTCACTGCGGGAACCCGTGAACGGGCTGACCCATTGTATCGGCGCGGTGCTTGCCGTGGTCGGCACCATAGTGCTCATCGTGCGGGTGGCCTCGCCCGCCATGCCGTGGCACATAGCCACCTTTGCCGTGTTCGGTGCGGGAATGGTGCTGCTGTATACCGCGAGCACGCTCTATCATTGGCTGCCGCTGTCCGAGAAAGGCATACGCATGCTGCGGCGCATAGACCACTCCATGATCTTCGTCTACATAGCTGCCACATATACCCCCATCTGCCTGATATCTCTGGGTGGCACATGGGGCTGGAGCCTGTTCGGCTGCGCCTGGGCCGTGGCCACGGCGGGGATTCTGGTTAAGATTTTCTGGCTGGGTGCGCCGCGCTGGTTCTCCACCGGCCTGTATCTCGGCATGGGATGGATGGCTCTTGTGGGCATCTACCCGCTGGTGCAGGCACTGGAGATAGGCGCGCTGGCGTGGCTTGGCGCAGGCGGCGTGCTGTACAGCATCGGTGCCGTCATCTACGCATTGCGCAGACCCAATCCGTTGCCAAGGCATTTCGGCTTTCATGAAATATTCCACCTGTTCGTCATGGGCGGGAGTTTTTGCCATTATATGGTTATGTATGGCTATGTGAGCCGCGCATAGCATCACCTTCCGGCCTGCGCATTGCGCAGCCCATGTCCCTCCCTCTTTTTCTTAAAGAACGGCATACAGCATGCCGTCTCCCGCCTCTGTCATCTGCTTCGCCGTGTCTGCGGGCATGGGGCGGCATTCCGCGTTTCCGTGCCGAACATACATTGTCTGCGGCCGGAATATAGGGCAACATCAGGGAACGGCCAGTGCCGGAAACACACAGCGCGGGCTCTGCTTTGCGCATACAGCGGGGGTGCGGATGGGGATTGCGGCAGACATAGTCATTCTGGTGGTGGCGGGCCTGTTCGGGGGATTGCTGGCACAGCTTTTCCGGCAGCCGCTCATTCTCGGCTATATTTTTGCCGGTGTGCTGGTGGGGCCGTATATGGGCGGCTTCATCGTCTCCGACATCCACGAGATAGAACTGCTGGCGGAAATAGGCGTGGCCCTGCTGCTGTTTGCGCTGGGGCTGGAATTCTCTCTCAAGGACCTGCGCCCCGTGCGGAGCATCGCCCTGCTGGGCACCCCCGTGCAGATAGTACTGTGCATGGGGCTTGGGTACGGGGTGGGCGTGGCCTTTGGCTGGGAGCCGCTCACCGCACTCTGGTTCGGCGCGTTTGTTTCCCTTTCCAGCACCATGGTGGTGCTGAAAACGCTGGAAAGCCAGGGCTGGATAGGCACGCTTTCCAGCCGCGTCATGATAGGCATGCTCATCGTGCAGGACCTTGCCGTGGTGCCCATGCTCATCATCATGCCCAAGCTGGGGCTTGCGGATGCGGGCATGGCCGAGCTTGGCTGGGCAAGCGTGAAGGCGGCGGGTTTTCTGGCAGGCATGGTGGTGCTGGGCACGCGCATCATGCCCCGGCTGCTGCGGCATATAGCTGGCTGGAACTCGCGTGAAATGTTCATGCTGGCATGCTGCGGCATAGGGCTGGGCGTGGGATACGGCACATACCTGCTGGGACTTTCGTTCGCCTTCGGCGCGTTTGTGGCCGGTATGGTGCTGAGCGAGTCAGACTACGGCCATCAGGCGCTCAGCGATATCATTCCCCTGCGCGACCTGTTCGGGCTTCTCTTCTTCGCCTCCATGGGCATGCTGGTGGACCCCGGCTTCGTGCTCGATAATCTGGGCATCGTGGCAGGGCTGGCACTGGCTGTTTTTGCGGGCAAGGGGCTGATCTTCGGCTTCATTTCCAAATTTTTCGGATACGGCAACGTGGTGCCGCTGGCTCTGGGGCTGGGCATGTTTCAGGCGGGCGAGCTTTCCTTCCTGCTTGCCCGTGTCGGGGTAGAAAGCGGCATGCTGCCCCGTGATCAATATTCCATATTTCTGGCGGTGGGCATTCTGGGCATGGTGGCCACGCCGCCCCTCTCCTCGCTTACCGCCCCGCTGTACGCCCTGCGCAAACGCTTCATGCCCCCGCAGCCCCTGCATATTGTGAACATGCCCGCCAGCGAGGTGAAGGGCCATGTGGTCATTGCCGGCGGGGGCAGGGTGGGCATGTACGTGGCGGGCATTCTTTCGCAGCTGGAAAAGCCCTTTGTGCTTATAGAATTCAACTCCCGCCGGTTTGAGCGATGTCGGGACGCGGGCTACCCCGCCATATACGGCGATGCCTCGCAGCCCACCGTGCAGGATGCGGCGGGCATGCACCATGCCTGCCTGCTGCTTATGACCGTGCCCTCCATAACCGATGCCGCTGCGGCGGTGGCGCTGGCGCACAGGAACAACCCCACCCTGCCCGTGGTGGCGCGCGTGGCCGACCATGAACAGATGGACGCGCTGGCCGAGATGGGCGTGCACCAGACCATACAGCCGGAGTTTGAGGCCGGACTGGAACTTACCCGTCAGGCGCTGCTGCATCTGGGCTTGCCCGTGGGCGAGATTCAGCGGTTTTCAGACAACGTGCGCAGCGAGCGGTATGCCGCCGTGTTCGAAAGGCACCCGGAATACCGCACCCTTACGCAACTGGGCGGTGCGGCCGGGGGGCTGGAGCTTTCGTGGATTCCGCTGGCGGAAGAAAGTCCCTTGGGCGGCAGAAACCTTGGCGCGCTTATGCTCAGGAACCACGTGGGCATAACCGTTGTGGGAGTCATGCGTCAGGGCGCACTGCACGCCAACCCCGGTGCGGAGTTTGCCCTGCACGGCGGTGATGTGGTGGGCGTGCTCGGCAATGCAGAGGCTGCTGCCGCATTCGGGCTGCTGGCGCAGATAACGGAACGTGAGGAACTGCCGGAATGGATTGCGGGCGAAGCCGCTGCGGACGCTGTTCAGGGAGAGAATATCTGACGTTGTTTTATTGTCGCGGGTGGACAACGGCTTGAATGGTATGGCACGATACGTTTCCTTCTCTTTTATAAGACGGGGTAACTCACCGTGAACAGTGAACAGGCGCATCTTCTCCGGGAAGTGGCAGTGGCCGTTCTGCCCATCACCTTTGTCATTATTCTTTTGCAGGTCAGCCTGCTGCACATGCCGTGGGACGTGTTCGCGCGCTTTCTGCTCGGTGCCCTTTTTGTGGGTGGCGGGCTCTTCCTTTTTCTCGTCGGCGTCAACGTGGGGCTTCTTCCCATGGGAGAAGCCATCGGCGGCGAACTGCCCAAAAGCGGCTCCGTGCCGTACCTGCTGGCCATGACCTTTCTGCTGGGTACGGCCATAACCGTTGCGGAACCGGATGTGCGGGTGCTGGCGCACCAACTGGACTTTGTTTCAGACGGGCTGGTATCCCGGAACCTGCTCATTCTGGTGGTGTCCGTGAGTGTGGGGATCTGTCTCGTGGCAGCCATTCTGCGCATCCTGCTCGGCATTCCCATTGTGCGCCTGCTGGTTGCAGGGTACCTGCTGGTGCTGGCACTTTCCTTTATCACTCCCGCAGAATTTCTTCCCATTGCCTTTGATGCGGGCGGGGTGACTACAGGCCCGGTAACGGTCCCGTTCATTCTCGCACTGGGACTCGGCACGGTAAGCGTGCTGCGCGGAAAGAACTCATTCAGTGAAGGATTTGGTCTGGTGGGGCTGGCTTCCATCGGGCCGATTATCGGCGTCATGCTTATCGGGATACTCTACGGATGAATATTCTGATTGATTTTATGGATATGCGGCATGTCGCCGTTGAGCTGGCGTTGGCCTTCGCCCCGTTGGTGCTCTTTTTCCTGTACATGCAGCACCGCTCCCTGCGGCTTCCCGCCTCATACGTGAAAAAGATGTTCAAGGGCCTTGCCCTGTCCTACGTAGGCTTGGTGCTGTTTCTGCAAGGCGTCACGCAGGGCTTTCTGCCTGCCGGAACGGAGATAGGGCGCATCATGGGAGAAGCGGCATGGCGTTGGGCGCTGGTGCCGCTGGGGCTGGTCTTCGGCTTTGCGGCCACCATCGCGGAACCGGCGGTGCGGGTGCTGGCTATTGAAATGGAAAAGGCGTCTGCCGGGGCGGTGCGCCAGAAGCCCGTTATTTTTACTCTGTCCGGGGGGGTGGGGTTGTTCGTGGCGCTGGGCATGGTCAAGCTGCTGGCGGGCATTCCCATTCTCTGGATAGTCGTTCCCGGCTACCTGCTTGTTCTGGTCATGACGCGGTTTTCCACGCCTTCGTACATTGCGGCGGCGTTTGATGCTGGCGGCGTGGCAACAGGCCCCATGACGGTAACATTTGTCATGGCTGTGGTTCTGGGGGCGGCAGGGGTGCTGGAAGGACGCAATCCCGTTGCGGACGGCTTCGGGCTCATTGCGTTGGTTGCACTGGCCCCCATCCTCTCCGTTATGCTGCTGGGTATTTTGTATTCAAGGAAAAGGAGTGATGGCCATGAGGCTTCATGAGAATTTTGACTGCATTGTCACCATAGTCAACAAGGGGCACAGCGAGCCTGTTGTCAACGCTTCCCGCAAGGCGGGGGCGGAAGGCGGCACCATTCTCATGGGGCGCGGCACGGGAATACGCGAAGTGAAAAGCATTCTGGGCATAGCCATTGACCCGGAAAAGGAAATAGTGCTCACCCTTGTTCCTTCCGAGAAAAGCAACTCCGTGCTTGAGGCTATTGTAAAGGCGGGAAATCTGGAGCGTCCGGGGGCGGGTATTTCTTTTATCCTGCCCGTCAAGGGCGTTGCGGGCATCTGCCATCTGGACTGCGAGACTCCGTAGCGAGGGCGGAGCCGTCTTTTGCGACCGTCCGGCCCTATCTGGCTTTATCTGGTCGCATCCGGTCGGTATCCAATCGTATCCGGCCTCAACCGAATATTCCCCGATCTTGACCGATCTTGCCCGGTCTTGTCCGGTCTTGCCCGATCTTAGCCGGCCCCCGTTTGTAACGCGGGCCGGTTTTTTGCGCGCTCACTCTTCCACGTTGTTGAGCGATATCTCCACCACCAGATTGCCTTCCTGCGTGGTGAAGGGAATGGAAAGAATGGGCTGCTTGTTTATGTGGCTCAGGGTGTGGTTCCGGCCGATGATGACGGAAGGGGTGGATGCCTGAAACTTCATGCCCTCGTTGGCAAGGTGGGCGCGTGCCTGCCCGGCGATCATGTTGGTGAGTTCGCCCACGGCATCGGCTATTTCTTCGTTGATCTTGGAAAACTCTTCGCCCAGCATGTTGGAGACGATGCGCAGAATGCACTTTTCGTCCAGCGTGAGGGAGATAACGCCCTCCGCATGGCCCGTTACGCCTATAAGCCCTGTCACATCGCCCACGGCCGTACGGCGGCTGTTGATGTAGGGTTTGCCGGGTTTGGCCTCCACCATGGCCATGGTGCCCAGCACATCTATGACAGCGGACAGGAAGGGATTGATGAAACTGACGTTGTACTGAACACTCATGGGGAATCTTTTTTCCTGTCAGCGGTCTGTTGTCAAGGGGGCGGACGGAAAGTGATGGAAAAAGGGCCGGAAGCGCGCTCCCGGCCCCTGGGCGACCTGTGCTGTCTTATAGAAAAGCGGCAAAGAGCTCATCAATGTGGCTGTCAAAAAGTGCGGTTACGGAAACAATGTCGGAGGGCTTCAGTCCCAGCCGCTCCCACGCGCCCTCCTGCAGGCCGGGCAGCACATACATGCCGCCGCAGGAAATTTCCATGGCGTTGGTAAGGTTGTCCGCAAGTTGCACAACCGAGGCGGCCTGCGGGTCTTTGGCCGATGCCGGGGCATGGTGCCATGTGACCGTATCCACCAGCCCTGCGGGGAACTTCCATTCGGCCAGCAGCATACCGCCCACTTCCGTATGGTCGAAGCCGAGGATATCGCGCTCCGCCTCTGTCAGCGGCAGCATGTTCTCGCGGGCGTACAGCAGCGTCTGAACCGAGGCATACGGCAGTTTTTTCAGAATGATAAGTCTGCCCACGTCATGCAGCAGTCCTGCGGTGAAAAAGCGGTCGGCCTTCAGTCCGCCTATGCGCGAGGCAATGAGCTTGGAAAACACGCCGCAGCTTACCGAATGCTTCCAGAAGGTCTTCACGTCCATGAGTTCCGGTGGAATATCCTTGAACACCGCAATGGCGGAGATGCCCAGCGCAAGGTTGGAAACTTCCGTCACGCCCACAAGGGCGATGGCGTGGGCCACATCTTCCACGGTTTCCAGCAGGCCGTAAAAGGGGCTGTTCACCAGCTTGAGCAGCTTGGCGGTAAGCTCCACATCGTTGCTGACGATGCGTGCCACGTCGTCCGCCGAACTGGTGGGAGAATCCAGCACTTCGCGGATGCGGAAATACACATCCGGGAAGGAGACCAGCTCCGCTTCGCTGTCCACCAGTGTCTTGGGGTCTACCATGCCGGGGGTAAAGGTGTCGCGCAGGTATTCGGTGTTGCGCATAAGCCGGGCATCTTCGGCAGGCATCTGCCAGCCCTGCCGGAGCGCGGCACCGGTGCGGAACACGCTCAGCCGGAATATTTCCGCAATGGCGGGGTTGTCATGGTCCGCATACATGAAGAAGTCGCGCACATATTCTTCGCTGAGTGCCAGCTGGGCGGCGGGAGAATCCGGTTTCATGCCATTCCTCCGTTGGGCGTTCTCTGCCGGGGAAACGTGTTCGGGCGGGGGTGGTCAGCCATCATCCTTCCTTCCTGTAGCACATGCCGCCGGGCTTGAGCACGGGCTTGAAGGCGGTGGAAAGCTTGTGGATGCTCTCCGAATGGCCGAGGAACAGGTAGCCGCCCGGAACCAGATTGTCATAGAACGCCGAAATGACTCCCTGCTTCATGGGGTCGTCAAAGTAGATGATAACGTTGCGGCAGAACACAATGTGCGATTTGGGCACCCGCTTCAGGGCGGAGGCATCGCTTAGGTTTATGGGGCCGAAGTTGATCAGCTTCTTCACGCGGGACTTTATGCGGTAGTCTTCGCCTTCCTTGTCAAAATACTTGGCCACAATACCTTTGGGCGTGGTGCGCAGGGCGTATTCCGTATACAGCCCGTCGCGCGCCTTGGCGAGCATGGCGGGAGAAAGGTCATTGGCGGTTATGCGTATGTTCCAGCCGATGACGGACATGCCCAGCACTTCATTGATCATGATGGCAAGGGTGTAAGGTTCCTCTCCCGAGGAGCAGCCTGCGGACCAGATGAAAATCTCTTTCCTGCCCGCCGCCTCCTGCGCCTTGATGAACTCTTTGAGGATATCGTTCTGGAAGATGTTCAGCTGGCGGATGTCGCGGTAAAAGCTGGTTTCGTTGGTGGTCACCTTTTCGCACAGCTTGTCCATTTCCAGCGTCTTGTTCCGGTCCAGCCTGAGGAAGTCGTAATATTCCTTGAAGGAGTTGAGCCCCAGTTCCTTCAGGCGCGAACCGAGACGGTTTTCCAGCAGGTATTTGCGCTTGTCCGGAATGCTTATGCCGGTCTTTTCGTAGATGAAGGCACTGAGCTGCGCAAACTCCTCATCGGTAATCTTGGCTGTCTTGCGCAGGGAAAGACCGGAGGTAATCCCCCTGTCCTCGCCCTTGTCGTAATTGCCCATAAGCCCGCCCAGCCTGCCGGTGGCTGCTGCTGCGGTACGTTGACCGAGAACTGAGGTGCCTGTTCCCGTTTTTCCTGAAGATAACAATGCCATTGTTCCCCCGTCAGGTACTTGAGGATGGGTTGGAATATCGGAATTCGCACACTATACCGCGTGCATGAGGAAAGGCAAAGGATATTGTTGCTGCTGCCCGTACCTTGCCAGCCGCATAAAATGCAGTGTCCCCCGCCGGGTCGGGATAAATGCTGTATTTGAGCGAGGTTGTGCGGTGCAGGTGCCTCAGGCGAGGCTGCTCACAGAACACAATAATGCTGTGGTCGGATGGTGGCCGTGCCATGCCCTGCGGCATGAATGCACTCTCAGAACGTTATGGATACCGGCTTATCGGGAGCCTTTATGCCACTCCTCGGTCATGAACTTGAGCAGCAGGCCGTTCATGGCTTCGTGCACGGAGCGGCGGTTGGTTCCCGCCGGGTCGGTGCACAGGGCGGGGTAGGCGGCGCGCATGGCGTCCGGGCAGGGGGAATGCAGGGTAAACGCGTTGGCTCCGGCAAAGACAAAATAGGGAGCGGCGGGGAGCAGGGCGCGCAGATGCCGTGCGTGCCGTGCCGGGGGATTTATGGTGTTGCGTTCCGCCTCAAGCAGTATGACGGGCACACGCAGGGCGGCCACGGATTCCGCGTTGAACAGCATGGCGTATCCGGGGGCGGCTATCGCCAGCGCGCTTATGCCCGGGAGTGCCCAGTCCTGCCCTTCCGGCGGGGCAAGGCGGCCTTCCGGTGCCTCAAACACCGACTGCAGCCGGCTCTTTGCCCACGGTGAGCAGTAGGGATCTGCCGCGTCTTTTTCGCTCGCAGTGTCCGGGCAGTAGGTGCGCAGCCCTTCCGTTACCGGCAGCGCACCGGCAAGCATAAGGGCAGTGGCGCCGCCTGTGCCGAAGCCGATCACGCCCATGAAGCGCGTGTCGGTCACGGGGCCGAGTTCGGGGTGTTCCAGCGTGGCGTTCAGCGCCTTCCGCATATGGTCCGGGCGGCGGGTTATCTGTTCCGCGGTGAAGATGCGGGCCGTGTCCAGATAGTTGTCGCCCGGATGGGTCGGGGCAATGACCACAAAGCCCTTGCGGGCCAGATACTCCGCCGTGGTGTGGTGGGCAAGGCCCGATTCCGCCGCATCATGCGACATGAGCAGCACCGGGAAAGCCCCTTCCGCAGGCTTGCCTTCGCGCGCCGCCGCGATGGTATACAGGTCCAGCACAGCCACCTTTTCCGGCCGGATGGAGGGGTACCACACATACACGGGTATGCGTTCTCCGGTTCCTTCCTCCCATGCCGTCAGAATCTGCAATCCGGCGGTGTAATCCTTTGCTTCCCGGCTGCCCATGGCCTGCGCCGCGGGAGCGGTGGCGTACTGTGCGGCGGAAAGGACCGTCAGGACCAGCAGAAAGGCAAGCAGGGACAGGCGGTTGGCGCGGAACATGTGTTCTCCCGAAGGGCGGTGTGGCGTACTGTACGGCAACAGCTATCGCATATGGGCGGGGCAGGCAAGGGGCGGCGCGGCGGCGTGCTGCCCTTTTGCGGAGAGATGTCGACAATCGACTGTTATCGTTGGGTATTGCCTTTCTCGCTGATATTCATGTAGATTCCCGCTTTCCTCAGGACTGTAATCATTGTGGGCTATTCAGCATGAATCGATACAGAAATTGCGGAAATGCGCAGAAACAGGGGGCTGTGACGCTTTTGTGTAAAATGCGAACGGAATCATTTGTTTATTTAAACAATTTTTGGCAATTCTGTGTTTCCACGCTAGGGTGTCCGCCAGTATGCTCCGAAAAGCCAACCCAAAAAAAGGCAGGAGCAGAAGACAGGTTGAGGAATGTGGCTAGGGATCATCTTCACTCCATATGTTGAGCGACTTGCAGGAGATTTTCGATGAAGAAACTGATTCATGCACTTGTGCTGGGACTGGTGCTGTCTGTCATGATGGCAGGCGTGTCCGTTGCCGACACCATCAAGATTGGTGTTCAGGCTCCCCTGACCGGGAAATATGCCTCCGAAGGGCAGGACATGAAGAACATTGTGGACATCCTCGCTGAAAAGCTGAACGCCGCTGGGGGCGTTAACGGCAAGAAGGTGCAGATTGTCGCAGAAGACGACGCCTTTGACCCCAAGACCGCCGCGCTGGCCGCGCAGCGTCTGACCACCGGCGGCGCGGTTGCCGTTATCGGCACCTACGGCTCCTCCATCACCGAAGCGGCGCAGGGCATTTATGACGAAGCCGGCGTCATTCAGGTTGCCACCGGTTCCACCATGGTGCGCCTTACCGAAAAGGGCATGAAGTACTTCTTCCGCACCTGCCCGCGCGACGATGCACAGGGTGCCGCCGCAGCCAAGATCATTCAGGAGTTCGGCAGCAAGCGCATCGCCATCCTGCACGACAACAGCTCCTACTCCAAGGGACTGGCAGAAGAAACCAAGGCGCTGCTCGATCCTTCCACCATCGTCTTCTATGACGCACTCACCCCCGGCGAGCAGGACTACACCGCCATTCTGACCAAGGTGAAGGGTTCCGACCCCGACCTGCTGTTCTTCCCCGGCTACTACAACGAAGCCGGCCTGCTGCTCCGCCAGAAGATGGAAATGAAGTGGGACGTGCCCATGCTGGGCGGCGACGCCACCAATAACGCCGATCTGGTGAAGATAGCCGGTGTGGAAGCCGCCAAGGGCTTCATGTTCGTCGGCCCTCCCGGCGTGAACGATCTTGACGATCCCGCCACCAAGGAATTCCTCGCCACCTATCAGGCCAAGCACAAGGTCATGCCCGCTTCCATCTGGTCCGTGTTCGCCGGTGATGCGTTCAACGTGATCGTGGAAGCCATCAAGCAGACCGATTCCACCGATGCCGACAAGATTGCGGACTACTTCCGTACCGGCCTCAAGGATTTCCCCAGCCTTACCGGCACCATCTCCTTTGACGAGAAGGGCGACCGCGCAGGGAAGTTCTACCGTCTGAGCAAGGTTAACGAGAAGGGTGAATTCATCCTGCAGTAACCTTTCGGCCCCTTTGCGGGATACGGGCGGCCGGCCGCCCGTATCCCCGTTTTCCGCCCGCTTCATCCGCTACGACGGGACTGCCCTATGGAAGAGTTTTTTCAGCAATTGACCAACGGTCTTGCGGTGGGCGGCATTTATGCCCTCATCGCCCTGGGCTACACCATGGTATATGGTGTGCTTAAACTCATAAATTTTGCGCATGGCGACCTGTTCACCATCGGTGCCTTTCTGGGCCTCACGCTGCTTACCTCGCTGGGGCTTTCCGACCACCTGGGAGCCCTTGCGGGAGTTATCGCACTGGCCCTGATGGTCATGATTCTGGTCGGGCTTATAGGGTTTATGCTGGAGCGCACGGCCTACCGCCCGCTGCGCACCTCGCCGCGCCTTTCCGCCGTGGTGAGCGCACTGGGTGCCTCCATCTTCTTCCAGAACGCGGTCATGCTCATCTGGGGAGCCCGTCCGCTGGTGTACCCGCACTCCATACTGCCCCGAACAGCCGTTTCGCTGTTCGGCATGGAGGTTCCGGTGGTCCGCATCATCATGTTCGCCACTTCCGTGGTGCTGATGCTGGGCCTTTATTACCTGACCCACAAGACCAAGACCGGCACGGCAATCCGCGCGGCGGCCATTGATCAGGACGCCGCAAAGCTCATGGGCATAGATGTGAACCGGGTCATTGCGCTCGTGTTCTGTATCGGGCCCGCTCTGGGCGGTGCGGCGGGCGTGATGGTGGGGCTGTACTACGGCCAGATAAGCTTCACCATGGGCTGGCTTTACGGGCTCAAGGCCTTTACCGCCGCCATCCTCGGCGGCATAGGCAACATTCCCGGAGCCATGCTGGGCGGGCTGCTGCTGGGCGTCATAGAGGCGCTGGGCGCGGCCTACATCTCCATCGCGTGGAAAGACGCCATTTCCTTTCTGGTGCTCATCCTCATTCTTATAGTCCGGCCCACCGGCCTGCTCGGTGAAAGGGTGGCGAACAAGGTATGATGAACACGCGCACACTTGCTCTGGCGGCCGCCTGTCTGCTCTTTGCCGCGCTGCCGTCGTTCATGAGTTCCTACTGGACCGATGTGCTGAACAACGTGGGCCTGTACGTGGTGCTGGCCCTCAGCCTGAACGTGATTCTCGGCCACGCGGGCCTGTTCCATATGGGCCATGCGGCCTTTTACGCCGTGGGAGCCTACACCACTGCCATTCTGAACACGCAGTTCGGCATTCCCGTGCTGTACAGCATGCCCCTTGCGGGCCTGCTGGCAGGGTTTTTCGCCATGGTGGTGGCGCGGCCCATCATCCACCTCAGGGGAGACTACCTGCTCATCGTCACCATAGGCATTGTGGAAATTGTACGCATTGCACTGGTGAACGACGTGTTCGGCCTCACGGGTGGAGCCAACGGCATCTTCGGCATTTCCCGGCCTACCGTGTTCGGGTTCCGGCTGCGCAAACCGGAGCATTTCTTCTATCTCATCTGGGGCTTTGCGGCGATCACCATCTTCCTCATGCACAGGCTTGAGAACTCGCGCTTCGGGCGCGCGCTCAACTATATCAAGGAAGATGATGTCGCGGCAGAAGGTTCCGGCATAGACACCGCCTACTACAAGCTGGTGGCCTTTGTGCTCGGCGCGTTCTGGGCGGGTATGACCGGCACCCTGTTCGCCGCAAAAATGACCATCATCTCGCCGGAATCCTTCTCGTTCTGGGAATCGGTGGTGCTGTTCACCATCGTTATTCTTGGCGGCATGGGCTCCATACGCGGCGTGCTGGTGGGAGCCTTCCTCATCATCGGGTTGCCGGAACTGTTCCGCGACCTCGCCATGTGGCGCATGCTGGTCTTCGGGGCAGCCATGGTGCTGATGATGATCTTCCGCACGCAGGGACTCATTCCTCCTCCGCCGCGCAAGTATGACGTGGTTGCCTACCTGAAGGAAGCTGTGGGAGGTGCCCGGTAATGAGCCTTGTACAGCTTAAGGACCTGACCAAGACCTTCGGCGGGCTGGTGGCGGTGAACGATGTGTCGTTCAACGTGGAGAAGGACTCCATCGTGGGGCTTATCGGGCCCAACGGGGCGGGCAAGACCACCGTGTTCAACCTGATAACCGGCAACTATGTCCCGGATACGGGCGAAGTGCTGTTTGACGGAAAGAACGTGGTGGGCATGCGCACCAACCGCATTGTGCAGCTGGGCATTGCCCGCACGTTCCAGACCATCCGGCTGTTCCAGAATATGAGCGCGCTGGAAAACGTGCTCTCCGGCTGCCACTGCCGCATGCGTTCGGGCGTGTTTTCCGCCATGTTCCGCCCCCCGTGGCAAAAGCGGGAAGAGGCGGCTGCGGTGGAACGCGCCATGAACGAACTGCATTTCGTGGGGCTGGCAGACCAGTGGAACAACGCCGCCAAAAACCTGTCCTACGGCAAGCAGAGGCTGCTGGAAATAGCCCGTGCCCTTGCCACCCAGCCCAGATTCATCATTCTGGACGAGCCTGCCGGGGGCATGAACGATCAGGAAACGCAGGAACTCATAGAGCTTATCAAGGCCGTGCGAGACAGGGGCATTACCGTGCTGCTCATCGAGCACGATATGAGTCTGGTGATGAAGGTGTGTGAGCATCTGGTGGTGCTGGAATACGGAGCCGTCATCGCGCAGGGTGTGCCTGCTGAGATAAAGAACAACCCCCGCGTCATAGAGGCGTACCTCGGCACGGACGACGGTTTGCTCTAGGAGATTGCCGGAATGCTCGAAATTCGGAACCTGCATGTGAATTACGGCAATGTGGAAGCCCTGCACGGTATTAACATCACCGTGAACAAAGGCGAGATAGTGACCATTCTGGGAGCCAACGGGGCGGGCAAGTCCACCACGCTCAACTCCATCTGCGGTCTGGTGCGCGCGGTGAAGGGAGAAATCCTGTTCAAGGGCGAACCGCTGCACACGCGCCCGGCGCATGATATAGTCAAACTGGGCATAGCCCAGTCGCCGGAAGGGCGGCGGGTGTTTTCCACGCTTACGGTCAAGGAAAACATGATGCTCGGGGCCTTTACCATTCAGGACAAGGCGCTCATCAGGCAGAACGAGGAATGGATATACAGCCTGTTCCCCCGGCTGGAGGAACGGCGCGGCCAGCTTGCGGGCACCCTTTCCGGCGGGGAGCAGCAGATGCTTGCCATAGGCCGCGCGCTTATGGCCAACCCGCGTATTCTGCTGCTGGACGAACCTTCGCTGGGCCTTGCGCCCATTCTGGTAAAGTCCATATTTGATACGGTGCGCACCATCAACAAGCACGGCGTGAC
>CAYRLL010000054.1:16875-20499 GCA_964425115.1 uncultured Desulfovibrio sp. | reverse complement strand
GAAACTGAGGTCGGACGCCAGAGGCCCGACAGCAGAGGCTGTGCGGTAAAGGCAGGACACCGGAGGCCCGACAGTAGCGGCGTAGCCTTTCGAGCTTGGCCTGTCGAGCGCAGCCTGTCTGGGCCAGTCAGCCGAAGCCGGTCCACAGGCGGCCAGCAGGCGGTTAACAGACGGTCAGCAGACGGCCATCAGAGCGGGAAAAATGATTGCGGAAACGCCCAGAGGCCCTGCACCGTAGGCGTGCGCAGGGCCTCTGACAGTTCTCTGAGAAATCTGCTGCGGGGAACGCACTCTGCGCCGAAGCGGGCAAGATTATCCGAAACCTGCTGGCAATCCAGCATGGCAAAGCCTGACTCACGCAGCAGCCGCACCAGCCAGACCAGCACGACCTTTGAGGCATCCGGTTCGCTGAAGAACATGGATTCTCCGAAAAACACCCTGCCCAGCGATACGCCGTACATGCCGCCGACAAGCCGGTGGCCGTTCCACGCCTCCACGGAATGCGCTATGCCGTGGAGGTGCAGTTCCGTGTAGGCGCGCACCACCTCCGGCACGATCCATGTGCCGTTCTGATTGGGGCGATACGCACCGGCACAGTTGCGGATGACCTGCGGGAAGGCGGTATCCATGGTGACGGTGAAACGCCGCGCATTGAGAACCCGCCTGAGGCTGCGGGGGATGTGCAGTTTTTCCGGGTAGAGCACGAAACGCGGGTCCGGCGACCACCACAGCACGGGGCTGTCTTCACTGTACCACGGAAAAATTCCGCAGGCGTACGCGGAGATGAGCCGCTCCACGCCAAGGTCGCCCCCGATGGCCAGCAACCCTTCCGCATCGGCCAGTTCCGGGTTGGGAAAATCCACCCCTTTATCCGGCAGCCAGAATACATTCATCAGATCACACGGGCCGCTCTGCCCTACAGGGGTGAATAGGCAAAGGTGAGGCCGTAGACATCTTTGCCTTCTTCAGGTTTGAGCTTACGCGCTCCCACCTTGACCACGCCGCCCCGCTGCAGCTTGCCGAACAGTACCTCACGGGCAAGCTCGTCTTCCAGACCGCGCCGGATGACGCGGCGCATGGGCCGGGCCCCGAAAGCCGGGTCGTATCCCAGATGGGCCAACCGTTTGCGGGCGGCATCGGTGAGTTCTATCCGGACACGCTTGTCCTTCATCTGGCCTTCCAGCTCACCGACGAACTTGTCCACGATGCCCAGCATCACGGATTCCGACAGCCCGTGGAACGGCACAAGGGCGTCCAGCCTGTTGCGGAATTCCGGCGAGAAGGTCTTTTCCACCTCCCTGAGGCCGCGCCCGGCCACATCCGCTTCTGCCACGGACCCGAAGCCTATGGGCTTGGCTGCCATTTCCCGTGCTCCGGCATTGGAGGTCATGATGAGTATGACGTTACGGAAATCTGCCTTGCGCCCGGTGTTATCGGTGAGGGTGGCGTAATCCATGACCTGCAGCAGGATATTGAAGACATCCGGGTGGGCCTTTTCTATCTCGTCCATAAGCACCACGGCGTAGGGGTGCTTGCGGATGGCGTCTGTGAGCTGGCCGCCCTGATCGAATCCCACATAGCCGGGAGGCGCACCGATGAGACGGGAGACGGCATGCTTTTCCATGTATTCGCTCATGTCGTACCGCAGGAACTGCACGCCCAGCGTGGCCGCAAGCTGCTTGGCAAGCTCCGTTTTACCCACGCCCGTGGGGCCGTAGAACAGGAATGACCCGGTGGGCCTGTCGTCACGCCCGAAGCCCGCCCTGCTGCGCAGGATGGCCTTGCCCACCACGTCTACGGCATCATCCTGCCCGAAGACCACGCCCTTGAGCGTGGGAGCCAGATCGGCCAGCTTGAGCCTGTCTCCTGCGGAAACACGCTGCTCCGGTATGCGGGCCATGCGGGCCACCACACGCTCTATGTCGCCCGCCGTGATGGTATTGCGTTTGCGCTGCGCACTGCGCAGGCGGTAGGCTGCCCCCGCCTCGTCTATCACGTCGATAGCCTTGTCTGGCAGGAACCGTTCGTTGATATAGCGCGCAGAAAGTTCCACCGCCGCCCTGATGGCAGGCTGCGTGTACCGCACGCCGTGGTGCTCCTCATAATAGGGCTTGAGTCCCTTGAGGATTTCCAGACACTCCTCCGTTGAGGGTTCCGGCACATCTATCTTCTGGAACCGCCGGGAAAGGGCGCGGTCTTTTTCGAAATGGTTACGGTATTCCTCATAGGTGGTGGAGCCGATGCAGCGGATGGCACCGGATGCGAGCACGGGCTTGAGGATATTTGAGGCATCCATGGAGCCGCCGCTGGTTGCCCCGGCACCCACGATGGTGTGTATCTCGTCTATGAACAGGATGGCTCCCTCCCTGTTCGTGAGTTCCTTGATGACGGCCTTGAGGCGTGCTTCGAAATCGCCGCGGTACTTGGTGCCCGCCAGCAGCGCGCCCATGTCCAGCGCAAAGACCGTGGCGTTGAGGAAGCTTTCCGGCACGGTGCCGTCCACTATGCGCAGGGCAAGCCCTTCAGCCAGCGCGGTTTTACCCACCCCCGGCTCGCCCACGTAGAGCGGATTGTTCTTGCGCCTGCGGGCAAGCACCTGAATGGTACGCTCCAGTTCTTCCGCGCGGCCTATGAGCGGATCTATGCCCCCTTCGCGGGCGCGCGCGGTAAGGTCCACGCAGAACTGACGCAGGGCGTCCGCCTTGTCCGCATCGCCCTTGGGAGCCTCTGTCCCGGTCCATGTCTCGCCGGGAAGGGAATGGGAGATGTATTCAAGCACGTCCAGCCGCGTGAGTCCCTGCGAGCGCAGAAAATACACGGCGTAGGAGTCTTCTTCCTCAAACAGGGCGGCCAGCACGTCGCCCACGTCCACAATATCCTTGCCGGAAGACTGCATCTGCACCACGGCGCGTTGCAGCACCCGCTGGACACCCAGCGTCTGCACCACCTCTGTGGGAGTATCTGCCGGGAGCGGTTCCAGATGGGAGGAGAAGAAGACCTCCAGCCTGCGGAGCAGGGCCTCTGCGTCTGCACCGCATCCCACCAGAATGCCCTTGCCCTGCTCATCGTTGAGGATGGCGAACAGGAGATGCTCCAGAGTAAGGAACTCGTGGTTGCGCACCCGCACCTCTGACACTGCCGCAGAAAGGACAGATTCAAGCCGTTTTCCGAGCATATCTACACCTCTTCCATGCTGCACCGCAGGGGAAAACCCTGTTTGCGGGCACGCGCATGCACTATGGCAACCTTTGTTTCCGCCACTTCGGCGGTATATACACCGCATTCCCCCACACCCTGCTCGTGCACGCTGAGCATGATGGCTGTAGCCTCCCGCGTGGTTTTACGGAAAACCTCCGTCAGAATGGCGATGACGAACTCCATGGTCGTGTAGTCGTCATTGTGCAGAAGCACCCGGAAACGGCGCGGTTCACGCACCTCGTCTTCCAGAAGGATGTCTTCCCTGCGGTCGGGACTGGCAAATTTGTCACTCATTGTTCAATCCGGCCCTTGCTGTTTATCAAAAGCGGCACCGCCCCTCCGGCGGAACGCCGGACACTGCCGGCAGGACGGGGACGGGGACTCACACAGTCCGCCGCACTGCTTGGCGCACGGCCCGCCGCACTG
>CAYRLL010000054.1:7717-16775 GCA_964425115.1 uncultured Desulfovibrio sp. | reverse complement strand
CGCCGCGATGCCATATTATAATCCCTTGATGAGTTCATGCAACCGTTGCGGCGGAAAACAGAAGCTGTCATCGGGAGCAAGCCCCGCCGAAAGCCGCCATTGCCGGTTCAGTTCATGGTACGTAGCGCGGCTTGCCTTGTCCATGGAAAGTCCCAGTTGGCGGGCGCAGGCAAGGATGGCATCCCGTTCTCCTTCAAGTTCCGTCACATGGCCGAAGGGCATGGTATCCAGACAGATTTGCACGCCGGGCAGCTGCCATTCCTCGCGCAGTTTCTCATACAGGAAGGCCACTTCATACCCCAGCCCTTCCAGCACGGAACGCATGGCATCGAAATCATCCACGGCGGTTTCACGCTCGTCATAGACCTTCACGTCCTGCGGCACGGGCGCGGAGGGGGGGAGTTTGAGAGTGAGCAACGCAGCCTGACGGTCCTTCCACTGCTGGGAGCGTAGCCGCAGCAACGTGTGTGCCTGCCGCAGGGCACGTTCCGGCGTGTCGAAGACCATGTTCCGCTCCACATGCCGCCCCAGACTCTTTGCGCCAAGCCCGGCAAGGCATTTCCGCAGGGACGGGAAATCCGCATCTGTGAACTTCAGCTCTGTTTCGTGGGCCATAGGTCCCTCTCCCCTCGTCTGTTTACCCAATATGCGTATGGGCTTTTGCTCAACATTGGTATATGGTTCCGGGCAACGTTTCAATGCGCCGTGCCATGCAAGCACCGCGCCGCAGCATCAGGAGTCTTACAGTGCAGAAGGTATTGCTCATCGCCCTTGCGGGCGGGCTGGGAACCCTTGGCAGGTACACGCTTTCCGGTCTTGTACACCGCGTGTTAGGGGCTTCGTTTCCTGCCGGTACCTTTGTGGTGAACTGCCTTGGCTGCCTGCTCTTCGGCGTGGCGTGGAGCGTTATCGAAGACCGCCTCTCCCTGCCCCCGGATACACGCATCATCGTGCTGACGGGGTTTATGGGAGCCTTTACCACCTTTTCCACCTTTGTGTTTGAAACGAGCAACCTGCTGAACGCAGGGCAATGGCTGTATGCCTTTGCCAACTGCGCGGGACAGATTATTGTCGGAATGGCCCTGCTGTGGCTTGGGCTGTACGCGGGAAAAATGCTGTAACGCAAAAACAATTCCCGCGCCATGCGGGCTCACCACGGCATTTCGCCGGAGGCAGACCATGATTTCCCTCCCTCAGACGGCTGAACGCCTGTGCATTTACACCGGCGAAAAGGATTCGCATAAGGGACGGCCGCTGCACGAGTGCATTGTGGAAATGGCACGGGCAAGCGGCCTTGCAGGGGCGACTGTCACACGGGGAATAGCCGGATTCGGCGCCAACAGCCGCGTGCACACCATAAAGGTGCTGCGTCTCTCGGAAGACCTGCCCCTGCTGGTGGAAATAATCGACACCCCGGAAAAAATAGCCGCTTTTCTGCCCCAGCTGGACGCCATCATCCGTGAGGGACTGGTGACCGTGGAGCCTGTGCGCGTTATCTTCTACCGCCACAACGAGGGCAAGAAAAACGCCTGACCCCTGACTGACCGTTCATGCACGGTCTTCGGGATCAGGCATTTCTTATACAGCCGGAACCACGAAAACACGACTCCGCGCCGTCACGCAGCACCGCCGGGACAAAGACGGGAATTACAGCACCGCCGCGCGCACGGCATCAATACCCACCTTTTCCACAAAGCGGGCTACGCGCAGCCGTTTGCCGGAACCTTCGCGGTAGTAGTCCATGAACTTGTCCACCAGCGCTTTGGCTTCTTCCGTCGTGAGGTTTTCTGCCAGCAGATCGCCGATGCGCGGGCGTCCGCCCGAGTTGCCCCCCACGATCACGTTCCAGCCATGCTTGGTGCCCACAAGCCCCACATCGCGCACGTAACTTTCGCCGCAACACATGGGGCAGCCGGATACGCCGATCTTCACCTTGGCGGGGTACGGCTTTTCGTGGAACATGTTCTCTATCTCCAGCCCCATGCCCAGCGAATCCTGCAATCCCAGCTTGCACACGGCGGTGCCGGGACATGCCTGCACGTAATGCACACACAGTTCCGTGGCACGCCCCACCCGCCATTTGAGTTCGTCCCATACAGGCTGCACCTGATCTTCACGCATGCCCACAAGCGCGATACGCTGCCCGGAAGTGATCTTTATGATGGGAATTTCATACTTTTTACAGACGTAGGAAATGGTATCCAGAATCTCGGGAGTAAGCATGCCCGCGGGAGTACGGGGAACAATGGCGTAGGTCTGCTTGTCGCGTTGCAGTATGGCGCCTTCAAGGGGATTTGACATGCCGATGCATCCTTTTGTTCAGGTTCATGATATCCGGCTGCCTGAAACGGCGGGGCGCATACAGCAATAACGGACGGAGACTGCCTCCTGCAGTTCGCCATAATGACAGCCGGGAAAAGTTGTTTCGTCAGATCATCAGCTGCACATGCGGAGTATCTCCGCGGCAATGCCCTGCAAAGGCAGCACCTTGCGCACGCCACCGAGCTTGATGGCTTCCTGCGGCATGCCGAAGACCACGCAGGTGGCTTCATCCTGCGCGATGGTATGGGCACCGGAATCGAACATTTCCTTCATGCCCACCGCGCCGTCATCGCCCATGCCGGTGAGAATGGCTCCCACCACGTTGCCGCCCGCATAGCGCGCTGCGGAACGGAACAGCACGTCCACCGAGGGACGGTGGCGACGCACCAGCGGGCCGTCCTTTAACTCCACAAAATAGTTCGAGCCGTTGCGCTTGAGCAGCATGTGCATGTTGCCGGGGGCGATGAGCACCTTGCCCGGTTCCATGCGGTCGTTATCCTCTGCCTCTTTCACATACATGGCGCAGGAAAGGTTGAGCCTGTTGGCAAAGGCATTGGTGAAGTGCTCCGGCATATGCTGCACGATGGCTATGGGCGGACAATTGGCGGGCATGCCCATGAGCAGGGCAGCCAGCGCCTCGGTTCCGCCTGTGGATGCCCCCACCACGACCACCTTGCCCGTGGACCCCACAACGCGAGTGGCGGATGACGGCGGCGGCAGCATGGCATCTGCCGAGAGTTTGGGGGCCACCTTGAGCTTTTCCGTCACCCGCTTCATGCGTGCGCGGGCGGCGGCTTTTACTGCATCGCATATGCGGATGGCGGATTCTTCCAGAAATTGCTTTGTGCTGAGCCGGGGCTTGGTGATTATTTCCACCGCGCCGTACTCCAGCGCCTTGAACGTGGCCTCCGCCCCCTTTTCCGTGACTGCGGAACAGATGACCACAGGGATGGGGTGCTGGGTCATGATCTTTTTCAGGAAGGTTATGCCGTCCATGCGGGGCATTTCCACATCCAGCGTAATCACGTCCGGCACCACGGACTCCATGCGCTTTGCGGCGACAAAAGGATCGGACGCGGTGCCCACCACTTCCAGTTCCGGGTCGGCGGCAAAGATATCTGCAAGGGTCTGCCGCACCAGCGCGGAATCGTCCACGATGAGCACCTTTATGCGGGGGGGCATGTCGTTATATCCTCCTGTAGACGGTCGGGGCCGCCTGCGTGAGCGGCAGATCCATTCCGGCAAGGCTTTCTGAATGACCTATGAACAGGTAGCCGCCCGGCTGCAAAAACTGGCAGAACTGCCGGAACAGGCGCTCCTGCGTGGGCTTGTCGAAATAAATGATGACATTGCGGCAGAAAATGACATCCATGGGGTTTTTGAAGGAAAAGCGTTCCATGAAGTTGAGCCGCTGGAATTCCACAACACGGCGTACCTCCGGGGCGATGCGGATGAGCCGTTTTGTACGGTCCTTGCTGCGCAGCAGGTATTTTTTGCACAGCCGGTCCGGGATGGTGGAGATTCTGTCTTCCTCGTATACGGCCTTGACGGCTGTTTGCAGGGCGCGCGACGAGATATCCGTGGCCAGTATGCGGAAGGAAAACCCGGAATACTGTTCGGCGAAGTCGCTCATGACCATGCCCAGCGTGTACGGTTCCATTCCTATGGAGCAGCCTGCGCTCCACAGGCAGAACTGGCGGCTGCCGTAACGGCGCACCCAGTCGGGCAGAACCGTGCTGACAAGGAATTCGAAGTGCTTGGGTTCCCGGAAGAATTCCGTGGTGTTGGTGGTGACAACATCGATAAGGTTGCGCAGTTCCTGCTCCATGCCCTGCTCCGTGAACACGAAGTCCACGTATTTTTCGTAGGACATGTAGCCCAGCGTGCGCAGGCGCTTCTGCAGCCGCGCCTCCAGCATGGTACGCTTGCTGGGCGGCAATTTTATACCCACCCGTTCATGGATGAACAGGCTGAGACGTTGAAAGACCTTATCCGACATGGGAGAAGGGCGAAAATTCAAGGCCGCGGCATTGGACGGGGATTCCGGCATACTCTGGGCGTCTCTCACTGGTTCCCCCTACTGCCCGGCAATGGCGCTCTGCACGAGGCGGGGAATATCCAGTATGAGCGCCATGGACCCGTCGCCCTTGATGGTTGCCCCGGAAATGCCTTCCACATCCTTGTAGACCTTGCCCAGCGACTTGATGACTGTCTGATGCTCCCCGATGACATGGTCCACCACGATACCGTAACGCGCACCGCCGGAACTGACCACCACGATCTGCTCGATGGCGGGCATTTCTCCCGGCACCTCGAACTGCTCGCGCAGGGTGATATAGGGCACTATTTCGCCGCGCAGATTGATGATGCGCTGACTGCCCCCGTTCACGGAAGCCCGGATGTGTTCCACGCACTCTTCCACATGATTAAGGGGGATGACGAAGTATTCATTGCCCACCTGAATCTGAAGACCATCGATTATGGCGAGGGTAAGCGGCAGCCGTATGGTGATGGTGGTGCCCTTTCCGAAGACGCTTTGCAGTTCTATGCTTCCCCGCAGCGAGTCTATGGAGCGCTTGACCACGTCCATACCCACCCCGCGCCCGGAAACATTGGTTATCTGCGCAGCAGTGGAAAAGCCCGGTGCGAAGATGAGGTGGCATATTTCGCGGTCGGAGAGTTCCGCATCGGGACTGATGATGCCCTTTGACACAGCAGAGGCGAACAGTTTTTCCCTGTTCAGCCCCGCGCCGTCATCGGCAATGGTGATGAGCACCTCGCCACCGGAATGCTCCGCAGAAAGCGTGATGGTGCCCGCGGAAGGCTTGCCCGCCGCCCTGCGCGCCTCGGGCTTTTCTATGCCGTGGTCCAGACTGTTGCGCAGGCAGTGAACAAGCGGATCGCCAAGGCGCTCAATGACGGTTTTGTCCAGTTCCGTTTCCGCCCCGTGGGTGACCAGTTCCACCTCTTTGCCCAGCTCTGACGAAAGATCGCGGATGAGCCGCCGGAACTTGCTGAAGGTGGTGCCGATGGGCAGCATGCGGATGCCCAGCGTGGAATCGCGCAGGTCGTTGGAAAGACGCTCCAGTTGCTCGGAAAGGTTCACCAGCAGGGGGTCCGGCGATGAATGCACGTACTGGGCTATCTGCGCCTGCACGATGACCAGTTCGCCCACCAGATCCACCAGTTTGTCCAGCTTATCAGCCGCCACGCGGATGCTGGACGTGCCTGCGGGATCCGGCTTTTCTCCCGCCTCGCGGCTGCGGCGCATTTCGCGCACGATCTGCTGTTCCACCAGAGCCGATTCAACCTGATCTTCCGTGACCAGCCCCGCATCCTGCAAGACCCTGCCCAGCGGTTTATGGTCGTCCAGAACCGCCCTGAGGCTTTCCGGCGTTATATCGCCGCGTTCCAGCAGTATCTCGCCAAGACGTTTGTAGGCGGTTTCATTGTTCAGGCGGTCGCCCTTGTCTATGGCCTGGATGAGCAGTTCGCATTCATCTTCCACAAACATGAAGACATCGCGTATGGATTCTTCATTCTGCGTGGTGTGCAGAAGCACGTCCCACCACAGGTAGCAGGATTCGGGCTCCAGTTCCTCCAGCCCGGGCAGGTCGCGCACATGGGGGAAGCAGCGCATGTCGCCCATCTGTGCGAGGTCGTCCAGCAGGTGCAGCGGATTGGTGCCGGAAAGAAAGATATCCCGTGCGGGCTTGAACCGGATGCGGTAGGTAACCTTGCCGGAAGCCAGTTCCTCAAAGCTCTCTTCCGGCCGGGCATCCTCTTCTCCGGCTGGGGGAGCTTCTCCCAGAAAACCTTTGAGGGCTGCGGTAAGTTCCGCTGCCTGCTCCATATCCGGCTGCTGACCGGAAACACTGCACGCAAGCAGGTGGGCGATATGGTCGCGAGAACGCAGTGTGAGGCTGAGCAGTTCACGGGTGACGGCCAGTTCGTTGTTGCGCACCCTGTCGAACACATTCTCCACATCGTGGGTAAACGCGGCAATATCGTCAAACCCGAACATGGCCCCGGAGCCTTTGATGGTGTGCATGGCCCGGAAGACACGGTCTACCAGATCCGCATCATCGGGCTGCTCCTCAAGTTCCAGAAGGGCCGTCTCAAGCTCCGCGAGCAGATCCTGCGCCTCTTCGCGGAAGGCCTGAGTGTTTATGTCATCCTGCATTGCCATGTCCTTATACGCTGCGTTGTCGGAACCTGAAGGCGTGGGAACACGCCCGCCGCTCTGCCACCTAGCGCAACACCTTGCGCACCACGTCTACAAGCTGTTCAGGCTTGAAGGGCTTGACTATCCACCCGGTTGCCCCTGCGGACTTGCCTTCCTGCTTTTTGGACGCCTGCGACTCCGTGGTGAGCATAACAATGGGTATGAACTTGTAGGCGGGGATGGCGCGGATGCTGCGGATAAGCGTGATGCCATCCATATTCGGCATGTTCAGGTCCGTTATCACCATGTGCACGGAACCTTTCATCTTTGCCAGAGCGTCCTTGCCGTCCTGCGCCTCAATAACGTCATACCCGGCCTTTTTCAGCGTAAGGCTTACCATCTGCCGCACGCTGGCGGAGTCGTCCACCGTCATTATAGTCTTTGTCATTCCACACCCCTTACGGCAATTATTTGCTGCGGCGTACCGCAAATCCCCCTGCGTCTTCTGTTGCCGACGCAGTGCGGACGCCTTAACCGGCCATAGAAAAAAGGTACTGCGCTGCGTTGCCGCGCAATGTTCAGGCGTTCAGACCTTTGCGCATGTCTCCATACGCTTCCCCCCTGAGCACCTCGTGCGTCCTGCAGCGTACCATTTTCCGAACGGTCCGGAGAATAGTGACCTTGTACCTTTCAGCTAAAACAACTCGACATTGTCCCCCAACGAATCATCGAACAATTCCACATCATTCCCGCCGCGGGCCGATACCCCGAGACCGCCGCGCCCGAGCAGGGAACGGTGGATATGGCGTTCACTCTCCATGGTGTAGCGGTCCAGCAACGCCTGCAGGGCGGCAGGCAACGCAACACTAGCTGCCTGCTCCGGCAGCCCGGAAACCAGATGCTCAAGCGCCTCCTGTGCCTCACCCAGCGCGGCGCACACATCTTCATCCACACGGATGGACTGTGCCAGCGATGCCGTTTTATGGGAGAGGTCCGAAGCCTCGCGCTCTACAGTATCAATAAGGCCATCTGCCCTGCCCTGCACGGTCCGCAACTCTGCCATGAGGCCGGAAAGCTCGCTCACCACCGCTTCCGCACTGGACGTATCGAGGTAGGTGGCGGCATGTTCCCGCAAGTGCATGGCCGAGGCATCCACCGCCGTAAGGTTGGCGGCTATGCCCGAGGTCTGTTCCGCAGCATCCTGCGAAAGGCGCTGGATGGACGTGGCGAGCACGCCAAGGGCCTTGCCCATGTCGCCGGTGTGCGCCGCCTTTATGCTGGCGTTCAGGGCGATGAGTTCTATCTCTGCCCCCACTTCCTCAATCTTGTCCAGATAGGCGGTCATGTCTGCGACGGTGTCTGCCACATCCATCATCACGCTGCCCATGCTCTCACCCTGCCGGGCGAGTTCGCCGAACCGTTCAGCGATTTCACGCACGGTGCCGCCTATGGTAGCCAGCGGTGTTTCGCCGGTTTCGCCTGTGCTCACCGAAGCAAGGACATGGTGCACGCCTTCTACCTGACCGCCCAGAGCGGCAAGGCCTTCGCGCAGGCCCTGCACGGCGCGGGAAAAACTGCGGCTCGCATGGGCCAGCTGCGAAGCCTGCACCGTGTTTACGGCCGAAAGCCACTGAGCGACCTCGTCTTCCGGATGCTTTGCTCTCTCTGCCTTGACGAAGCGTGCGGATTCATCCAGCGCCTCTTCCACATGTTCCACCTGCTGGCGGACAATATCGTGGAACTGTACTGAGGAAACGATCTCGCCCGTATGATCATGCACTGCCTGCACAATGGCACTGAGCTCCCGGGA
The DNA here is from genome assembly GCA_964425115.1 of uncultured Desulfovibrio sp. Classification (GTDB taxonomy): domain Bacteria; phylum Desulfobacterota; class Desulfovibrionia; order Desulfovibrionales; family Desulfovibrionaceae; genus Halodesulfovibrio. Next base: position 8,478 of record CAYRLL010000054.1, on the reverse strand, counting down.
AGCGGCAACGGTTTTTTCCGAATGCACGCGAAGACGCTCCAGATTGCCCTGAACCCGGTCGAACAGGGTAACGGAGCACTCCGTCTGCATGGCCTGCATAGCGGTTATCCTCTCATGTGCCACCAGAGAGAGTTGCTCCAGCCGTTCCGCAAAACCGCGGATGCTTGTGGAGTATTCCACGATCTTGAGGCCGAGCTTTTCCACATCGTCCGCAAGCGTGATGAATCCCCTGCCATCGGCTCCCAGCCGGGCACTTTCTATGCGCGTGGAGATGCCCAGCATCTGCAGGGTACGCACGATGCGCCCGTAGCTTTCCAGCAGGCGGACAAGTTCCGCGAGCGCGGCACGCACCTTGCCGATTTCCGCCAGATCGCTGCCATCGCCGGTGGAGCACAGGGAACGCATGGCAACCATCTTTTCCGCAAGCTGCACGGTGGCATCTTCCAGAATGGCTCCTGAAGTGGTCTCGATAAGTTCACCGCCCTTCTGCGCCAGCAGTTCCACCCGGTCGGAAAGGGCGTGCAGGTCGGCTCCGAGGGCGAGGAAATCATTCTCACGCGAGGCGATAATCCTGCCAAGGCGGCTTCGGACGGAGAGCATTGCGGTAAGGCTGGAATCGATCATCAAAAAACTCCGGCATGCCAGACGGCACACATGGACACGCATGAACGCGCACTGCAGTGCACGTTTTCACACAATTGCAAGCAGTTACGCACAATCACAACCGGTCGTGCTGGGCACCGCAGGACAACCGCAGGACA
>CAYRLL010000054.1:0-7617 GCA_964425115.1 uncultured Desulfovibrio sp. | reverse complement strand
ACCGCAGGACAACCGCAGGACATCAGTCATCGGAAGCATTGGTGCCGCCTATGTCTATACGGTATGCGGAAACACTGTATTCATACAACATATTTTCATCGGGAAAGACAACCATGAACGGAACGGAGTGCCGGGGAGGAACCGTTGCGGCTCCGGACTGCCGCGTACGGGAGACGCCGGAAGCGAATGCGGCGGCAACAGCCTGAGTATCCATGGCGGCAAGCCGTTCCTGGCTGAATACAGAGCCGCACAACCTGCGCCCGGAAGCAATGACGCTGCCGTCACGGTCATACAGGGTAGCGGTTACGGCCACATGGTCGAGGGTGGCACCGGTGCCGTTCAGCACCTCGCCCTCTATGACCACCGCCTGACGCCCGTCCCGCAGGGGCAGCATATACTGCCGTACATGCTGCAGGTGCAGGGTATTCTCCTCTGCCATGCTGGGAGAAACAGCGCCAACCATGGCGATGAGGATTATGACGAGACACAGGGCGGCGGACCGGGATGGCAGGGACATGTAAAGCGGGCGGCAGGCGAAAGGCTTGGTGTCCCTGTGCATTCATGACCGCCTGAACAGGGATTCCTGCAAAGAGAGGATGGTATCCGGCGCGTTGCCGTTACCTCCGGGGCAGTAAATGGGGGAATAGCCGAGGCGGCGGGCCTGCGAAAGACGGACATCGTGCCCGGCCACGGGGCGCACCTGACCGTTCAGGTCCACCTCTCCCCACAGGACGCAACGTTCCGGCAACGGGATATCGTAAAAGGAGGAAAGCACGGCCGCCACAAGGGCGAGGTCCATGCCGGGGTCCTGTACCCGCATGCCGCCGCCCACCTTGGCGTAGATATCCACCTGCCCGAAGTTGAGACGCAGCCGTTTTTCCAGCACGGCGAGAAGCAGGTGCAGCCGGTTGACGTCGAACCCCAGCCCGGTGCGTCGCGGGATGGACAGATAGCTGCGGCTGACCAGAGCCTGCACCTCCACGGCAAAGGGACGCTGCCCGTCCACCGCCATGACCACGGCGGTGCCGGAAAGCTCCGGATTGCGCGCCCCCAGAAAATAGGTGGAAGGATCGTCCACCACGCACATGCCCTGCTGAGCCATTTCAAAGACCCGCAGTTCCTGATTGGGGCCGAAGCGGTTTTTGAAAACACGGAGCATGCGGAACATCTGCCGCCGGTCGCCCTCCAGCGAAATGACAGTATCCACCATGTGCTCAAGCAGCTTGGGACCGGCAAGCTGACCGTCTTTGGTCACATGCCCTACCAGCAGCAGGGTGGTGCCCACGCGCTTGCACACCTCTATCAGCTCCGTGGCAACGGCGCGCACCTGACTGACGCTGCCGGGAATGCCTTCGGCACGCACGGAGGTGAGGGTTTGCACGGAATCCACGATGAGCAGGTCGGGAGGAGGAGAATCTTCCAGAGCGGGCAGCACATCATCAAGGCGCGATGTGGACACGGCGGTGAGGTTTTCCGCGAGGGCTTCCAGCCTTTCCGCACGGGCTTTGAGCTGGGCGAGGGTTTCTTCGCCGGAAAGGTAGAGCACCCTTCTGCCCGCATGCGCCACAGCCCCGGCAACCTGCAAGAGCAGCGTGGACTTGCCTATGCCCGGCTCTCCGCCGATGAGCAACGCCGCACCGGGTACAAGCCCGTTGCCGAGGATGCGGTCCAGCTGCGGCATTCCGGTGGCGAAGGGCTCTTCTCGCTCTTCGGAGACTTCGCGCAGGGGCAGGATTTTTGCCCCGGACGCATGAGGAGATGCGGCTCGACGCCGCTCCTGATCCTTGTGGACTATCTTTGCCTCAAGGGTATTCCACTCGCCGCAGCGGGGGCATTGGCCGCGCCACTGCGGCGTGGAGGCTCCGCAGGATGAACAGTGGTAAATTTCTTTGGTCTTCACGAAAAACCCCGGTTAGTTTTTGGGCGGGTCTTTCGCTTCTATAACCTTCACGCCGAATTCAGCCACGTTGGCGGGAGGATTGTAGAACACCACCATGAAGGGCACTTCCTGCCCGGGAGCGATGTTGGTGTTGTTGGTGAGGATTTCTATTTTGTTGTTGAGGGCGGATTCCAGTTCCTGCTGCCCGAGCACCTGCAACTGGAAAAGGGAAACGGTGACGCCCCCGTACTGCTGTTTGCTGGTGAGGGTGACGTTGCTGGCATCGAAAAGGGTTGCTTCTACCTTCACCAGTTCCTTGGGAACGTTGAAGTTGTTCACAACCTTGCCTTCTATGACGAACAACTGCCCCACTTTTTCGTTGGGCTGGTAGTACTGCCTGATGTTGCGCAGTGCGAGATGCTTGATGTTGTCTGTGGCCACCACATCTTCAGGGCTTGCATTGCTCTGCACCAGTGCCTGCGTGGCGTCTTCCAGAATATCGGGCTTGAAGAAAAACACTCCCGCACCGGCACCCCCCAGAACCAGCAGCAGAAGCACCAGAACAAGGGCCTTTTTGCCGCCCTTGGCACTCTTCTTTTTCGCAGGTTTGGAGTCTATGCCGAATGAGGCATCGTTATCGCCCAGAAGGTCGTCGAGCGATTCATCGTTCAGCGGGGCATGTTCCGGCTTCATCTCGCGCACGGGTGCGGCAAGCGGGAACAGATGCTTGCACACGGTGCAGCGAGCCTTGGCACCGGGCTTGAACATCTTATCGGGGAGATTATATTTTGTAGAACAATTCGGACATGTTACGTGCATTGCGATTCCCGTTTTCTGCTCGATGCTCTGCTGCTCCGGTGCAGCTATTCGACAATTGCCTCGTAAATGGCCCCAAGCTCACGATATTTTTCGGCATAGTCCATGCCATACCCGACAATGAACCCTTTTTGCAACGTAAAGCCGGGGTAGCGGACGGTTACGTCCACCTCGCGGCGCTCAAACTTGTCCACAATGGCGGCAATGCTGATGCTTCTGGCTCCGCGCGCCTCAAGCTGGCGCACCAGAAACGCCATGGTATGCCCGGTATCCACGATATCTTCGACCACAAGCACGTGCTTGCCTTCGATGGATACTTCCAGATCCTTTGTAAAGGATATGGTTTTGGTGCTGCTTGTTCCCTTTCCGTAACTTGCGCACCGCACAAAGTCCACTTCCGGCTGCACGGTAATGCGTTTGACCAGATCGGAAAAGAACATGAATGCGCCCTTGAGCACGCACACCACCACCAGTTCGCCTTCCGCGTAATCGCTGTTTATCTGCGCGGCAAGCTCAGTGAGGCGCTTGTCTATAGCCGCCTCGTCATACACCACTCTCAGTTCCTTGACTATCATTCCGTCACGCTCCATGTGCGACGCTACAGATCGATCTGCATGGCAATTTCATCACATTCCGGGAATTTGGGGCAATTGATGCAGTCTGCCCACACCTTTTGGGGTAGCACATCCTTGGAAACCTCTGCAAATCCCATTTTCCTGAAAAAGGAGTCCTGATAGGTGAGAGTGAAGACTTTGTAAATACCCAGCGTGAGCGACTCGCTCAGACACGCCTCCACAAGCTTGCGTCCGAACCCCTGCCCTCTCAGCCGTTCATCCACCGCCAGGGAACGCACCTCCGCAAGGCCGTCCCACACAATGGCGAGGGCACAGCAGCCCAGAATGGGGCCGCCATCATCAGGGTCTACCACATAAAACTCGCGCAGGTGCCCGTATAGCTGGTTCAGCGGACGGGGCAGCAGCAGCCCCTGCCCCGAACATTCCATGAGCAGCTTGTGCACTGCCTTTACATCCTGCATGCGGGCCTTGCGGATATAGGGTTTGCCCATCTAGTTGTTCCCCTTCAGTTCGTCAACCTTGGCGGAAAGCGATGCCATATCGGCCACGCCCACATGGTCCACCACCAAGGCGCCTCTGGTATCATAAATAAGCAGGCGGGGAATGGAGGATATGTTAAAGACGGACGGCAGATCCTGCTTGGCCCTGAATACGGGATAGTTGAAACCCGCACGGGCCACCATGGCGTGCAGTTCCGACGGATTCTCGTCCACGGAAACGCCGAGCAGCACCATGTGCTCCTCGCTGACTTCTTTACGCAGGCTTATGAGCTCCGGTATCTCCACCTTGCAGGGCGGGCACCACGAAGCGAAGAAATTGACCACCACAACCTTGCCGCGCTCTGCCCGGATTTTGGTGAGCAGGTCGGAGGCGGAAATCTCTTCCACCGCATTGAGAGGTTCCTTTTCTGCCTGAGCACACCCGGTTCCCAGAAACAACGCAAGCGCCAGCGCGCAGAACATGGTTGCCCACCGGAAAAGAAGCCCCCTGCGGGGCCGCGCGCTTTCTGAACAAGAACTATGATACACCATGAAATGACTCCTATGGCGCTGCGACAAACGATTGCGCGATGCGCACCGCGGAAACGGCGTCCACGGAATAACCGTGCGCCCCGATGGCGTCTGCGAATGCCTGCGTGACAACGGCACCGCCGACCATGACCTTTATATGGCCGAGGCCACGCTCGCGCAGAAGGTCGACCGTATCCTGCATGCGCACCATGGTGGTGGTCATGAGGGCGGAAAGGCCGATGATGCCGGCACCGTGCTCCACGGCGGCATCCACTATGGCCTGCGCCTTCACGTCTTTGCCGAGGTCCACCACGTTGAACCCGTGATTGCCGAGCATGAGGCAGACGATGTTTTTGCCTATATCATGGATATCACCCTCCACCGTTGCCATGACGATGGTGGGCTTTACCCCGGATTCGCCTGATTCTTCCAGCATGGGCTTGAGATAGGCGAACCCGTGCTGCATGGTTTCTGCCGACCGCAGCAGTTGGGGCAGAAAGTATTCCTTGCGCTCATATTTTCCGCCCACTTCGGTAATGGCGGGGATGAGCAGCCGGTTAACCACCTCGAACGGGGTTTTGCCCCCTTCCAGCTCCTTGCGGACAAGGTCCACCACGTTGTCCTTGTCTCCCTTTACCACCGCTTCATACGCCGTGGCGGCGGCACCAGTGGAGACGGCTCCTCCGCCCGCGACAGTAGCGTTGCCCGGCTTCCATTCCGCATAGTCGGCGATGAACTGGGCGGCGTTTGCATCCCTGCCCAGCAGCACTTCTGCCGCAGCGAGCGTTTCGCGTATGCGAGCGTTGCCGGGGTGCGCGATGCATGAGGAAAGCCCTTCCGCAGCCGCCATGGCAAGGAAGGTGCTGTTCAGCAGCCCGCGCGCGGGAAGGCCGAAAGAGATGTTTGAAAGCCCGATGGTGGTGGGCAGCCCCAGTTCCCGCGTACAGTGGCGGATGGTCTCCAGGCACGCCTTGGCTGCTTCTGCCTTTGAGGAAACCGCCAGCGCCAGCACGTCTACCATGATGAGCCTGCGCGGAATGCCCAGCGCATCTGCCTGCGCGAGCAGCTCTTCTATGATGGCGATGCGTTCCGGTGCCGCCACGGGCAGTTTGCGGCCCTTGAGGGGCAGCAGGATGAACGGTGCGCCGAACTTGCGGCAGAGCGGGCCGAGCCGCTCCATGCGCCCCGGTTCGCCGCTGATGGAGTTCACAAGGGGCGAGGCAGGATACATGGCAAGGGCATTTTCCAGCGCGTCCATGTTGGAAGTGTCCAGCGCCAGCGGCACGGGATACTGCGAGACGATGCGTCCCACAAGTTCCGGCAGAAGGACTGTTTCATCCACCATGGGCGCGCCCACGTTCACATCCAGCAGCGGCGCATGGCAATCGACCTGCTCCTGAACGAACATCATGCAGGAGGTGAACTGGCCGTTCTGCAATTCCGCAATGAGCTGCTTTTTGCCCGTGGGGTTTATGCGCTCGCCGATGATACGCACGGGATACCGCTCGCCGAACCGGACCAGCGCGGCGCGGGACGTGACCGCCATTCCCCCCTGCGGCGCACGCACGGGCTGACACGGCACATCCGCAACGGCCTGCCTGAGTGCGGCGATGTGATCCGGCGTGGTGCCGCAGCATCCGCCCATGCACCGCACGCCCATTTCAGCAAACCGCCGGGTCTGTTCGGCAAAGGAAGCCGGATTGAGCCTGAAGACCGTGCTGCCCGACGCATCCAGTTCCGGCAGCCCGGCGTTGGGCATGACCAGCACGGGAACGGAGGAGACTTCCAGCATGCGTTCCACCACGGCCACCATCTGCTCTGGTCCGGCACTGCAGTTGGTGGCCACAAGATCCGCGCCCATGTTGACTGCGGTTTCGACGAACACATCCGGAGCGCTGCCTGTGAGGCTTACGCCGTTTTCAAAGGTCATGGATGCGCCCACGGGCAGATCGCAGACCTCGCGCGCGGCAACAATGGCGGCGCGCAACTCCGCTATATCAAAGTGGGTTTCCAGAAGGATGAGGTCCACCCCGCCTTCCACCAGTCCGCGCATCTGTTCCTTGAAGGCATCCACCAGCTCGTGGAAGTCCACATCGCCCAACGGCTTGAGGAAATGTCCCGTGGGCCCGACACTGCCCGCCACGAACACCGGGCGGCCAGCCTCCTGCGCAGCACGGCGCGCGGCGTGGGCCATGGCACGGTTGAAACCGGGGATATCCGTTCCCGCAGGCATCTTGTACCGTGTACCGCCGAAGGTATTTGTGGTGAGCACATCGGCACCGGCGCGGGCGTAATCCAGATGGATGCCCTTGAGCACGTCCGGGTTGGACAGGCACCACATTTCCGGGCTCACGCCCGCCGGCAGACCCCTTGCCTGCAGCATGGTTCCCATGCCGCCGTCAAAAAAAAGAAAACGTCCTTCGTGTAAGGCCCGTCTGAAATCAAGCACGTGCAATCCCTCGGCAGAAAGCGTATTATCGTTACCCGTTCTCCGGCAGCAACGCGCGCCAACCGGGAACCCTTCATGATCATTGCCCGATCCGGTCTACTGAAAAACATTGAAAAGGACAAACGAAAACTATACCATTCATATGTTATGCCTATCGCGTTCAGCGTCCGGCCAAAGCATCCGAGATTTCCAACAAGACGAAACAATGACCAAATCCAAAAATTCCCAGAAAAAAGATATACTCCCGGAACACGAAGAAACCGAAGTTGAGGTGCTGGACGGACCGGAAGAGGAAGAGGATGACTCTCTGGAGATTGATGAGGAGTTCATCGATCTGGACGATGACGCCACCATTGATCTGGAGAGCTCGCTCGCACCTGTTCCTTTTGCCCTTGCCCCCGAAAAGGCCTCTTCCAAGGATTCCCTGCACCTGTATCTGCGTGAAATCAGCAAATTTCCTCTGCTCAAGCCGGACGAAGAGTTTCAGCTTGCACGCAAGGTGCAGGACGAGGGTGATCAGGACGCCGCCTTCCGCCTTGTCTCTTCGCATCTGCGCCTTGTCGTGAAAATAGCCATGGATTTCCAGCGCCGCTGGATGCAGAACGTGCTTGACCTTGTGCAGGAAGGCAACGTGGGACTCATGCGCGCAGTGCATAAGTTCGATCCCGAAAAGGGTATTAAGTTTTCCTATTATGCCTCGTTCTGGATAAAGGCCTATATCCTTAAATTCATCATGGATAACTGGCGGCTGGTGAAGATAGGGACCACACAGGCCCAGCGCAAGCTGTTCTACAATCTGAACAAGGAGCGCCAGAGGCTTATCTCGCAGGGATTTTCACCTGATTCGGCCATGCTCTCCGAAAAGCTTAATGTTTCGGAAGAACAGAT
>CAYRLL010000053.1:5070-20666 GCA_964425115.1 uncultured Desulfovibrio sp. | reverse complement strand
GGTGCTTGTGGCACCCTTTACGGCGCTTACAGGAGCTTTGCTGTTCGTAGGCAGGCGAAAGAACAACGCTGCTTAATGCGTCTGTCGTGTCTGCCTGCTGATGCATGTCCTCCTGCATCCGCCAAGGGCACGGAACCTGCGCGTGCCTGAACCTATGCCGTCGGCAAGCTCGCCCGATACCATGAAAACAAAATCCCCCGGCGCACCGTAGTGTCCGGGGGATTATGTTTGCAGGGAATTTCTTTGCGGCAGAGGCTAGAAATCGATGTTGCGCGGCGTACGCGGGAAGGGGATCACGTCGCGGATGTTGGTAATGCCGGTAAGCAGCATAAGCAGCCGCTCAAAGCCCATGCCGAACCCTGCGTGGGGAACGGTGCCGAAGCGGCGGGCATCCAGATACCACCAGTAATCGTCCACGTTCTGGCCGATTTCGCGGATGCGGGCTTCCAGCACATCCAGCCGCTCCTCACGCTGAGAGCCGCCGATAAGCTCACCTATGCGCGGCACCAGCACGTCCATGGCGGCAACGGTTTTATCATCATCGTTCAGGCGCATGTAAAATGCTTTAATCTGCTTGGGATAGTCGCGCACAATCACCGGCTTGCCGAAGTGTTCCTCTGCCAGATAGCGCTCATGCTCGGTCTGCAGGTCGCAGCCCCACGAAACGGGGAACTCCCAGTCCTTTCCGGAGGCGAGCAGAATATCCACGGCCTCTGTGTAGGTAATGCGTGCAAAGGGCTCGCGTACCAGCGTTTCCAGCCGTCCCATAAGCTCCTTGTCCACAAAGCTGGCAAACAGGTTCAGGTCCGGGGCGCAGTGCTCCATCACGTGGCGCACCACGTACTTTGTCATGTCCTCGCCAAGGTCCATGTCATCCTGAATGTCCGCAAAGGCCATTTCCGGCTCAATCATCCAGAATTCCGCTGCATGGCGCGGCGTATTGGAGTTCTCCGCACGGAAGGTGGGGCCGAAGGTGTATACCCTGCCCATGCCCATGGTGAGCATTTCGGCTTCCAACTGCCCGGAAACGGTAAGGTTGCTCTCGCGCCCGAAAAAGTCGTCTTCAAACCAGTTGCCGTTCTCCGGCTTGGAAATTCCCTGCACGGGCAGGGTGGTCACGCGGAACATCTCCCCCGCGCCTTCGCAGTCCGAGCCGGTAAGGATGGGCGTGTGCACATGAAAGAACCCGCGCTCGCGGAAGAAGGAATGCACGGCATACGCAGCTTCAGAACGGATGCGGAACGCGGCCCCGTATTTGTTGGTGCGGGGGCGCAGGTGCGCGATGGTGCGCAAAAATTCGTCGGAGTGCCTTTTCTTCTGGAGAGGGAAGGTTTCCGGGTCCGCAGTGCCGAAAAGGGTAAGCTCCGTGCAGCGCACCTCCCACTTCTGCCCCTTGCCCGGAGACTCCACAAGTTCGCCCGTTACCTGCACGGAAGCCCCCGTGCTTACGTCCTTGATAATGCTGTATGTGGGAACGGTTTCGTCAATGATGACCTGCATGTTCATGAGGCACGAACCGTCATTGATTTCAAGAAACGAAAAGCCCTTGGAATCGCGGCGGGTGCGCACCCAGCCGCACACCGTTATCCGCGTCTGTGCTTCCTGCGCGTTAAGCGCATCTGCAATGGGCGTTCTCTGCATAGTCTCACTCCTTGCAATCCCTGAATATGCATGGACCAGAGGCTGGCCCGATTATCTGTTCCGCCGCACCGGCGGCCAGCGCCATGTTCACTGCCAAGGGATAGGCGCATTGCGCCAGCCCGGTCAACAGGTTTTGCGCATAAACGCAACGGCAAAGCGCCGGAAGACGGCAACCCGCAAAGGGAAAGGCCTCCCCTAGCGCCAACAGGGGGAGGCCTTTGCAAACCAGACGATATCTTTCGTTGCGTACCGTGCCGGTCTCCGCCCGGTGGTACATGTGCAGAAAACATTTTTTCCGTCGCATACGCGGACGGAAAACTCCTCCACAACGAACGCGGGCCGGTCCTTCGTCTACCGGCTGCCGCGTTTACCGCACGGGGACATGGCAACTAGTCTTCCGTGCGGGCATCCTCATGCGGATGCAACAGGGTACCAATCACAGTTCCGGCGCGACCTGTTTCATGCCGGAACAGACCACACCGCGCATGACGCAGGGCGGCATTGTGCGGAGGGTCCTGAATGTGCACCAACCTCCTCTGTCTCGGTTCATTGTTCCATGCAACAGCCATAGACAGTGGGCGTGCCCGCAAGGGGCCTGCCCCGCCGTGTATCCTGCCCGGATATTACCGGACCGGTAGGCCTGCCGGGATATGGCGTGGAATCCCCGCCGCAGGGTAAGCCTGACAGCAGGGTCGGCAGCGCGGCGCGATGCCGTACCGCCGAGTATGCGCCTGTATCCGCACGTGTTACCCGTCTCCTTTGGAAACGCGCGGCAAGAGCACTCCCGACGATTAAATCCCCTGACAATGCTCATATACCTGTCAGATGCACAGGGCCGTGTCAATTCAGATCGTACTGGTTGAGCGCACAATAGTCGGCCGTTGCAGATGTGCGGCCCGCACAGCCGCAATCCGTTGCGGGCCGGGCTTTTGGCGTCCGTAACGGCTTGACGGAAACCGGAACGGACGCTAAGGGAAAAACTTCCCCCCGCCGGAACGTGTGTGGGCGCGCATCGCGGCAGGGGAGCGGACGAAAAGGAGGATGACCATATGAACGCCTTGAACGCAAACAGGGAAGAACTGGTGCGCCTTGCCCGTGAATCAGGGTTGCCTGTTTCCGAAAATGCATCCGTGACCGAGGTTGTGCAGTTGCTGAGCGACCTGCCCATTCTTGCGGACGAATTGTCGGAAGCGCTCAACCACATTCTGGGCAATGTGTGTGAAGCGGATTACACCGCGCACGCCTGAGTCCTGCGCACAGTCTTGCCGCAGGGCGCACAGAGCGCCCGCAGAAATCACAAACGCCCCCGGCATATCAATAAATGCCGGGGGCGTTTCGTCTTCCGGTAAGGGGCTTCTGCCGGTTATACGTTCAGCTCCAGCCCCACAGGGCAGTGGTCGGAGCCGAACTGGTCCATCTCTATCCATGCATCGCGCACGGCGGGAACCAGCTCCTCCGAGACGAAGAAATAGTCTATGCGCCAGCCCACGTTGCGTTCGCGTGCCTTGAACCTGTATGACCACCACGAATACATGTCCGCAGCCTGCGGGTGCACTAGGCGGAAGGTGTCGGCGTAGCCGTGTGCCACCAGCTTGTCCATCCATGCCCGTTCAATGGGCAGAAAGCCGGAGGTGCCCTCGTTTTCCTTGGGGCGGGCTATGTCTATGGGGTGGTGGGCGGTGTTAAAGTCGCCGCACACCACAATGGGCTTAAACTGCCGCAGCCGCTGGGCATGGTCCAGAAAGGCATCGTAAAAGCCCAGCTTGTAGCGCAGCCTGTCTTCTCCGGACTGCCCGTTGGGAAAGTAGATGTTAAAGTAGTGAAAGGCGGGGTATTCCAGATGAATAACCCGGCCTTCGCCCGAATAGTCCGCGCAGGGCAGGTCATAGGTTACGGCAAGCGGGGCCGGGCGGCTGAACACCGCCGTGCCGGAATAGCCTTTCTTGACCTCTGCAGCGAACCAGAAGCTCTGGTAGCCGGGCGGATTTCTGTCTGCCTCATCCACCTGTTCCGGCGTGGCTTTGGTTTCCTGCAATCCGATAATGTCCGCGTTGCACGCGGTGAACCAACTCCATTCGGGTTTCTTGCAAATTGCCCTGAACCCGTTCACGTTCCAGGAAACCAGACGCATTCGTTCTCCTGTGCGGTTTGACCTTGGCAGGTCGCTGAAAAAAGCAGCATTGCCTCCGGATGCAAAAACTCCCCCTCCGGTCTGTTAATGCAGCGTGGCCATGCGGGGAATGCGGAACAGAACCTGCGTACCCTCTCCGGGCATGCTGTCTATGCGCAGGCCGTATTCCGGCCCGAACATGCGGGCCAGACGATGATGGCAGTTCATAACGCCTATGCCTTCCGAGGCAGACTCCATGTCGCTCTGCTCAAAAAGTTTGCGTACCTGCTCGGGGCGCATGCCCACTCCGTTGTCCTCCACGGCTACACGCAGTTCCTCGCCTTCACGGGCAATGGTGAGCTTGATAAGCCCCCCTTCCTCGCGCCGGGAAATACCGTGCTTCACGCCGTTCTCCACGATGGGCTGGATAAGCAGCGGGGGCACGGGCCAGTCCTCGCAGCCTTCGGAAACGTCCATCTGCACGCGGATACGGTCGCCGAACCGGGCCTGCTCAATGGCAAGATACGCCTGCACCTGCTGCAGTTCGTCGGAAAGAGGAATGAACCCCCGGCTGGAATCAAGGTTGCGCCGCATGTACCGCGAAAGATCCAGCAGCAGTTCCCGCGCCTTGTCCGCATTGGTGCGGCAGAAGGCGGCAATGGTGTTCAGCGAGTTGAACAGAAAATGCGGGTTTATCTGCGCCTGCAGGCGGCGGATCTCCGCATGGGCCAGCATGCGGGTCTGCAGATGCAGATCTTCAAGCTCCAGCTGGGTGGAAAAGAGGCTGCCCAGCCCCTTGGCAAGCTCGTAGCGTATGCGGTCCAGCGGGTCTGTCTTGGAGCCGTAGAACTTGAGCGTGCCGACAATGCGGTCTCCCTTGCGCAGGGGAACCACAATGCCGGAATGCAGGGGGCATCCGGCATGCCGGCAGCCTATGTCTTCCGGGGCGTTCAGAAAAACGGGTTCCCCCGTTTCCAGCACCTTGCGGGTGCCCATGGTGTTTATGGGCGCCCCGGCGTTGTGGTGGTCGTCGCCCTTGCCGATATGGGCAAGGATGGTTTTGTCGTCGGTAATGGACACCGCCGTCACAGGAATACCGTCGAAGATGATGCGCACGGTCTCGCGGGCAGATTCCGCATTCAGGCCCCCGCGCAGGTGCGAGACGGTCTGGTTGGCAATGGCCAGAATCTGCTCCGCCATGTCGGAATCGCGCTTCTCGCGGTCCTTGAAGACAACATTGATGATCTGCACAAAGAGAATGGCCCCCAGCGTGTTCACCACTATCATGGGCATGCCGATGATCTGCACCAGATGCAGGGCGTCTTCAAACGGGCGCGAGAGCAGCAGCACCAGTCCCATGTGCACCGATTCCCCTACCAGCCCCAGAATGCCTGCCGCGCGCCAGTCCAGACCATCGCCCATCTTGCGGGCCACCAGACCGGCAGCAAGCCCTTCCAGAAAGGTGGCCAGCCCGCAGGGAATGGCTGAAAATCCGCCGATATCAATGAGATTTCTGTGCAGCCCGGCAATAAGCCCCGCCCCGGCTCCCACCACGGGGCCGCCGAACAGGCCGCCGGTAATAACGGCCATGGCGCGCAGGTTGGCGACAGACTGGTGAATGTCGTTGCCGCTGTATGTGCCGAGTATGCCGAACAGTCCGAAGAACACCACATAGAACGCCGTGTTCACCGAAGAGGAGTGCGAGCCGCCAAACCGCGCCAGCGGCCGCAGGGAGAGCAGCAGAAAGGCCGCCGCCACCACCAGCCCGAAGCGTTCAATAAGCACGCCGAGCAAAACTTCCGTTGTCATGCGAAAAACCTCTTCGCCCCCGTGCTGTCTGCGGGCACGGGGAAATATCTCTCTGTCACGGCGGGCGCAGGCGCGTGCTCCGTGCAAGGAGCGGATAACGCGCTACAGCCCGAGCCGTTCCTTGAATGCCTTAACCCTGCTGCGGCTGACCACTATTTCCGTGCCCACAGCATCGTCCATGATCATGGTATATTTACCGTTGAACCACGGGGCGAATTCCCGCACCCGCTCCATATTGACCAGATCGCTCCGGTTGGCGCGGAAAAAGGCGTGCGGTTCAAGGCGGTCTTCCAGCCTTCCCATATTGACCGGGCCGTGACACAGGAACCTGTCTGTCCGGGTGTATGCCCACACCTTCTTGTCGTCCGCCCGGCAGAAAAAGACATCCTGCGGTTGCAGGAGCAGCACGCGGCCCATGCTTTCCACGGAAATGCGGGTAAAAGACGCCCGCTGGCCCATACGGGTCAGCAGGTGCTCCAGGCTGCCCTGAGCTGTTGCCATTCCTTCCGGTGTTTCCGCGTAGGAAGGAGAAGACGGTGCATCATTCCTCATCGTGTCAGGCTGCTGCCGCGCATCGTCTTTCCGTATGCTGCCCGACAGCCTCTGCCGCACCTTGTCCAGCCCCTTGCGCACCCGTGCCTCTTCAAGCGGTTTGAGGATGTAGTCTATGGCGTTTTCCTCAAAGGCCCGTATGGCGTACTGGTCAAAGGCTGTTGCAAAGATGACCAGCGGGGGGTCTTCCATGTCCATGAGCTGCTCCACAACGGTAAACCCGTTGCCGCCGGGCATCTCTATGTCCAGAAACACAAGGTCCGGCTCGTGCCTGTAGATGGCTTCCAGAGCGAGCGAGGCGGAAGGAGCCGTGGCCACGACTTCCACGCCCTCCATGCGGGAGAGGATGTATTCCCATTCATCCCGCGCGGGTGGCTCATCGTCCACTATGATGCAGCGTATGATCATTGCAGAATGCTACTCCCGCGCCGTGTGCTTGTAAATAGCCGCAACGCGGCATCTCCTTGCCAGACGCCGCTTCTGCGGGTACAAGGGCAAAACTGTTTGCCGGACCGGGCTGTAGAGGCGCGGCTGTCTGCAGCGTTGCCGTATTCCCTTCGGGCCGGAGCCGAATGCCTTCCAAAGGCTCTGTCCTGACCCTTTCCGCGACGCGCACACACCGTATTCACAGGCCGGAGGCAACGGTACGCCTTTTCCTTAACCACGTTATATCCCGGAGACGTCATGTCCACAAAAATACTTGCCGCTGCCCTGCTTGCCGCCGCCCTTGCCCTGCCTCTGCCGGGACTGACCGTACAGGCCAATGCCGCCGATGCCGCGGTGAAGGCACAGGTGGAATCTGTGCTGCGCGACCACCCGGAAGTGCTTATGGATGTGCTGCGCGAGCACAGCGAAGAACTTTTTCTCATCATGCGCGAAGGCTCGCAGAAAGCCCAGCGCAGAACCGTGGCAACCCAATGGCAGGCCGATCTGGACGTTCCCAAGAACGTGAACCTGCAAAACCGCATCACGCGCGGCGGCGCGGATGCCCCCGTGACCATCGTGGCCTATTCCGACTTCACCTGCCCGTACTGCGAGCAGGCCGCCTTTACCGTGAACAGCATGCTCAAGCACTACGGCTCCACGCTTCGCTTTGTCTTCAAGAACTTCCCCCTTGCCAGCCACGAACATGCGCGCACGGCCTCCGAGTATTTTGTGGCGGCTTCCATGCAGAATGCGGATAAGGCTTGGCAGTTCTATGATGCCGTGTTCGCCGGCAGGGCCGCGCTGTCCGCACAGGGCGAGGAGTTTCTGCGGTTTTCCGCAGAGGCCGTGGGGCTGGATGTGGCCCGTCTGACCGCCGATGCCAAGGGCAGCGCGGTGAAGGCCATCATTGACGAAGATATCCGCGAGGCACAGGAACTGGGCTTCAGCGGTACGCCGTATTTTCTGGTGAACAACATCGTGGTGCGCGGGGCGTTGCCCTTCGACCTGTTCAGCGAAGCCGTGGAAATGGCGCTGGACCACGAGAACAAGAAGCAGTAGCGCGGGGAACCGCGCGGGCAGGCTGCCTCCGGGGAGCTTCCACGCTGCGGGAATCCTGTTGCAGCAGTCTTTTGCGCGGTTGCAATCCCCGGTATCCGGTTGCAGCTCCCGATATTGGGGTGCAACCTTCACTATCCGGTTGCAACCGGGCCGCAGGAACGGAATGAAGCGGGGGACGGGCGAAATGCGCCTGTCCCCCGCTGTTTATTGTACTATGTCTTCCTGCGGCCAGTCGTAGATGCTGCCCGCGTCATATACGTTCGCGTAGCCCATGCGTACCAGTTCCGCAGCGGCTATGGCGCTTCGTCTGCCGCTCCGGCAGTAGAGCACAATGATCATATCCTTGTCCGGCAGCTCCTGCGCGGCCCGTTCCCGTATTTCCGTATAGGGCAGCAGCAGTGCCCCCCGGATGTGTCCGCCTGCAAATTCTTCGGGCGTGCGCACATCCAGCAGAACGTACCCGGCTCCGCTCTCCAGTATCGCCTTGGCCTCTGCGGACGTGATGGTCCGGTAACCGTTGTCTTCCGCCATGGCGGCACACACGGGTACCGCCATGCTGAAGACCAGCCAGAGCAGCAGCCAGAGAGACATGCGGACGGGCATACGGACGGGCAGGCGGGCGGGCAGGCGGCACGGCAACCCTGCCGTGTCTTCCGGTGTTGGGTTCATACGTCGCGGCTTCCTTGGTGTGGCGTTATCTTTGCCGGTCATTCTGGAGCATCCGGTGCTGCATGGCAAGGTCGTAAAAAAATGCGGCCAACGTAAGAAAGGGCCGGACGACAACTGCCGTCCGGCCCTTCTGTGTTTTCATGCGTCTCCGGTCTGGTGCCGCTACGCGATCCAGTCGTCGTCCTCTTCAATGGGGGCAAAGCCGCGGCGCATGGTGTTTTCCGTCACGCAGCGCGGGTCCATGAACTGGAGCAGGTAGTCGGGGCCGCCGGTCTTGGAGCCTACGCCGGACATCTTGAATCCGCCGAAGGGCTGCCGTTCCACCAGCGCGCCGGTGTTGTTGCGGTTCAGGTACAGGTTGCCCACGCGGAACTCCCTGCGGGCCTTTTCCAGATGCTCGGGGCTTCTGGAGAACACGCCGCCCGTAAGGGCAAAGCGGGTGCCGTTGGCAATTTCCAGCGCATGGTCAAAGGTTTTGGCCTTCAGCACCGCCAGCACGGGGCCGAAGATTTCTTCCTGCGCGATGCGGTGGTGGGGCTGGATGTCGCCCACAATGGTCAGCGGCACATACGCGCCTTCTGCCGGAATATCGGTGCGCTTGAGCAGAATGGTACCTTCCTGCTCGGCCACCTTGATGTATTCGTTCACATTCTTCTGCAGGGTCACGTCCGCTACCGGGCCCATGTAGTTGGCCGGGTTTTCGGAGGGGCCTATCTTTATGTCGCCTGCTGCCTTGATCAGGCGCGAGACGAACCGCTCGTAGATGGGCTCCACCACAATGACGCGCGAGCAGGCCGAGCACTTCTGCCCCTGAAAGCCGAAGGCGGAGTAGAGCACGTGCAGCACGGCTTCATCAAGGTCGGCATCGTCGTCGATGATGATGGCGTTCTTGCCGCCCATTTCCGCGATAACGCGCTTGCACTGCATTTGTCCGGGCTGGACCACGCTGGCCTTGTTCTGGATGTGCAGGCCCACTTCCATGGAGCCGGTGAAGCAGATCATGCTCACCTTGGGGTGTTCGATAAGGTAGTCGCCCATGACGGAACTGCGTCCGGGGCAGAAGTTGAAGACCCCTGCGGGAAGTCCTGCCTCGCGGAAGACCTCGGTAAGGTTGTAGCCCACGCGCGCGCTGATGGAGGAAGGCTTGAACACCACGGGGTTGCCGGTGACAATGGCTGCGGCAGCCATGCCGATGGAGATGGCGAAGGGGAAGTTCCACGGCGATATGACCGCCGCGATGCCCTTGGGCTGATAGAAGAGCTGGTTGTGTTCGCCGGGAGCACGGCCCATACGGCGCGGGCGGCCAAGGCGCAGCATCTCGCGGGCATAGTATTCAAGAAAGTCTATGCCCTCGCCCACATCGTGGAATGCCTGATCCCACTGCTTGCCCACTTCCAGAATCTGCCATGCGGAAAGCTCGTAGGCCTTTCTGCGGGCCACTTCAGCGGATTTGAACAGGTAGTTGGCGCGGTCTTCGGGCGAAACGTCACGCCATATGTAGAAGGCGCGTTCCGCCGCGTTCAGTGCCGCATCCACTTCCGCAACACCGGCCTGGCAGATGTCCGCCAGCTTTTCAGAGTAGTTGGCCGGGTTGGTGGTGGGGATAACGTCTTCCGTGAACACGTCCTTGCCGTCAATGTACAGCGGAATCTTGCCGCCCATGCGGGAGCGTATGTCCGCAATGGCAGAGGGGAAGGCGGCGCGTGCTTCGGGTACGGTGAAGTCTATCATGGCATCGTTCACGAACAGGGGAATACCCTCCACCCCTTCGTGGAACCCGGCAGGCTTGGGCGCGGGCTTGGCGGCAAGTTCGCGTTCCAGCGTTTTCTGCGGGTTCTCCAGCAGGCGTTCCATCTCCGTGCCGTCGGCAAAGCTCTGGCGCAGGAAGGATTCGTTGGCGGTGTTTTCCAGCAGGCGGCGCACAAGGTAGGCCATGCCGGGAATAAGGTCGCCGTAGGGGCAGTACAGGCGCACGCGTCCGGCCACGTTCAGCAGGCCCTTGCGCACGGGTTCGGCCATGCCGTAGAGCACCTGAAACTCGTAGCGGCTGTCCGGCACGTTCAGTTCGCGCGCCGTTTCCATAA
Source organism: uncultured Desulfovibrio sp. (assembly GCA_964425115.1). Taxonomy (GTDB): domain Bacteria; phylum Desulfobacterota; class Desulfovibrionia; order Desulfovibrionales; family Desulfovibrionaceae; genus Halodesulfovibrio. The sequence continues at coordinate 10,316 of CAYRLL010000053.1, read as the reverse complement.
CGGAGGAAATGGAGCGTATGTTGTGCGAGGCGCAGGCAAAGTAGCAGATATCGTGGTTTTCCAGAATGACGCGGGCCTGCCGTTCAAAGGCTATGTCCGATTCGGGCTTGTGGGTCCACACCGGCACTTCCCAGCCGTTCTGCTTGGCTACCACGGTTTCCATGTCCCAGTAGGCGCCCTTTACCAGACGGATGGCAATGGGCAGCCGTTCGGTGCGCGCCCATTTGATCAGGTCGGCAAGGTCGTGGTCGGTGCAGCGCAGGTACGCCTGCAGCACGATGGAAAGATGCGGGTAATGGCGGAATTCCGGGTCGGTGCGCAGCCTGCGGTAGAGTTCCAGCGTCATTTCGCGGTACTTGAGCGATTCCATGTCTATGCACAGGAAGCCGCCCATGGCCATAACCTTGCGGTAGATGGGCACAAGGCGCGACATAATGCCCTTTACGGAGCCGTCCACGTCCACAGACTTGGCCTGAGAGAAGAGGGCCGAGGGCTTGATGGAAACGTTCACCTTGGGGGTGAAGCCCCAGTCCAGCGCGGAATCGCTCCCCTTGCCGGGCAGCGCCTTCCACTTGTCCTGCTCGCGCTCTATGGCATCCAGCACCTCAAGGTAGCCGTCACGGTAGGCATCGGCTTCTTCTTCGCTCACCGTGGCTTCGCCCAGCAGGTCCACGGTAAAGGCGAACCCGTCCTTGCGCAGCTTGGCAAGCCCCTTCACAGCTTCCTTGGTTTCCTGTCCCACGATGAACTGGCGGCCCATGGCTTCTATGTTGGTGCGGATGGTCTTTTCCATGATGCCGGAGGTGAGCTTGCCGAGCAGTCCGTCGGCCTTGCCCGCGCCCCATTTGAGCACGGCGGGCACATCGTTGTCTTCTCCGGAAAAATATTCGCGGATGTGGCGCGAGAGCGATTCAGAGGTGTTCAGATAGGGAAACACGTCCACAAAGCGGAAAAGCTGAACCTTGAAGCTCTCGTTCTGCATGGCCCAGTCCATGACCTTGCCTGTCCACCAGCCCTTGTTGAAGATGGACGGTGCCTCGCCGCTGATGCTCTTGAAAAATTCCTTGCCGCGCCCGACGATGCGCGCATCAAGACCTGTATCCATATTGTTCCTCCCATGCGGGCCGTTGCCGCGCGGAATGTGGTTACACCTTGACTGAACGGAAAAAGGACTCCTGCCGATACTGCCAGAAACCGCCGCGTGTTGCCAGTGGGCGCGGTCGGACGGATGATTTTCCGGAAGGCCGCCTGCATTGGCGACTGTCGACATTTTTCCTAGCGTAAAAGATGACGACTGTCGACATTTTTGAAAAATGGAAGGCCCTGCCGGTAGCGTCTCTGCACACGCACAGGGAGAATAATGCGCCACGGGATGCCCTGCGACAAAAGGCCCTGAAACGGCGTTGAAGCGGCGCTGAAACGGCGGAGGGTGGCGGCTGCCGGAATTCGGCTGGCAGCAGAAGCAGACGGCAGCGGCAGGTCGCCCTGCCGTGCGCGGGCAGCGGGTGCAAAGGCCCGAAGCCGTTTCGGGGGGCTGCCATGCAGCGGTCGGCTGGCGTTATTGCCGCCTGTTTCCAGCGGATTGGAACGGTCTGGCAATGGCCTGGCAATGGCCTGGCAGCTGTCTGGCAGTTGTTTGGCAGCGGGCGGGCAGCGGAGGGGCAAAGGCCCGAAGCCGCTTCGGGGGCTGCCATGCAGCGGTCGGCTGGCGTTTTTGCCGCCTATTTCCAGCGGTCTGGCAATGGTCTGGAGCGGGCAATGGGCGGCACAAACGGAGGGTGAACAGAAGGGCGTCAGGCGGGGCAAGCACCAAAAGCCGCCAGCACAGGGACACCCGGTCCTCTGGCAAGCGGCTTCATAGCAGCATCTTAAAATGCCTCATGACCGGAAGCGGATTATTTCATGCGGTAGGTGATGCGCCCGCGCGTGAGGTCGTAAGGAGAAAGCTCCACCTTCACGGAGTCTCCGGGCAGAATGCGGATGTAGAACTTACGCATCTTTCCGGAAATGTGGGCCAGCACATCCAGCCCGTTTTCAAGCGTCACGCGAAACATGGCATTGGGCAGGGCTTCCTGCACAACACCAGACACCTCTATGGCATCTTCCTTGGCCATGCTACCTCCATTGGCAAACTAGCTCGCGGGCATCGCCGCAGCCCGGATGCGTACATGCGGCGAGTGCTCCAACAGGATGCCATTTCCACAAAAAACACAGGCTGTCAATATCTGCAAGCACCTACCGGGCTATGCCGGGGCGTTCATCCAGCCGTATACCCCGCAGATACAGGTACACGCCCAGCATAACCATGGGAACGCACAGCAGCATGCCCATGGTGAGCCAGTCCAGCGCCACAAAGCCCAGATGCGCATCCGGCTCCCGGAAAAACTCCACGGAAAAGCGGAACATGCCGTACAGAATGAGGAACATGCCGGAAACGCAGCGGCGGGGCGGGCGTCTGCCCGAATAGACCCACAGCAGCACGAACATGAGCAGGCCCTCCAGCGCGGCTTCATAGAGCTGCGAAGGATGGCGCGGAAAAGGGCCGCCGTCCGGGAAGACCATGCCCCAAGACGAGGTGGTGTGTCTGCCCCACAATTCGCCGTTTATGAAGTTGCCTATCCTGCCGAAGAAGATACCCGGTGCCACCAGCGGCGAGGCAAAGTCGCCGATATCAAAGATGCTCAGGCCGTGCTTGCGCGCAAACAGCCAGAAACACGCGATAACACCCAAAAGGCCGCCGTGAAAGGACATGCCGCCGTTCCATATCTGCACCAGATGCCCCGGATTCTGCATGTAGAACGAAAGGTCATAGAACAGCACATACCCCAGCCTGCCGCCCAGCACCACCCCCACCACGCAGTAGGTGATAAGGTCGTCCACCATTTCAGGGTTCCAGCCGGAACCGGGTCGTCCGGCGCGGTATCTGCCAAGAGTCCATGCGGCCAGAAATCCCAGCAGGTACATAAGTCCGTACCAGTGGATATGGTAAGAGCCGATGGAAAACGCCACCGGATTCATCGCGGGATAGGTGAGCATGACTGCCTCGTGTTTGTTGTTCCGTTACCGCCCCTCCCTACCGCGCAGGACGTGATTCCGTCAACGCGGCGGGCCGGAGGTGCCTTCCTTTCCCTTCCTTTCCTTCCTTCCCTTCCTGCGCCTGCGGGCGCCTGCGGGCGCATCGCAGGCATGGCCCGGTATCAGAACGGTAACGCCTGCGGAGCTTTCCCGTTGCCGTAAAGCTTCTGATGGGTTACAGTGTACCGTAATACCTATGTCCACCATAACACCTTGCACAGGGGGAATGCTCATGGATATCCAGAAAATTCTTCTTCCCGTTGACGGTTCGGTGCACTCTCTGCGTGCCGTGCACGAGGCTGCCGCGTTTGCCAAGATTTTCAAGGCCGAGATACTGCTTCTGCACTGTAACGAAGTATTTCCCAACCTGAAGATGAAGGAAGATTATGTCCGCGAGGTAACGGAGCACGCCAACAGGGTGCTTGGGCCCGCCCGCGATATTTTGCAGGATAACGGCATCCGCTACATGGAGCGCGTGGTGGACCATGCCCCTACCGAGGCCATTTCCGATCTGGCTGAACGGGAGAAGGTAGACATGATCGTCATGGCCACCCGTGGTGCCAACCCCTTGCAGGGGCTGTTGCTGGGCAGCGTCACCCAGCGGGTGCTCAAGACCGCTCCCTGCCGTGTCCTTGTGGTCCGTTAGCGAACCGCTGACAATTGCTTTATGCTCCGTGCGCCCTCCGGCTCCCGGCGGGCCGTGTGCGGCCTATTCTTCAGGAAAGAGAATCTCGTCCGGCACCAGCGGGCGTTCCCACAGGCAGACCATGCGCAGCTTTTTGAGAAACCGCGAAAGGGGCACGTAGTCATCAAACTTGGCGCAGGTGCGCTCAAAGGCATCGCGTATATACTCTTCGCTGAACCTGCCGGGATACTTGGCTTCAATGTCCGCCCGGGCCGCTGCCCAGAGATCATCGTCCGTGGTGTCCGGCCAAATTTTTTCGTCCTGCATGGAACCATCTCCTCCTGCCCGCAATGAGCGTCAGTGCCGGTTGTGGAACGGTTTCAGCCCCGTTCCACAACCAGCAGCGCCTCCCCGTTGCGGGGCTTGTTGCAAAAATCGTAACGGGCCACACGGTGCGTCTCCCACTCCAGTCCGCTTGCCCACTCCAGTACGGCATGGCCTTCCGTTGCGCCCCCTTCGTGCCCTGTGTAGCAGTGCACGGTAAGAATGCCGTGGGGTCTGAGCATGGTCAGCAGGGCATTCAGAGCAGTAAGCGTTGCCTGCGGCGTGGTCACGCGCGCTTTGTCGCCGCCGGGCAGATAGCCCAGATTGAACATGACGCAGGCAAGGGTTTCCCGCGCGGCGGGAGGCAGCAGGGTGCCCGCCTGTTCATGACCGGCGTGGAACAGGGTTGCGCGATCAAGGCATTCTGCCGCCTGCAACCGGGTGCGCGCGGCATCAAGTGCCTGTGCCTGAATGTCGAACCCGTAAACATGGCCCGCCGGTCCCACCAGTTCCGCCAGAAACAGGGTGTCGTGCCCGTTGCCCACGGTGGCGTCCACCACGGTGTCGCCGGGGCGCACAGCGGCGCGCACAACCTGCTTGGTCAGGTCCAGTATGGGGGGAATGACGGCAGAACGCATGCACTCTCCTTGTCTTCGGAATGGCGCGGAATGGCGGTTTCCTACGACATCCCGCCGCTGTGTGCAAGCGGGCAGGCGGAGCGGGCGGGCAGGGGCTGCTTCTGGGGCCGGGGAAGGCCCATGTATGGCGCAAAACGCGCACATAGCTGCACACCTGCACAAAATACTGCACAAGCGGTTGCACAACAGAAACTGGCCGATGCATCTAATCGCCTGAAATTTAAGGAATACAGCTTTTGGCACGGTCTCTGCTTTATTCAGGGCAACATCAGGAGCCCGCATGAACACCCATATGCAGAAGAACATATCCCCCGCAACCAATCATGCTGCACAGGCAGTGATTGATGTCATACAGGCAACGATAGCCTCCGCGCCTGAAGCGCAGCGGCAGGCCATCCGCGCCCTTGAACGGTGGTGGCTGCACAGTGGCCGCCACCGCCCCTTGGCCCGCATGACCTAGAGACCGTACACTCCTCCTCTACTCCCATCCGGTTACCCCCGACCGGCGAAACGGCCCGAATGTTCGGGCCGTTTCTGTGTGTGCCTTGCAGGCAATGCGGCTGGGAAAAAGCGTTACTGGCCGG
>CAYRLL010000053.1:0-4970 GCA_964425115.1 uncultured Desulfovibrio sp. | reverse complement strand
ATGGCAGGCCGTTCCGTTCAGAACACACAGCCGTTGCGCAAAGGCAGCGGCGGCTTGGCGCTACGCCACCCGTTTTTCGCGGTACATCTCCCACTGGTGGATGAAGCAGGCTTCGAAGGAACGTCCTTCCGTGTAGTCCCGTGCGGCTTTGCGCATGGCTTCCAGCCGTTCGGGCTGTCCCGCCATGAGCAGAATGGCCTCTGCCAGCGCCACGGGGTCGCCTTCCGGCACTATGTGCCCCGTTACGCCGGGGATAAGGTTTTCCTTGGGCCCGCCCATGTCGGTCACTATGACGGGCAACCCGGATGCCTGCGCTTCCAGCACCACGTTGCCGAAGGTGTCCGTGCCGGAGGGAAAGACAAACACGTCCGATGAGGCGTAGGCTGCGGCAAGGTCGTCTCCGGTGAGGTAGCCGGTAAAGGTGGCGGGCAGTCCGGCAAGGTCGCGTTCCATTTCATCCCGGTAGGGACCGTCTCCCACAATGACAAGGCGCACGTTGCGCTGCCGTGTTGCCGCCAGCCGGAAGGCCTCTGTGAGAACGTGGATATTCTTCTCACGCGAGATGCGGCCCACATAGATGAATTTCATTTCGCCCGTGCCCGGCACGGTGTCCAGATCGTAGCGCTTGAAGAAGCCGTTGCGGTAGGAGGGATGAAAACGCTCGGTGTCTATGCCGCGCTGGTAGAATACCACCTTCTCGCGCGGCAGCCCCTTGGCGATGAGCTCTTCCCCCGTGGCGTGCGAGGGCACGTATACGCGGTCCATCTGGTTGTAATACCATATCATATACCGCCACATGGCGTCTTCCAGCCCTGCGTCATCCGTGAGCATGCTCACATACTGGGGAAAGGCGGTATGGTAGGTGCCGTGAACGGGCAGTTGCAGAATGCGCGCAACCGCCAGCGCCACAAGCCCTATGGGACCGGGCGTGGCGGAGTGTATGTGGGTGAAGTCCTGCTCGTAGGCATATTGCAGCATGCGCAGCACCGGCGGGTAGTAGAGGCGCAGTTCCGAATATTCCGGCATGGAAAAGGTGCCTATGGGGCAGAAGTTCACCACGCCGGGACGGGTGTCGGAAGAGGCGGCGAACTCGGCTTCCGGCGCGCAGGTTATCACCTTGAGCCGCTTGCCCGTTTTGTGGGCAATGTCCAGCTGCATTTGCAGGGTGCGGGCAACACCGTTCACATCGTAGTAGGTGTCCGTAAAGTGGCCTATGTGCAGGCGGGGGCGCGGTCCTTCCTGCAAGATGAAGCGGTCGCGGGTTTCCGTGCAGAAGGTTCTGTCCTTGGTGAACAGGCTGTATGCCACAAAGTAGGGTGCGAGCATGGCATACAGCGAACCTGCGGAGCCTATGGTGTTGAACACGCTGAACAGGTTTGCGCCCAGCGCGTGGCCCATGAGCGAATCCGCAAGGTTTTTCATCACCGTTTCAGAGGCGTGGTTCACAAAGCGGAACCATGCCTGCTCGGAAGCCATGCCGCTGTTGTCCAGCGTGTTGATGAGGGTGCGAAGTTCCGCATCGTTCCAGATAATTTCTTCTGCTTCCTTTTGCAGCAGTCCCTGCACGCTGCGCGGCGGACGGGCAAAAACATGCTTGGCGCGGCGGAACCCGATGAGGCTGTGCAGCCGGGTGATGAACCCGCCCGATGGTTCCGGCGAGGAGGTAAGGGCGCGGTCCGCAAAGCGGAGCAGCAGGTCGCGGTTTACGTGGCGGCTCAGGCCGCACTTGTTTTTATAGAACTGGTAGGCAATGGAATACAGGTTGTGGGCCATGGTTTCCGGCTGGGCGTCCATGCCCTGCGGCTCGGAGCGACCGTCGGTTATGCCTTCCAGAAAATCGTTTATCCGGGCCTGCCCTTCACCCTGCACGTTGCGCACAACCGTGTGGCTGCGGGCGATATTCAGCGAGGAATGGTCGTCAGAACCCGCTATGAGCCGCTTTATCCACGGCTGCGGCATGCGCGGGAGCAGGTTGTGGTCATTGACCATGCGTTCCACGCGGGTTTTGTCCAGTGAGGCAATGATGTCGCACAGGGTGTCGTTGAGCACCTTGTTGCGCGAGCCGTTCAGTTCAAAGGTGCGGAACAGCAGCATAAGGCGTTCTATGTGGCGCGGAGTGAGCTTGCCGTTGAGCGAGTACATGGCGTGGGCCATGGCGTGGGGAATGCCCTGTTCAAGGAAGTAGTCCACCAGTTCGTACACGTTTGTGCGCAGACGCTGGATTTCGTGGTGCTGGGTTTCGGTTATGCCGTAGCACAGCACATGGAGCTTGCAGCGGTCTTCGGGAAAATAGGCGGTGACTTCTTCGGAAATGAAGGTGCCGGGCAGGTGGGCTATCTGGAGTGCGCCTTCAATGGTGTTGTGATCCGTTATGGTCACAAGGTCCATGCCCTGCCGTCTGGCGGTGTGGTACAGGGCTATGGGGTCGGTGTAGCTTTCGGCGCATCCCAGTTTCTGGAGTATCCATTCCGAGGGCCGGGTGGAAAAACGGGAATGCACATGCAGGTCCGCCCGCAGCGTTGCGCCTTCGCGGGTCAGTCCGGCATGGTCGCCATGCCGTTTGTCTGCCTCCGTGTCCGTTTCGGCACCGGGGCCGGTGCCCGGCTCCGTGCGTGTGCCGGATTGTCCGTTCCGGGCAGGGGCAGAAGCCGTTGCCGCGCCGCCTGATATTCCCCCCGCGTCAAGTCTTGCCGTGTCCATGGTCCCTCCTCATGGCTGCGGGATTCCGGGAATGGAATTCCCTTCGCCTACTGAGATGCGCCCGCCCCGTGAAGGCGTGGTGACGCCGGCGTGACATCTGCCGCAAGGTACGGTGAAAAGAGAGTGACCGCGCGGCGGCGGAATGGTGACGGGGCGCGGGCTATGAAACCAGCAGGTAGTCCCGTCCCGGCACATAGCCCGCCGGATGGAGGAACTCCCGCAACTCGTCCGCCGCGCCGTGCCCGGCGAGGTAGGCAAGGAAGAATCCCGTTCCCGGCTTGGGAAGCGCCTCTCTGCCCCGCACGGGAATGCCGTGGACAATGTTGCCAATCTTGCGGGGGTCCACGTCTATCCATGCCGCTATCTCCATGCCGAGTTCCAGCAGGGGCAGGGCGCGCCTGCGGCTGGTCTTGCCTGCGCCTATGACCGTGATGCGCGGGTGAAACCTATTGCGGGCGGCAAGCCAGCGGGCAAGGTAGGCCGTTTTCATGGCATAGAAGCAGTCGGTGCTGTAGCGGCTGTCCGTGCGGGAAAGGCGCGTGGGCGGGTCGCTCCATACCAGCAGGGTTTCCGGCAGTTTGGCCATGCGCACGCCCGCTTCCATCCAGCGCAGCCACAGTTCGTAGTCTTCGGGAAAGGGGCCGTCGGCATAGTTGCCGTGCGCCGCAACCAGTTCCGCGCGGAACATGACCGAAGGGTGGGCAAAAGGCGATTCCCGGAACCGTTCCAGCGCAATCTCTTCCGGCGTGAGCAGGCTGTTTATCCAGTCCACATAGCGGGCATAGCCTCCGGGGGCACCGCCGAAACGCACGCGGCAGCCCGCAAGACCCACATGAGGGTGCTGCTCCAGAAACCCGGCCTGCCGTTCCAGACGTTGGGGCAGGCAGATATCGTCCGCGTCCATGCGGGCGATGAACCGGCCCCGTGCCGCCTCAAGCCCCGCGTTCAGGGCGGGCACAATGCCCCCGTGCGGCAGGCGGAGCAGGCGTACCCGCGCATCACGCCGGACATGGGCTTCCAGCAGACGGGCGGTGTGGTCGGTGGAGCCGTCGTCCACGGCAATAAGCTCAAAGTCTGTGCAGGTCTGGGCAAGCACGCTTTCCACAGCCGCGCGCACAGTGGCGGCGGCGTTGTAGGCGGGCATGATCACGGAGATGAGCGGTGCTAGGGCAGGCATGTCCCTGACTAGCCCATACGTCATGCCAGAGCAATAGGGGCAAGCGGGAGCAAGCAGGGGCAAGCAGGGGCAAGCGGGGCAGGCGGAGGCATATGGGACGGGCAGAAAGGAATCCGCCGGAACAGCGCACGGCGCACCGTCCCGGCGGAAACGTGAAGGAGGCTCCGCAACGGTTCCTGCCATGAACCGCCGCAGGGGCGAAAGGGTCAACCGCTCTTTTTCCAGTAGGGGTTCTGTATGTCCTCAAAGGCGGAGAGGGCGGCGGTGGCTCCCTCTCCCACGGCAGTGACTATCTGCCGTACGCCCCCGGTCACATCGCCTGCGGCGTAGACGCGGGGAATATTCGTGCGCATGCTGCGGTCCACCTTGATGGTACCGTCCGCATTCAGAACAATGCCGATCTGGGAAGCGAGTTCCGTGTTTGCCACATGGCCTATGGCCACAAACACGCCATCGCACGCAAAGGTGAAGGTTTTGTCCGCTGCCGTATCGCGCAGAACCGCGCCGGTCACGCGTCCTTCCTTGCCCAGAATTTCTTCCACCGTGGTGTTCCAGATGACTGGTATGTTCTCACGGGTCAATGAATCCTGCAACGCCTTTTCCGCGCGGAAGCTGTCGCGCCGGTGTGCGATGGTTACGTCCACCCCCAGGTTTTTCAGGTGCAGGGCATCGGTGAGCGCGCTGTTGCCGCCGCCCACCATGAGCACCTTTTTGCCCCGGTAGCCAAATCCGTCGCAGGAGGCGCAGTAGGAAACGCCGTTGGCGTAGTACGTTTTTTCTCCGGGCACGCCAAGGCTGCGCCATTGGGAACCCGTGGCAAAGACCAGCGCCTTGCCCAGATAGACCGCCTTGGGCGTGAAGACTTCTATCTGCCTGCCAAGCTTAACTTCTTCCACCGCCTCGTTTTCCCGTACATTGGCGTATTCGCGGGTATGCGCGGTGAGAATTTCCACCAGATTCATGCCGCCCACGTTCTTGAACCCGGGGTAGTTTTCCACCACGGGAGTCACAGCCACCTGCCCGCCGATGATGGATTTGTCCAGCACTATGCTGCGCAGGCCGGAGCGTTCCGCATAGATGCCCGCCGTAAGCC